>DATFIX010000290.1:0-28303 GCA_035269625.1 Natrialbaceae archaeon
TCGGGACACGGCGAGAGCACCTCGACGAAGCCCAGGCCGTCGGTCGCCATCGCCCGTTCGATTGCATCCGAGAGTCGCCGCGGGTGCAGCGTCGTCCACCGGGCGACGTAGGGCGCGCCGAGGCTGGCGGCCAGTAGGGGCAGGTTGAACGTCCGCTCGAAGTTCCCGTAGGGCGTGGTCGAGGTGATCGCCTCCTGGGGCGTCGTCGAGCCGAACTGCCCGCCGGTCATGCCGTAGTTGAAGTTGTTCGCGCACACGACGGTCAGGTCCATGTTCCGCCGGGCGGCGTGGATGAAGTGGTTGCCGCCGATGTTGAACAGGTCGCCGTCGCCCGAGATGACGCTCACCTCGAGGTCGGGGTTGGAGACCTTGATCCCCGTCGCGAACGGGATGGCGCGACCGTGCGTGGTGTGATAGGAGTCGGTGTTGACGTACCCGGCCGCCCGGCCGGTACAGCCGATCCCGCTGACGACCACGTGCTCGTCCAGGGTCTTCTCGGACTCCCGGACGGCCTCGGCGTAGGACTTGATGACCGTTCCGAGGCCACAGCCCGGGCACCAGATGTGCGGGATGCGCTCGCCGCGGAGGATGTCGTCGTTCGGGTGCTCGTCGGCCACCTGGGCCGGCGAGGCCTGCTGGCTCATGCGATCACCTCCCGGACGAAGTCCGCGATGGCACCGGGTTCGGGAATCTCGCCACCCTGGTGGGTGTAGTTCTCGACCGGGCACGTCGCGTGCTCGCGCACCGGGTGGACGTACTGGCCGAGGTTCATCTCGGCGACGACGATCCGGTCCATCGCCCCGGAGAGTGCCTCGATCTCCTCGACCGGGAACGGCCAGGGCGTGACCACGCGCAGGAGGCCGACGTCGTGGCCGTCCTCGCGCAGGTCCCGCACCGCCTGTCGGCTGGATCTGGCCGTCGAGCCGTAGGCGACGATGGCGACGTTCGCGTCGTCGAGCAGGTAATCCTCGGTCTCGACGATGTCGTCGCGGTTGCCCTCGATCTTCTCGAACATCCGGGTGATCATCTCCAGTTGGGTGTCGGGATCGATGTCGGGGTACCCGCGCTGGTCGTGGGTCAGCCCGCTCACGTGCACCCGGTAGCCGTCGCCCGCGGCGGCCATCGGGGGCACGTCGTATGCGGCGTCGAACGGCAGAAACTCGTCGGGGTTCGGTTCGCCCGTCGGCGTCGGCCGGTCGACGGTCTCGACCGACTCGGGAATCTCGACCTTGCCGGTCATGTGGCCCACGGTCTGGTCGGCCAGGACGATCACCGGCGTCCGGTACTGCTCGGCGGTGTTGAACGCCGCGAGCGTCTGGTCGAACATGTCCTGTGGGCCGTCCGGGGCGTAGGCGACCATCGGGTAGTCGCCGTGGCTGCCCCATTTCGCTTGCATGACGTCGCCCTGGGCGGGCAGCGTCGGCATCCCCGTCGAGGGGCCGCCGCGCTGGACGTTGACGATCACGCAGGGCGACTCGGTGATGACCGCCAGCCCGAGGTTCTCGTTCATCAGGCTGACGCCGGGGCCGCTGGTCGCCGTCATGCTCTTTTTCCCGGCGTTGGACCCGCCGGCGATGGCGGCCATGCTGGCCAGCTCGTCCTCCATCTGGATGTAGTCGCCCCCGACCTCGGGGAGGCGCTCGGACATGCGCTCGGCGACCTCGCTGGCGGGCGTGATCGGGTAGCCCGCGAAGAAGCGACAGCCCGCCGCGATGGCACCTTCAGCGGCAGCGATGTCACCTTTCATGAAGTGTTCGCCGGTGAGCAAGGCGCGATCCTCGGGAGTTTCGGGCTGTTCCCTGCTTTCGGCCGCCATCAGTCGCTCACCTCCACCGACTCGGACTCGTCAGCGGCGTCGCTCTCGCTCGCCGGTCGCCGCGCCTGCTCCTCGGTGAAGATGGCGAACTCGGGACAGATCCAGGTGCACATCCCGCAGTCGACGCAGGCGTCCGCCTTGTCCTCGGCAACCTGGGGATGTCGGTACCCCTTCGCGTTGGCCTCGTCGCTTCGCTCCAGGACGTCCTTGGGACAGTACTCCCAGCAATAGCCGCATTCCTTGCACCGGTCGGGGAGGACGTAGATTTCCCCGTCGGGAATCAGCACTTCGGCTTCGTCGAGCGGTACCCGGGTTCGTTCCCGCGCCCGCTCCGTGTACCGTTCGAGTCCTTCGAACCGACCGGCGTTTTCGGCCGGCCACTGCGGTCCGGACGGACCTGTGTGTGGCACGTTATCATCCCCTCACCTACACAGACCCTAGCATTCACCTTAGCCTGATGGCGGATTTCCATATTGTGGAAATAGTGAACATCCCTCACACAACGCGGTCGTCCGTCGGCGGACCTGACGGGACCGGCCGAACGGTCGTCCACCCGCATGCAGTCGCAGTCGGGCGATCCCGGCCCGTGAGAACCGACCACACTCGTTAACAGTCCACTCGACCTATCAGTTACCATGAGCACTCACACCGTCCGTTCGGAGGCGCTGGGCATCGACGCGGACGACTTCGCCGCGAAGTACCCGCACTGTGGGGTCTGCGGGCACGTCCGGTTCCTCGACGACTGGGACCGGACGCCCTACTGTTCTCGAAAGGAACGGGTCACCGACATCGACGTCGGGGACGTCTGTACCGAGTTCGCGCCGTCGAAATAGTCAGCGACCGGCTTCAGTGTCGTCTTCTCACTGCGATATTGCCCGACGAGGGGAGAGGTACTCCGCCAGTTCACGATCCGGGCGGCCGTCGTCGTCGATCGACGTAGCGACGAGACGACCGATTTCGGGGGCGAGCGTGACGCCGAGGCCGTTCATCCCGCAGGCCACGTAGTAGCCCTCGCAGTCCGTCTCGCCGACGAACGGCCGTCCATCCGGCGTGATCGTCCGCAGGCCGACCCACTCGTTGACGAGGTCGACCTCGTCGAGTCCTGGGAGCAGTCGAGCGACCCGTTCCTCGACGTCGAGGTAGAACTCGTGGTCGATCGACTGCGCGTGAGTCGGGTCGGCGACCTCGGCGTCTTCGAAGGTCGCACCGAACTTGCCGGCGAAGGCCTGCTGGCGGCCCTCCTCGCGGAAATAGTGGCCGTCCGGGAACTCCACGAAGGGAAGGTCGACGTCGGCTTCCTGCTGTACCACGAGGACCGGCCCGAAGTTGTGCCGGAGCGGCAGGGACACGTCGACGAGGTCGTTCACCCCTGGTGCCCACGGGCCGGCCGCGTTGACGACCGCGCTCGCCGCGATTCGTCCGTCGGACGTTTCGACCGCCACGACCCTTCCGTCCTCGACCACGACGTCGGTCACTTCGGTGCTCGTCTGGATGCTCGCCCCAGCAGAACGCGCTCGGTCCACGAAATACCGGACGATCTCGGCCGGATCGAGGTAGCCGTCCTCGGGCGTGTAGAGCGCCCCGGCCACTTCGTCCGGGGCCACGCCGAACTCACCAAGGGCCTCGCCCTCGACGAGTTCGGCCCTGGCCCCGAACTCCCGGAGTCGGTCGCGGGCGTCCCGGAGAGCGTCCAGTTTTCCCGCGGAATCGGCGACGTCGAGGGTCCCGATCCGTTCGAACCCGATTCGGCCGTCCTCGATCAGCGGTCGGTACGTCTCCCAGGCCCGTTCCCGGAGGCGGTGCTGGCGTTTTTCGGGTCTCGACTGGTGCCAGACGAACATGGCGAGGGACTTGCTCGTCGTCCCGCCTCCGAGCGCGTCGCGCTCGAAAAGCGTGACCGGGATGGAGCGCCTGGCGAGGTGAGAGGCGACGCTTGCACCGACGATCCCGCCACCGACGACGACCACTGGGTCCATTGGTGGGGCTCTCGCTTCAGGGCGCATAAACGGATCCGTATGAATGCAACTCATTTCGAGAGCGTGGGCGGTGAATCGGCAGTCCGAACGGCGACCGGTTCCGGGGGAGAACCGCTAGAGGTCCTTCAGGCTGATGCCCTCCTCGACCAGGCGGGCGTTGCGCTCGCGGTCGAGGTGGTCGGCGACGTCCTCGTGTTCGTAGAGTTGCTGGATCAGGTCGGCCATGAGGTTGCGCCAGGCGATGGCGTAGATGGGCGACTGGCCCCACGCCCGGAGTTCGGGCACGAACTCGTCGTAGGTCTCCATCCGGCCTTCCATGTGCTCGATGGCGTCAAGGATCGTGCCGGCGGCCTCGCCGTCGTCCTCGGCGTCGGCGACGACCTGGTTGAGCCGGTTCTCCCAGGCCGCGACGGCCCGTTGCATGTCCTGTGCGGCGGCCCCATCGTCGTCGGGCAGGCGGTCGAGGATCGGTTCCGGAACGCCGAGCGCTATCTCGTCCATGCCCCGGTGTGCGGCCCGGGAGGGCAAAAGGATATTCCCGAACCGGCCCGGAGCCAGCCGCCGTGGCGAGGTCGGCCGAGGACGGAACGCTCTTGACCGCCGGCGTGCGATGGCCGGGCGTGCACCGGATCCAGCTGGACAACGCCCTGTTCGAGGGGCGCAACGCGATCTACCTGTTCGGCGCCGACGGCGAGGGCCCGACCACGCTCGTCGACACCGGCGTGGCCACCCCACCTGTCCGCGAGGCGTTGTATGACGGCCTCGCCACCGCCGGCATCGCCGCCGAGGACCTCGACCGCATCCTGCTCACGCACTACCACGCGGATCACGCCGGTCTCGCCGGGGCGTTGCAGGCCGAAAGCGGCGCGACGGTCCACGTCCACCGGGCGGACCTCCCGCTCGTCGCCCGCGAGGAGGGTTCGTGGCAGGCCCTCCGGGACCAGCACCTGGCGGCGTTCGAGGCGTGGGGGATGCCCGACGAGGAGCGAGAAGAACTCCTGGCGTTCCTCGACGCCCACGACGACATCGCCGGCGATCCCGCCGACGTCGAACCCTTCGAGGACGGCGCGACGTTCCGGGCCGGATCGACGACCCTCGAGGCCGTCCACCTCCCCGGCCACACCCTCGGCCTGTGCGGGTTCGAGGGCGAAATCGACGGCGAGGACGCCCTCCTGAGCGGCGACGCCCTGCTGCCGAAGTACACGCCCAACGTCGGCGGCGCGGACGTCCGCACCGAGAACCCCCTCGCGAAGTACCTCGACAGCCTTGCCCGGATCGTCGACGCCGACTACGATCGGGCCTACCCCGGCCACCGCGACCCGGTCGACGACCCGACGGAGCGTGCCCGCACGATCCGGCGACACCACCGCGATCGGACCGAGCACGTGATCGACGTCCTCCACGAGCATGGCCCGGCGGACGCCTGGACCGTGAGCGCCCATCTGTTCGGCGATCTACAAAACATTCACATTCTCCACGGCCCCGGCGAAGCCGCGGCCCATCTGGAGCACCTGGTTGCTCACGACCTCGTCGAGCGGTCGGGACCGTCGTATCGACTGCGGGATCCGGATCCGGACCTGGACTCGCTGTTCCGGTCGACCTCTGCGTAACCGAACGCTCCCGGTCGCGGATCGTGGGCCCCATGGTTCTGTGCGGTGGTAACTCTCGTTGCCGAATCTGGACCTCCGGGTGTGATATTTGTTGACTCTATCCCCCTTACGTGATACCACTCGGTGGTATTGCACACTTATTGAAAAACAAAACCGATTCGAAAACAGGTAGTACACTATCATTGGGGAAAGGAAACGGCCCGTTTCGAGTTATGTCAGCCTAACAATCGCCAATTTTATGCTTTTCATACCACTATCTGATAACTATGACGGTCTTCGAACGGTTCGAACAGTTCAGGGAAACAGCCGAGGAGTGGATGCACGGGCTATACCATGGGATGATCGAACATCCGGCCACGGAAAACGTCGAAGCCGCGGCGGAAGACACCGTCGACGAACTGTTCTTCGGGTTGTTCGCCGACGCGTTCGGTATTCCGAACCCGGTTTCGTATTACGCCGTCGAGTTGTTGCCCTACATCGCGGAGGACTTCGAACAGTTCGAGCGCCGGATGTGGGACCGCGAATCGATGATCGAACGCGCGGGATCACAGTACCACTTCTGACATGCACAAGTTCGTGTTCTTCGGTGGCAAGGGTGGCGTGGGGAAAACGACCGTCTCGAGTGCGTTCGGGCTCAAGTCCGCCCGGGAGGGGCTACGAACCCTCCTGGTCTCGACGGACCCGGCCCACAGCACGTCGGACGTGTTCGACCAGTCCTTCGACGACGAACCGTCGTCAGTAGCGGGGATCGAGAACCTTCACGCGATGGAAATCGATCCCGAAGAGGAACTCGACGAGCACCTGATGGAGGTCAAACGCCGGATGACCGACCAGGTCAGTCCGACCATCGTCAATCAACTCGATCAGCAGATCGAACTCGCCCACCAGACGCCGGGTGCATACGAGGCGGCCCTGTTCGACCGATTTATCGAAGTCATGCGCAACGCCGAGGACTTCGACCGCGTGGTCTTCGATACGTCACCGACGGGTGGCACGCTCCGTTTGCTCTCGCTGCCGACGTTTCTCGAGGAATGGGTCGAACGGCTCGTCGACAAGCGTTCGACCAGCATCGATCTCTTCGAGAAGGCGGCAATCGGTGAGAAGGAGGCACGATTGCGGGCCGAAGAGGACCCGATCATCACCCACCTGAAGGAACGAAAGGAGAAGTTCGAATTCGCGGGCGAGACGCTCCGTAACGAGTCGGAGTTTTACCTCGTTCTCAACCCGGACGAGTTGTCCATCCGAGAAACCGAACGGACGATCGAGGAACTCGATGGCTACGAGATCGACGTCGACGGACTCGTTCTCAACAAGGTCACGCCGGATCCGGACGAGGTCGGGGACGGCATGGGAGCCAAATACCTCGAAGATCGCGTCGAGACGGAACGGAACCGTATCGACCGGATCGAGTCCGACTTCGACGTGCCGATTACCGGCCGGATCGAGTCTCGCGTCGAGGAGGTCAAAGGGGACCTCCTCGAGGACGTCGCCGCAGAACTGGGAATCGAAGCCCACCACGAGACGGCGGTCTGAGGGTCAACCGAGCCTCGGTGCGAGCATCGTGTAATGGGTGGTTACTTGACAGAAAGCCGTTGCGAATTTAGTAACGAAGATGATGATATAGTTGAGTCGTGGCTTCGTTCGAAGGAACGAATCAGGAGACGAATCGGACGTGATCGGGGCGCGACGGTAATGTGCCAATACAACACTACTGTTCTTTGGGATCCGAATAGACTAAGGGGGTGGGCTTTAAACATTGCGATCGGGGTTCACAATGCAGGCAATTTGGCTGGTGCTTTTCGTCCTCGTCATCTTCAGCGGGGCCTACCTCGCATACTCGAGGTACCTCGCACGGTTCGTGGGTCTGGACGAGGATAACGAGACACCGGCACACAAGTACGAAGACGGGCAGGAGTACGTTCCGGCGAAAAAACCAGTGCTGTTGGGGCACCACTTTTCAAGTATCGCCGGCGGTGCACCTATCGTCGGCCCGATCACGGCGGGCGTGTGGTGGGGCTGGGTCCCGGCACTGATCTGGGTAGCGATCGGGAACCCGATCCTGGGATCCGTCCACGACTTCCTCTCGCTGTCGACCAGTCTCCGACACGAGGGGAAGTCCATCGGGTACGTGATGGGCCAGTACGTCGGCGAACGGGGCAAGAACATGCTGCTGTGGTTCGCGTTCCTGACCATCATCCTGGTCGTGGCGGTGTTCGCCCTCGTGGTGGCCATCGTGTTCAACGCGTACCCGAGTGCAGCGACGGCGAGCATCCTGTACATCGCGCTCGCGCTGGTGTTCGGGGTGTACCTCTACCAGCTCGACCTCCCGTTCGTTCCCGGGACGGTCGTGTTCGTCGCCCTCGTGTTCGTGAGCGTCGCGATCGGGATGGAGTATCCGCTCACTCTGGCGACGGGCGAGACCGCGCCCGCGTTCTTGCCGACCATCGCCGGGTCAGCGAACATCTCGGTGTGGGTGCCGGTCATCCTGATTTACTCGTTCATCGCGTCGGTGCTACCGGTCTGGACGCTGCTCCAGCCGCGTGATTACCTGTCGTCGTTCCTGCTGTACACGGGCGTCGGCGGGACGCTGCTCGCGGTGATCGTGGGCACGTTCATCGCCTCCGATC
The DNA here is from genome assembly GCA_035269625.1 of Natrialbaceae archaeon. Lineage (GTDB taxonomy): Archaea > Halobacteriota > Halobacteria > Halobacteriales > Natrialbaceae > DATFIX01. The sequence continues at coordinate 8,030 of DATFIX010000290.1, forward strand.
CGGGCACGCTCGAGATCGGCATTCACGCGTGGAACGGGTTCATGGCCGGTTCGTTCGCCAAACCGCTGTTCCCGCTGCTGTTCGTGACCATCGCCTGTGGGACCATTTCCGGGTTCCACTCGCTTGTTTCGTCGGGGACGACGGCGAAACAGCTCAACAAGGAAACCGACGCTCGACTGATCGGCTACGGCGGCATGCTCATGGAGGGCCTGCTCGCCACCACCGCGCTCATCACGCTCGCCGTTGCCGGCATTACCGTCGAGGGTGGCGGCGTCGGGCAGGCGCTGCCCAACTTCGCGACGGGTGGCGGCATCATCCTGAGCACGGTCGGCATCCCGGAGAGCTACGGTGCGCCGTTCATGGCGCTGGTCATGGTGAGCTTCCTGCTCACCTCGACCGACACCGCGCTCCGACTTGGCCGGTACATGTTCGAGGAGATCGTCGGCACGCCCGAGACGTCCTTCGAGGAGACGGCCTCGAACAAGTACGTCAATGCGGGCTTCCAGAGCGTGCTCGCGTTCGTGCTGGTCGCCAGTGGCACCTGGGGAGACCTCTGGCCGCTGTTCGGCAGCGCGAACCAGCTGCTCGCGTCGCTGGCGCTGCTGACGGCGACCGTCTGGCTCGCCAACTGGGACCGTTCGAAACAGCTCATCAGCTCCGGCGTTCCGACGGTGCTGATGGCGTTCATCACCGTTGCGGCGTTGCTGTACCTGGCCTTCTACCAGAACCTGTACCTGAAGTTCGTACAGGGCGAATGGGCCGGGTCCGGGAGCCTCAGTGCCCAGATCTCGACGGGCGTGCAGATCATCGTCGCGCTGGTGTTGATCTACCTCGGCGTATCGCTGCTCTGGATGGCCTACCAGAACATCAGTTCGGTTCGCAGTGAAACCCCGGCGGCCGCTGCCGACGGCGGCGAAGTCGAGGACTGACCGGACCGATCACGTTTTCAGTATTTTTTCGACGACGGCTGGCAAGTGCACCGACCGACGAGGTATGTCGACTGTCCAGCGTGTCTGGTCAAAAAACGGAGAGCTTCCGTTTCACCCGCGCAGTGTCTGGGCGATCCGTCGAAGGAGCCCGCGGTTCTCGACGGGTTCGATGGGTTCCCAGGTTCGAAACGCCCGGCCGACGTCGGCGTTCTCGCTCGCGACGAGGGTCTCGGTTGCCGGCGCGACGACGACCAGGTTGATCTCGTAGTGGCCCTGGAACCCCCACCGTACCAGGGTCCGCCCCGAAAACCCTTCAACGAAGTCGGCGACGTCGCTCGACACCTCGGGGACGATCAGCACGAACGTGACGTCCGTGCTGAAGTGCTCGTCATGTACTTCAAACCGATCTTCCGCGAGGTCCGATCCCAGGTCGGCGAGTCGTTCGAGGTCGGCGACCGAAACGGAGTCCTGACGGCGGGCGTAGAGGTATTCGTTGGACTCGTGGTTCGCGTAGTTCAGCGACGGGTGGAGAAAGTGTTTTTCCCGTTCGATGCGCAACTCGCCGCCGAGGTCGAAGGGTTCCCCGTCCGCCGAGACGTCCTTCTCCAGATCGAAGTTGTACATCAACCTGTCGGCGATGCGGTCGAGATACTCGTCGTCCCAGTCGGGCCTGTCGGGGACGTCCACCGGTTCGTCCCGACTCACGGTTGGATCACCTCACCAGCGGCGGCGAACGCCGTTTCGGGTTGCGGACCCCAGGCGGTCCCGAGCACGGTGTAACCCACAGCCCGTTTCGGCGGTCCCGTAGGATGCCCCATGTCCGACGGGACGCGACGAGTCAGTAAATATCCGTTGCCAGCGGAACGGCAGCCACGGCCTCGATCGCGGTCTCCCCCGGCAGTCCCGGAGCACCGGACGCCCCCTCGCCAGATCAGGCGACGCGATTGTGGAACGGTTCGTCCCGGTCGAGGCGGTCGAGGTTCGTTTCCACCAGGTCGGCGATGTCGCAGTGGTAGTCCCGCGTGAGGGCCGCGCTGTGTGGCGAGACGATGACTTCGGGCATGTCCCACAGCGGCGAGTCCGCCGGGAGTGGTTCGGTTTCGAAGACGTCGAGGGCGGCGCCCGCGAGTTCGTCGGACTGAAGTGCGGAGACGAGGGCATCCTGGTCGACCACCGCGCCACGAGAGACGTTCACCAGGTAAGCGTCGTCGCGCATCGCCGCCAGGGCGTCGGCGTCGATCATCCCTCGAGTGTCGGGCGTCAGGGGAACGGCGAGGGCGACGGCCCGCGCGTCAGCGACTGCGTCTTCGAGGTGATCGGGGGTGTGCACTCGTTCGACCCCTTCGCCCGGATCGCCGGAGCGGCGAACGCCGGTGACCGTCATTCCCAGGCCGTTCAGGCGCTCGACGATGCCACCACCGAGCGTGCCGAGACCGACGACCGTGGCACGCTCGCCGGTCAGGGTGAACGGCTCGTCCCACGCGGGCCGACGCCAGTCGCGGTCGCCCTGCGCGTCACGGAACCGGTGCAGTCGCCGGGCGAACGCGAGCAGGTAACCGGCTACGGTTTCCCCGACGGTGTCGTCGTGGATGCCCGTCGAGTTCGTCAGGACGACGCCGGCGGCCTCGAAGGTGTCGGTTGAAAACCGATCGACGCCAGCCTGGATGGAGTGCACCCAGGCGAGTTCCTCGAGGAACGCGTCCCGACGTTCGAAGGTCACGACGGCGTCACACGCCGTCAGACCATCGTCGTCGGTGACGACGACCGGCGGGGCGAGTTCGGAGTCGCGGTCGTCGATCCGGTCGGCGAGTTCCGCTCGGAGCGCTTCCGGCGGAAACACCGCCGATACCGAGTCGTGGATACCGATTCGATCGATATGCATATCCGCCGTTCGCCGAGGAGTGGTTTCAGCCTTCCGTCCGTTCACGCCCCGAGAGGCGTTCGGATCAGTCGAGTCGACCGTAGGTCAACCGCATCGCGAGGTCGTCGACCCGCCGTTTCACCCGGGACAGCCAGACGACCGGGAACAAAACGGTTCGCAACTCGCCCGCCGAGACCTCGATGTGGCCCCCTTCGAACGGATCCCGGCCGCCCGTTCCGTCGTCGGTCATCTCTACGACCCCCGTCATCCCACACCGACCGCAGGCTTCCTTCGAGTTGCCACCCATGGTTCTCGGTTCGCCACTGATTCCCACACGAACTTAAGGGTTCCCCGGCCGCCGTCGGAGCTGTTTCGCCCGCTCACTCGACCGCGTCGGCGAGGGCATCGAGCGCTCGCTCGAGTTCGCCCTTGCGTTTCCAGGCTGCCACTCGATCCGTGAGGGTGGGAACCGGCAGTCCGAGACTGACACCGGACCTGGCGGAGACGCGAGTCCCCTCGTTTTCGGGTTCCCAGCCCAGGTGCGTCCACATCTCGTCGAAGGGGCCGGATTCGCCCGCCTGTTCGTAGTACAGGCCGTCCTCGCTCGGTTCGAACCGAAGAACCATCCGCAAGCCCCCGCCACCGGCCGTCACGACCGTTTCCGCGTCCGTCGCTTCGACGTCGAGCACGTCGAAACTCCCCTCGAATTCGACGACGCGTTCCGGATCGACCGCGTCCTCGATCTCGAACGGCTGGACGGCGACGAACCGGGAGACCTCGATTTCGCGCATTCGATCGGTCCTTCGGCGGTTGGACCCTTGAAACTCCCGCGACGCCAAGAGCTAAGGGCCGCCACGCCGGCGTTCGAGACGATGGCTTCACAGGGCGATCCGCGAGTGTTGTTCCTGATGAATCTGGTACTGTCGGCAGTGTTCGCCACCGTCGTCATCTGGGGGCTCTCGATCGTGACGGCAGTCGCGTTCGAGTGGCGGACGGTCGGCATCGCGACGCTCGGGCTGATGCTCCTGACCTGGCTGGTCGTGATGCGATAATCGTTCGATCTCGGGCGAAGCCAGGGCCGTCTCAGCGTTCCTCGACGTGCCGGACGCTGGAGGCGATCCCTCGCGTCGCCTCGACCATCGCCCGGCCGTGCATTTGCGCCCGACCGATCGCGAAGGCGTCGGGACCCTCGATGACCACCTCGTCGCCCACCCGGATGTCCTCGTCCGCGTCGACGACGCCCGGTGCGAGGACGCTCCCATGGGGGACGAACGCGTCGATTTCGACGCGTTTGGTCGGGACGTCGCGCTCGGCCCACCGCTTCGCGCCGGCCAGGGTCAGCGACAGCGTGCCGTAACTCGGCACCATCGCGGCGAGTTGCTCGCCGTCCGCGTCGTGGGCCCGGAGTTTCGGGTAGCGCGACTGGATCGACAGGTCGTCGAAGAGGACGTCGCCGGCACCCTCGCCGAACTGGTAGTCCGCGATGGCGCGGATCGTGTTGTGCTGGCGCTCGCGCTTGCCGTACTTGAGTTCGCCGTGAAGGGCCTCGGAGAGGTTCGACAGCGACTCCTCGGTCGTCGGGTGGTCCTCGACGGTGTACTCGACCGGCACTTCGCGGTCGGCGGTCGCGCGTTCGACGATCGGGCGGTAGTCCGCAGGGAGATGCGCGACGATCCGCGAGTAGTCGGTCCGGTCGAGGTAGCGGGAGAGGACTTCGGCGACGAACTCGATTTCGGTCTCGGTCCAGTGGCCGGTCACGACGGCGTCGTAGTGCTGGGCGGGGTAGGTGAGTTCGAGTTCCTGGGGGACGACGCCGATGGGCGAGGTGATCGAGACGAGGTGGCCGCGATAGTTGATGGCGTCGTGGAACTGCGCGTGGCTCTGGGACTCGCTGTAGGGCTTGTGTGCCGAACAAGGGACGAGCACGAGCGGGTCATCGAACCGGGGCCGATAGCGCGAGGTAACCCGGTCGGCGTATCGCCGGATCTCCGGACGCTGGAGGGCGTCGTCGGTCGCAGCCTGCATGTCGGCGGTCCGCCAGAGGGGCGTGCGCTCCTCCAGGTAGGCCCACTCCTGGTCGAACTCGCGCATGGCGGCGGTGCACCAGTTCTCGTGGCGGGCCTGCCCTTCCAGGTAGTCCCGGAGGCGTCCGGCCCGGATGCGCTCGCGGACCGTCGCGACCGCCGCGGCGAGGGCGTTCAGGTTGTGGGCCACGCAGTCCTCCTGGTCGAATTCCTCGACGCTCGTTCGGCAGGCCGGACAGGCGCAGGGCAACTCGTCGAGGTCCTCGATCCGGGTCTCGCCGTCGGTCGTCAGGTACCGGCCCTGGGTGCCGCGGACGACCGCGAGGTGCGGGTCGAACAGGTCGACGCCCGCGTATGCGAGGGTGGCGACGTTGGCGGGCGTGGCCACGCCCGAGAACGCCAGCGCGGCGTCGTCCGGAATCGCTTCCCGGACCGACACGATCGTCTCCCGGAGCGCTCGGCCGTGACCGACCGCGCCCCCTGCATCCGAGAGGACGTAGACGTCCGCCCCGTGGTCGGCCGCCGTGGCCGTCGAGACGACGACGGCGTTGGGGTAGTCCACCTCGGGGTAGTCCACGGCGAAGGCCGACGACACCTCGTCGGCGGTTCCGGACGGGAACGATCGGTGCGGGAGGACGGTGAGTCGATCCTCGCTCCCCTCCGGCACCGCTTGCTCCTCGGGCCAGAGACTCCCGGCGTCCGCCAGGATCGGGTGTGCCCGGTCGCCGGCAGCCTCGTCGTCCACGTGGGTCACGAGCGCCGGGGTCGTCACGGGGTCCGAGAGGCGGAGTTCCCCGAGACGGGCGGCCCCGTCGCGCTCGTGAATCTCGAAATACTCGGTCATGGCTCCCCGTCGGACCGGCGCGGTGAACTATCTTGTCCTTGAAGGTGGGGCGATCTGGCGCGGCCGTCTTCCCATCACCCCATCGCGTCCAGGTCGATCGACTCGACGTCCTCCGGCAACTCGGCCAGCACGTGGTCCGGCCAGCCCCGATGGGCGACCGCGGGGCCAGGTCCCGGACGACCGACGCCAGTAGCCGTTTCTCCACCTTTACCGCTGGTGGACCCGGTGGTTCAAGTCGCTGTGGGGGTAAATGGTGTACATGGGAATCGTCCGCGACCCGCAACACAGTGACGGCGCCCCGACCATCGATGGCACGGGTATCCGCGTGAAAGACGTCGCCGAGGCCTACGAGCACAGCGGGTACGAACCGGACGAGATTACGCAGCTCTATCCCGACCTCTCGCTCTCGGACGTTCATCGGGCCCTCGCGTACTACTACGATCACATCGACGATTTCCGGTCGACGTCGTCCGAATCCGCCTCCGCATGACGGGACCGGTGTACTGCGACGAGAGTATCTGGATTCCCGTCGCGGACGGGCTTCGTCGTCGTGGTTGGGACGTTCACACCGCGAGAGACGAAGGAACGCTCGGCGATCCGGACCGGGAACAGTTACGATACGCCGTCAAAAACGACTGGTTACTCCTGACGTTCGACGACGACTTTCTGTCCCTCGTGGAAGGAGAGGGGCTGGAGCACGTCGGATTGATCTACGTCCAGCAGGCAGGCCGAAAGATCGGAGACGTCGTGAAAACGGTCGACGCGCACCTTGAGGAGCGGGACGAAGACGATCGGTCCATCACGTATCTCTAGATCAACCCATCGCGTCCAGGTCGATCGATTCGACGTCCTCCGACAACTCGGCCAGTACGTGATCCGGCCAGCCACGATGGGCGACAGCGAAATCGGTCCCGGGGTTCGCTTCAGCAAGCCGATTCACACCCTCGGCGGCCGCCTCGATCGCCGCCGAGTCCGTCCGACTCGGCACCTCGGCGTTGAGCGGATAGGTCGTCGAGAGGTGCCGGGGAACGGGCCCGAAGGGCGGCACGAGTCGCCAGGAGGTCTCGAACCGGTCGACGTGTGGCCCCTCGGTCAACAGGAGTTCGTCGGGGACCGCCAACCTGTCGAGTCGGTCGTGGTGCCGGCGGACCTCGGGTCGGCGGACGCTCTCGCTCGACGTGTAGAAGAACGTCCCCTTGGAGGCGGGATCGTCCTCCTCCAGCCAGTCGGCGTACTCCAGCAGCGCCCGGTAGCCGTCGAGCATGGCCGGGTGTGCCCGGGCGCGTTCCTCGACGAGTTCGAGCAGGTCGCCGCCCCGGATGGCCGCCTTGATCCGGCGCATCTCGGCGAACGTGACGTGGAGGTTGTGCCGGGCCAGCGCCGTCTCGCGGGCCTCCTCGTCCAGATCGCGCAACGATTCCGCGTCGTGTTCCGTACAGACCGGACAGGAGCAGGGGAGGTAGTCCAGGTCGTCGAGGTGTTCGGTCCCCCGGACGGTGAGATAGCGCCCGTCGCGGGCGTACAGCGCGTAGGCGGCCGAATCGAAGAGGTCACAGCCCATCGCGACCGCCAGGGCGAACATCATGGGATGGCCCGCGCCGAAGAGGTGCACCGGGGCGTCCCGGCCCAGGCCGCGCTTGGCGGCGGCGACGACGTCGACCATGTCGCCGTAGCGGTAGTCGTTCATCAGCGGGACGACCGCACCGATCGGGAAGACGTCGAGGTCGGTGCCGTACGCGTGCCGGGCCGCGGACTCGCGGAGATCGCCAAAGGTCGACCCCTGTACCGGTGCCGAGACGAGCATGTCGCCGACGTCGATCCCCTCGGCGATTTCCAGGCGCTCCTGGGTTTGCTCCAGTTCCTCCTCGGCCCGCTCGCGGTCGGCGTCCGGCGGCGTCGGGACGTCGACCGGCGTCCCCACGTCCGAGCCGATCTCGTGCTGGAACTCCAGGATCTCCTCGGTGGTGACGGTAATCTCGCCGTACTCGGCCAACTGGAAGGAGCCGGAGTCGGTCATGATCGCGCCGTCGAACCCGAGCATGTCGTGCAGACCCACTTCGAGGGCTCGTTCGCGCAACTCCTCGTTCGAATGGATGATGTAGGAGTTGGTAATCAGGATCTCGGCCCCGAACGTCTCCGCCAGGTCGGCGGGCGGAATCGTCTGGAGGTTCGGGTTCACGACCGGCAGGAGGGCGGGCGTCTCGACGGTCACGCCGGCCCGGGGAATCTCGAGTTCCCCGATCCGGCCGGCAGCGTCGGCGTCCCGGAGTTCGAAGGCCTCGCGCATTACGCCGGCGTATCCACGGGGCGGCCCTAAGCGTTCCGTTCGCGCGCGGCGTACGCCAGGAGCGCCAGCGCCATGCGGCCGTCACGGACCTCGCCGGCGAGGACGTCGGCGTAGAGGTCGTCGAACGGCGCACTCGTCACCCGGATGCTCTCGTTGTGATCGAGGTCCTGTTCGGCGGTGGGCGTGCAGTCGTGGGCCACGAAGTGATGATGGACCGCGTTCGCCACGCCGTTGGCCGGTTCGACCGTCTCGAGGGGTTCGATCCGCTCGGCCTCGTACCCCGTCTCCTCCGCGAGTTCGCGGCGGGCGGCAGTCGCGAAGTCGTCGTCATCGGGTTCGGTCGTCCCGGCGGGCAGCCCCCGGTTTACCCGGTCGACGGCCTGTCGCCACTCCTCGATCAGCACCACGTCGCCATCGGGCGTGAACGGCAGGATCACCACGGCCGGCGGTTCCGAGAGGTAGTCGAAGTCCGTCTCGGTGCCGTCGGGCAGGCGGACGTCCTCGTGAATCACGTCGAACCCGGGACAGGTGTAGGCCGTCTTCGAGGAGAGCGTCTCCCACGCGAGTGGGTCGTCGGTCATGAACCACGATTCTCACTGCCGGGCGAAAAGGGGTCCGGTCGGGTCGATCGACCGTTCGTGTGGCCTGGCTGGACCCTCGATCTTGCCGAATTTCGGGGTTTGAACCCTGTCATGGTCAATTCCCGAGCTGTGGGATTCGGGCAACCCTTTAATATTTAGAGGTTAAAAGGAGACTGATGTGGTGAGACGATGGCAACAAGACAAATAGACACCAACGTCCTCGGAAGCGACGTATCGTTCACGCTTTCCGGCCCGTGGTCGGCATACTGGCTGTTCTTCCTCCGTGTGATGACCGGCTGGTGGATGATGCACGCCGGATTGACCAAACTGCTGGAAGGGCCGTTTAGTGCGGCTGGATACCTGGAGTTCGCCACGGCCGGCACCGTTGTCGGGCCCGTGACGACCTGGATCGCAGGGAACGCGGTGTGGCTCCCGAACATGCTGATCCCGATCGGCGAATTCATGATCGGGCTCGGCCTGATCGTCGGTTGCCTGACCAGGCTGGCGTCGTTCTTCGGCGCCTTCCTGATGGTGTTCTTCTACTTCGGGAACTCCGGTTGGGCGCACGGCATGGTCAGCGGCGACATGATGGGCATGCTGCTGTTCATGACGGTCGGCGTGCTCGGTGCCGGTCGCGTCCTGGGCCTAGACCAGTACATCGAGAAGACGAACTTCGTGAAGAACAACCGCTGGCTGCGGTACCTACTCGGCTGACTGGAGGTGACAAGAAATGGCTACACAATCCAACCTGACGACGCTCGACAAGGCGGCGATGTGGCTCGGCGGCGGTCTGATCATCCTGGCGATTCCGGTAATGGGACTGATCGTGACGCTCGCCGGCTCGAACAGCGCGCTGTACACCTACGAGGTGACACAGAACGGCGAAACGGTGACCCAGCAGGGTCTTAGCGTCCCGTCCGGGGCGACCGCCGTCACGGAGCCGCTGTTCGCACCGAACCTCAGAGGCACCATCGTCCTGATCGGACTGGCGATCTTCGGGCTGTACGCGATCTACAAGTTCGTCGTCGCCATCGGGAGCGGCGCTCCCGAGGCGACGCCGACGGGTGAACCGAGCCGTACCCAGTAATTCCGTTCGACGAAACCTTCGTTTTTGCGTGGCGCGATCGTCAGCGACCAGCGGTGCGACCGCCGATCAGGTCGTCCGCGTCGCGCTCGGGAGCCTCACGTCGAAGCGAGCGCCGCCGAGTTCGGAGTCGCGCACGTCGAGCTCCCCGTCGTAGGTTTCGGCGATTCTGGCGGCGAGGTGCATTCCCAGCCCCGAACCGGTGGACTCTGCTCCCTTGTATCCCTTCTCGAGGATCCGCTCTTTCTCGTCGTCGGGGATGCCTCTCCCGTCGTCTTCGACGGTGACGGTCACGGTGCCGTCCGATTCGCCAGCCATGATGAGAACCCGGTCCCCGTCCGAATGGACCAGCGCGTTTTCGATCAGGTTCGCGAACAGCTCCTTCAGCAGGCTCCCCGCCGCGACGCGGTAGATGCCGTCGATTTCGTTCTCGACCGCGATGTCGACGTCCTTCCGGCGGTCGGCGTGCCGATCGATGGCGTCCTGGACCACGTCGCCGATGGAGACGGCCGTCAACTCCTCGTTCCCGTCGAGGCGATTGAGGGTCCGGACGTTCTCGATGAGTTCCGTCGCGTCGCGGACGCTGTTCCGGGCGTCCTCGACGAATTCGCGGTCCCGTTCCGGGAGTCCCCCGGCATCGAGCAGGTCGAGATATCCCTCCGTGACCTGGAGTTTGTTGCCCAGGTCGTGGCGCAACAGCGAGTGGAGGAATTCCGCCTCCTCTTCGGCCTCCTTGCGCTCGCTGATGTCCTTGGCGACGCAGACGATACCGGAGATGGTGCCGTCGGACCCCTCCATGATGGAGGCCGAGAGGCTCATCGGAATGGTGTCCCCCGTCGTCGTCGAGAAGTAGATCTCGACGTCGGTCACGTGGCCCGAGGAGATCAGAACGTCGAGTAACTCCCCCTTGGTCATCATGTCCGAAAGTTCCTCGTTCTCGCTCGGATCGGCGAAGATGTAATCGATGGGCTTGCCCATCACCTCGGCTTCCTCGTAGCCGAGAATGGTCTCGATGGGCTGGTTGACCATCTGGATTCGACCGTCGGGGCCGAGTTTCATGAGGACGTCGACCATCGTGTCCATCACGTTCCCCAGTTCCGCGGTCCGCTCCTCGACCCGAGATTCGAGTTCCTCCCTGGAGAGCAACCGGAGTTTCTTCGAATCGTCGTCGTCGCCGAACCCGGACTCTTCCATCGTCGGAGGGTTCGAATCCCAGATATTTATACACTCGGATACGTTATGGAAGTTTGATTCAAAAACCAAGTATGGGTCGAGTCTATGTGAGCGGCCCACTGGCGGGAACGAACCGCAAAACGCCGATGACAAGGGGTTGATTGCCGAAAAACGCATGCCGACTGACGGGAAATCACATGGGGCCGTATGGATAGATAATTGTCATTTACCGTCCGGCTTGGGCAGTCGGACGTCGATCGGGGGTCGAACTGGGACACCGCTGACCGGATCGGTCGACGGAAAAATCGAAAGGACAGGGACGGCGACGGCCGTGGTCGACGACGGTCGATGAGCGGATTACTCGAAGTTGACGAGCGGCTTGATGACGTTGTCTTCCTTTTCGTCCATGATCCGGAAGGCCTCCTCGATGTTCTCGAAGTCGAACTCGTGGGTGGTCATCTTCGTGGGATCGACCAGGCCCTTGTCGAGCATCCGGAGAAGGCGGCGGATGCGCAAGCGGCCGCCCGGACAGAGGTCGTTGACGATCGAGATCTCGGACATACCGACGCCCCACTCCTCGCGCGGGACGTGCCGGAACTCGCCGTCACCGTGGTACCCGACGTTCGAGACGGTGCCGCCAGGTTTGGTGACCTTGATACAGTCCTGGAAGGTCTCGTCGGCACCGAGGGCCTCGATAGCGGCGTCGACGCCCTTCCCGTCGGTCAGGTCCATGATGGCCTCGACCGGATCCTCCTCGCCGAAGTCGACGACGTGGTCGGCGCCGTACTCGCGGGCCAGTTCCTGACGTTCCGGGACGGTTTCGACGGCGATGATCTCGCCCGCGCCCTGCAGGGCGGCGCCCTTCGTGGCCATGAGGCCGACGGGACCCTGGGCGAAGACCGCGACCGTGCCGCCCATCGGGATGTCGGCGTTCTCGGCGCCGGCGAACCCGGTACTCATCATGTCAGCCGTGTAGACTGCCTCGTGGTCGGTGACGCCGTCCGGGATGTGCGCGAGGTTCCCGTCAGCGTCGTTGACGTGGAGGTACTCGGCGAAGGTACCGTCCTTCACGTTGGCGAACTTCCACCCGCCGAGCGCCTGGTTGGACTGGGACGGGTGACCGTCCTGCGCAGCCTCCGAGTTCCAGTCGGGCGTGATCGCGCCCACGGCGACCCGGTCGCCGGATTCGAAGTCCTGAACTTCTTCGCCGACCTCGTCGACCACGCCGACGATTTCGTGACCGAGCGTGAGGTCTTCGCGTTCCCCGATCGCACCGTGAACGGTGTGGGTGTCCGACGTACAGATGAGGCCCTTGGTCGGTTTCAGAATCGCGTCCATCGGGCCCGGTTCCGGACGCTCTTTCTCGATGATGTCTGTCTCCCCGATCTCCTTCATGACGAAAGCTTTCATAGCTCTTCCCCTCCATTCGAGTATTATCCCGCATCTTAAAAGAAAGTTGGGGGTTCTCGGTTGGTGCGGGGTCCATTCCGGGTCGACCGTTCCGGAATCCTTTTCCGATTTTCGCGGCCCAGAATGCAATAGTAAATGGCGTTTTTAGGTCAGTCGTTACTTTGTCTCACGTTCTCGGGGGGTTTTTCTCCCGATGCGATTACCCCGCGTTTTCAAATATAAATTTTCTATCAATTATGCCCAATGGGCGGCTTTTTTATATTTGTCGCGGCTCCCGTTCGGGTACGAAAAACCGGGCCGGGGCTTTGTTGACGGACCGAGGCGCGTCGCTCCATCCGGGCGCGTGCACCTGGGCGTTGGAGGTCCCCGATCGGGAATCAAAAGAGCCGCCGGACCTGTTTTCGAGTCTCCTCCAGCGTCCCGGAATTGTCGACGGTCACGTGATCGCGCTCGAGCGGTTCGAATTCCTTCCGGTATTTCACGTGAATCTCGAAGTCCGCGTCGCTTTCGTCGTCTTCGCGACTGGCGATCCGCCCTTTGACGACGTCCGGCGAACATTCGACTTTGACGAGACGGAAGTCGACGTTCAGTCTCTCGGCCACGTCGGCGGCGCCATCGCGGAATCGGCTCGCTCTGAACGTGCCGTCGAGGACCACGGTGTCACCTCGTTCGATCGCTTCTCGGCCCCGGTCGAAGAGTTCCCGATAGACCATCCGGGTTTCTTCCTCGGTGTATTCCGGATCGGGCAGGATTTCCTTTCGAACGACGTCGGTGCGGAGCAGTTCGCCGTCGAGTCGATCGGCCACCGCCCGCGCGACAGTCGTTTTTCCCACGCCCGGCACACCACAGACCGCGATCAGGGTCGGTTTCGATGGTTGCTCTCGTTGGGGGGAAAGCGAACCGATGTCCCCGGCTTCAACCATCTTCCTCACCCGATGGGCGTCGAGTACCCCTGTAGTAGCCAGACATCCTGTTTGAACGAGTCCACGGCGATGTCCGTAATCAAAGTATTGAACCCCTTCGGCCCGGGGCGCCGGATATGGCCCGGTGGGTGTTGATACCGCGTCGACTGGTGGTTGCCAACTGGTCCACCTCCGTCCTCGGACGGGGCGAGCGCTACTATCAACCGAGTTTTGATATTTCAGGGTCTTTGAGTGGTTGCTTTTCGCCTTCAAGCCACGGTTGACACTCGATTCGCGGTGGGCCGATCGGCGTCATTGCCTACACCGGCGTCCATCGGTAATTTCGGGTAGCTTCTCGATTTTGGCTGTTCTGGGCCTTCTACCGTCTGTGTTCTGTGCCGGTGTCTTTGGACTTTGTCGTCATTGATTAGAAAACTGTAATTAGCTATTAGATGACGGGGGAGCAATCCGCTGGTAGGCATGGCAACGACGCAAACTGATTGGGACGATGAGGTGAACTCCACGTTTCACGCCGGTGCCGGAATGCTGATGTTGTCGTTGGCACAGGTTATCCTCATTTTCACGTTCTGGATCACGATCTGGCCGTCATCCTTCGGCGTCCCGGAAGAACTCCCGGTGCAGGCGGGGATCGCGGGGTTCTTCACGGGTGCTGCGCTCTGCGGGTTCTACCTCGGTTTCACGACGCTGTCGAACGACGTTTGAATTAGTAATGTTTTAAAGTTTGATATATAATATCTATATCTTTTTTATTTACTACCGAAACCGAATCGTGGATTTTAGTGGTAGCCAGTAGTGGGAACTATTGGTAACATGACCGCAAACGACCGGCAACTATCAGACTCGCACCCATTCCGTCCCGAATTCACGACCGGCACGAGCCTCGTAACGCTCTCGGTGGCACAGGGATTCCTCATCGTTGCCGTTTGGCTGGTCGCCTGGCCGGGGACGATTCGGGTTCCGCTCGGCGGTAGTTTGGTCGGGATCAGCGGCTTCCTGTCGGGTGCGTCCGCGATCGGGTTCTACCTGGGATTCGTCAGTCTCTGGCGGAACTCCAGCACGATACGCCGGTGACTCGGGACGGTTTCGTGTGTGAAATAGTACCGAAGGGTGTTTCATCTTCCTTCCCGATTGTATGGTCATGAATCCCAACGACGTGTCGGAGACACCCGAGGACGGCGTTCCGAACGCCGACCAGGACGTGATCGCCGTCGACGCCGACGACGACGAGCAAGGTCTCGTCAACCGCCTCGAGGCACACACTGGAGACGGCGTTCGACACCGTGCGTTCACCGCCCTCGTGTTCGACGGGAACGAGAACGTGCTCCTCGCACAGCGAAGCCCGTCGAAACGTCTCTGGAACACCTTCTGGGACGGGACGGTCGCCTCTCATCCCCGACAGGGCCAGACCCAAAAGGAGGCGACGGTCAAGCGACTCGAGGAGGAACTCGGGATCGAACCCGACCAGTACGGTGACCTCCGGGTGACCGACAAGTTCGAGTACAAACGCTATTTCGAGAACGCCGGCGTCGAACACGAGGTCTGTACGGTGCTGAAACTCACGCTGACGGAAACGACGGTGCGGCCGAATCCCGAGGAGGTGGCTGGGCTCATGTGGGTCCCCTACGAGCGATTGCACGACCACCCCGAGTGGTACCGGCAACTCCGACTCTGTCCCTGGTTCGAGATCGCGATGCGCCGCGATTTCGACTAGGCGATCGGGGTCCGTTTTTCTCGTCCGTCGTCGGTCGTTCTGTGGGTTTCGGCTCGGGGCGTTCACCCGCGGAGCGCTGCCCACACTGCCGTCGCACCCAGGAGTATCCCCGGGACCATCGGCAACGCGACGAGCGCGACCCAGCGGGGCAAAAGCGGTGGGCGCCAGATGACGACAACTGGCACCACGACGAACGAGAAGGCGACGACTGCGAGAAGCACCCACCCGCGCCAGCCGAACGAGTCGGTGGCTGCCGCGGTCGACCGGGAGTCGGAGTGCTCGGGTTGGACGACGGGCGGCTCCGTCGACCGTTCGTTGCGATCCTCGATCGTTTCGGCAGTGGACTCCGAGTCCGTCACGGATCGTGTGATCAGTATTCGCTGTCGGGGACGACGACGACCTTGCCGATCCCCTCGCGGTTCTCCAGCATTTCGTGCCCCTGCGCCGTCTCGCTCATCGGCAGGACGTCCCGAATCCGGGGTTCGAGGGTCCCGTCCCAGACCAGGTCGAGGACCTCGTCGCACTCGTGCAACGACCCCATCGTCGAGCCGATGACCTTCAGCTGGTTCCAGAAGATGCGGTTGATGTCGGTTTCGGGGTTCCCGCCGGTGGTCGCGCCGCAGGTCACCACTCGACCGCCCTTCGCGAGGCTCTTCAGGGAGTCTTGCCAGGTCGCGGCCCCGACGTGGTCGACGACCACGTCGACACCTCTGCCGTCGGTGAGTTCCCGGATCCGCTTCGCGAAGTCGGCCTCCTCGTAGTTGATCGCGTAGTCGGCACCTAGGTCGCGGGCAGCGTCGAGTTTCTCGGAGGTCGACCCGGTCGCGTAGACGGTCGCGCCGACGTGCTTGGCGATCTGGACGGCCGCGTGGCCGACGCCACCGGTCGCGCCGAGGACGAGGATGTCCTCGCCGGGCCGGAGTTCGCCGCGGTCGATCAGCATCCGCCAGGCGGTCTGGAAGACTAGCGGGGCGGCCGCGGCCGTCTCCCACTCGACGTGTTCGGGGACCGGCACGAGGTTCGTATCGGGGACGGTCGCGTATTCGCTGTGGACGCCGGTCACGTGCTCGCCCAGGATGTGGAAGTTCACGCACATCGAGTGTTCGCCCTGCCGGCAGTACTCGCAATCGCCACAGTGCATCCCCGAGAGGACGGCCACGCGGTCACCGGGGTCGAATCGCGTGACGTCTTCGCCGACGGCCTCGACGACGCCAGCGGCGTCGCTGCCAGGGATGTGCGGCATCTCGACGTCGATCGTCGGCAGTCCCCGCCGGGTCCACAGGTCGAGGTGGTTGAGCGCGCCCGCCTTGATCTCGATCAGCACCTCGTCGCGGTCCGGTTCGGGGTCCGGCACGTCGTCATACTCGATGACGTCCCGATCGCCGTGTTCGGTGAAGGTGACTGCCTTCATGATCAGGTCCTACACGGGAGCGGGGAAAACACTTGTGTCGATGGGGTACGGCGGCGGTACTGTCGTCGGCTGCCGCATTGGCGAGGCCTTTAGGAGCGCCGGACGCAAACCCCGCCACATGGTCGATTTCCAGGAACGGGACGAATCGCGGGGCTTCGGGAGCGACGACGAGGACGCAACTGACGAGGAGGACGCCTCGAAGGTCGGCGGGTCGGAAACCGCGGACGAATCGGACGACGTCACCGACGAGAAACCGGCGACTGACGCGGGGGAAGGGGGCGAACACGGCCACGATCACGAGACGAACGACCACGACGAACACGAACACGGTCACGACCACGACGAACACGAACACGAACACGGTCACGATCACGACCACCACCGGCACGACGTCGACCACGTCGGCGTCGCTGTCGTCACGATATCGAGTTCGCGGTCCATCGAGACCGATCCGGCAGGGGACGCCATCGAGTCGGCGATCGAGGCGACGGGCGAGGTCGTCACCCGCGAACTGATCCGCGACGACTTCGATACGATTCAGGGGATCGTGAACCGCCTGGCCGACCGCGAGGACGTCGACCTGATCGTCACGGCCGGCGGAACAGGCGTCACGCCCGACGACGTGACCATCGAGGCCGTCAGGCCCCTCTTCTCGAAGGAACTCCCCGGGTTCGGCGAACTCTTCCGAATCCTCTCACATGACGACATCGGGACGAAGGTGGTGGCCACCCGTGCGACGGCGGGCATCGTCGAGGGGGTTCCCGTCTTCTGTATGCCGGGCAGCGAAAACGCGGTCCGTCTCGGGACCGAGGAGATCATCGTTCCCGAGGCCGGGCACCTCGCTGGCCTCGCCTCGCGCGGGCAGGACGACGCAGACGAGGAATAATCCGGGGTCGTTGCGAGCATCCCCGACGGGCGCCGATCGCCGCCGGACTACCCGGGCATCGGAGCCAGACTCGCGGTCAGGACCGCGACCTCGTCGCCGTCGTTTCTGGCGCCGTGGGTCACGCCCCGGTCGTGCAACACGACGCCGGGTGCCGTCACCGTCTCCTCGGTGTCGTCCTGGATCACCGTCACCGTTCCCTCGACGACGTGGAAGACGTTGGTCGAGTCGTCGTGCTCGTGGGGCGTGAGTTCCGCGCCGGGGCCGAGGGCAAAGGCCTTCACGAGGACGTCGTCGGTCACCACGACCTCGGCGTCGATGACCTCGCCCGGGTCCGGATCGAGTTCGGGATAGCGATCGAGTGCCATGGCGGTCACGGGGGAGGCCGACCGCATAAAGGTTCGCCGGCAGGCCGATCAGGTGGCGGCCAGTTCCTCGGCGACGGCGTCGGGGCCCAGCAGGCGGGGGTCCATCTTCAGGACCTCCATCCCGCTGACGAACTCCGGGAGCGACCCGTCGGCGTAGACGACGACCGCGACGTTCTCGTTCAGGTCCTTCGCGACGGGAATCGAGGTCGCGTTGACCAGGTCCGTGAGCACGAACAGGTCCGCGTCGGTGATGCCGGCCTCCTCCAGTCCGGGACGGTTGGCGGCCCCGTTCACGCGGACGACCTCCAGTCCGGCCGTCTCCAGGGCGTCCCCGAGACCGTTTTCGTCGGGCCCGGCGATGACTGCTCGTTTCATCTCGTTTGCCCGGACGGCCTCCGGGGGCTTGTGTCTCACGCTCCGGCGGCGTCACGAAAAATGGGAGAAAGCGTCGCGTCGGCGGGCGTTACTCGTACTCGATCGTCGCCGGCGGCTTGTGGGTGACGTCGTAGAGCACGCGCGAGACGTTGTCCAGTTGCCCGGTGATGCGGCTCTGGATGCGCTGGAGGGTCTCCCAATCGATTTCCTGGGCACGGGCGGTCATGCCGTCGCGGGACTCGACGGACCGGACGGCGACGACCCACCCGTGGACGCGGTTGTCGCCCTTCACGCCCGTCGCCTTCCCGACGACCGCGGCCAGCGCCTGCCAGGGCTCGTATTCCTCGAGTTCGTCCTCGACGACGTGGGTGGCCTCGCGGGCCACTGCGAGTTTCTCCTCGGTGACCTCGCCGATGACCCGGACGGCCAGGCCCGGGCCGGGGAAGGGCATGCGCTCGGAGACGACCTCCTCCAGGCCGAGTTCCCGGGCGACCTCCCGAACTTCGTCCTTGTAGAGGTCGCGGACGGGTTCGACGATGCCCTCGAAATCGATGGCTTCGGGGAGGCCGCCGACGTTGTGGTGGGACTTGATCCCGCCCTCGGATTCGATACGATCGGGGTAGATCGTGCCCTGCACGAGGTAGTCGGCGTCGGCCTCGCGGGCCTCGCGCTCGAACTCGCGGATGAACTGCTCGCCGATGATGTTCCGCTTCTCCTCGGGGTCGGTCACGCCCGCGAGGACGTCGAGGAACCGGTCTTTGGCGTCGACGATCCGGAGGCTGTCCATGTAGTCGAAGGTCTCGCGGATGGCCGCGGTCTCGCCCTTGCGCATCAGGCCGGTGTCGACGTAGACGGGCGTGAGTCGATCCCCGATAGCCTCGTAGGCCAGCGCGGCCGCGACCGAGGAGTCGACGCCGCCCGAGAGGGCGATGACGGCGTTGGCGTCGCCGACCTCATCTCGGATCTCCTCGACGGCCTCGTCGACGAAGGCGTCGGCGTCGACCATCAGTCCCCCACCTCCCGTCCCTGCCCGGTCAGTTCGAGCATCGCCTCGACGAAGCCGACGAACGGCGGGCTTGCCCGCCCGGGTCGCGACCGGAACTCGGGGTGGAACTGCGTGCCGAAGAAGAACGGGTGATTCCGGAGTTCGAGGATCTCCATCCGGTGGCCTGCCTTCCCGGAGAACACGAGGTCGGTGTCCTCGAAGTCGTCGAAGTACTCGGGGTTGACCTCGTAGCGGTGGCGGTGGCGCTCGGTGCAACTCGTGTCCCGGTAGAGGTCGTGCGCGAGCGTCCGCGGTTCGATCTCGGTGTCGTGTGCACCCAGGCGCATCGTCCCGCCCATGTCCTCGGTCTCGTACTGCTCGGGGAGCAGGTCGATGACCGGATGGGGCGTGTCGGGGTCCATCTCGGCCGAGTGAGCGCCTTCCAGGTTCAGGACGTTCCGGGCGAATTCCACGACGGCCATCTGGAAGCCCAGGCAGAGACCGAGGAAGGGAACGTCGTTCTCGCGGGCGTACCGGGCGGCCTCGATCTTGCCCTCGGTGCCGCGAGCGCCGAACCCGCCGGGGACGATGACCCCGTCGACGTCGTAGAGTTCGCCCTCGTGGCCGTCGGCCAGGTCCTCGGCGTGGACCCAGGTGGTGTCCACGTCGACCCGCCCCGCCAGGCCGGCGTGTTTCAGCGACTCGTGGATCGAGAGGTAGGCGTCCTCCAGGCCGTACTTTCCGACCAGTGCGACGCAGAGTTCGCCCCCGGTGTCCCGGGTGACGAGGTCCCGCCAGGACTGGTCGCGTTCGGCCTCTGGCAGTGCCCGATCCTTGAGGCCGAGTTCGGACATGACGTACTCGTCGAGGCCCTCCTCCTCGACCATCAGCGGGACGTGATAGATGTCCTCGACGTCGGGGTTGGAGAAGACGGCCTCGGTCGGCACGTCACAGAACAGCGCGATCTTTTCGCGGGTGTGCTCTTCCAGGGGGTCCTCGCAACGTCCGACCAGGATGTCCGGCTGGAGGCCGATCGAACGCAGTTCCTTGACGCTGTGCTGGGTGGGCTTGGTCTTCTGCTCGCCGTTCTTCGAGTAAGGGACGAGCGTGACGTGGGTGAAGACGACGTCCTCGTCGTCCTCCTCCTGGGAGAACTGCCGGAGCGCCTCCAGGAACGCCATGCCCTCGATGTCGCCGACGGTGCCGCCGACCTCGACGATGCAGACGTCGTGGCCCTCGGCGGCCTCGCGGATCCGGCGCTTGATGTCGTCGGTGATGTGGGGGATGATCTGGACGGTCTTGCCCAGGTAGTCGCCGGCGCGTTCCTTCTCGATGACGGTGCGGTAGACCTTGCCCGTCGTGACGTTGTGGTCCGCCGTCATGTCGATGTCGAGGAAGCGCTCGTAGTTCCCCAGGTCGAGGTCC
>DATFIX010000291.1:0-3482 GCA_035269625.1 Natrialbaceae archaeon
CACCGACCTGGGGGATGGGACGCGCATCGACATCACGGTCGAGTTCATCAGCCGGCGACCGGTCGAATGCGACGGGCAACGGGTCTCCCGACTGCTCGTCGCCGACCACACCGGGACGCAGTTTACGGTGCTGGCAACACCTGACAGCCACTCACCGGTGGGCCTGAAGACGGGCGCACGACACCGCATTTCGGGCCTCCTCGGCTCGACGCCGCCCGAGGAGGCGAGCGACGCGCCGTCAGAGTGCCCGCACTGTGGGGGCCGCCTTCGGACAGGGGGGACGGCCGATGCCGTCGATCCGGCCGTTGCCAGCGCTGCCGTCGAACTCGACCTCGACGAGCCGTTCGGGATCGTGGACGAGCGAACGTCCATCCGTCGCGTGCGCGACGACAGGGACGTCGTCGACGACTGGTCTTCGATGCGCGACGGTTCGCCGGTCAGTCCGCCCGACTACGTCTGTGTGTCCTGCGAGCGTCACGTCCCGGAGCACCAACTCCACCGATCGCCGCCGGGAGATCACAGTGCCGATTTCGATGGCCAGATGATGGCCAACGAGTCTCCCGCGCCGGCCAGCCAGTCGGTGGCGAGTCCGGAAACGCTCGGACTCGCTGCCGGCGGAGCGAAGGACGTGACCAACTTCCGGGAGAACGTCAGGGACGGGTACACGCCGCAACCCGAGGCCATCACCGACGAGGGGTTGTTCTACGACTACCACTTCGAGACGGGGGAACGGGGGGCGTCGGACGCGCTGTTCGCTCCGCGGTTCGCGGGAGCCGTCAGCGAGCATCCGCTCACCGGCGCGACCGAGCGGTACCTCTCGGTCGGGCTGGATTCGACCCTGTCGGTCGAGGACTTCGAGCGGCCGCGCCTCGACCTGGTCGCCGTGCTGGACGTCTCCGGATCGATGGAGAGCTCGTTCGACGCGTACTACTACGACGAACACGATCGCAAGCGGGCCGCCGAAACTGACGCCGAGAAGGGTGCCGAGTCGAAGACGAAACTCGACGCGGCCACCGAGTCGCTGTGTGCGCTCACCGAGCAACTCCACGCGGAGGACCGACTGGGGGTGGTCCTCTTCAACCATCGCGCGCATGTCGCCAAACCACTCCGCGACGTCGGCACCACCGACATGCCCGCGATTCGTCGTCACATCCGCGACATCGCCGCCGGCGGCAGCACGAACCTCGCGGACGGGTTCGAGGCCGCCGCCGACATGCTCGTCACGGAGACACCCGATCCGGGGGTCGAACGGCGCGTCGTCTTCATGACGGACATGATGCCGAACACGGGGGTGACGGGGGAGAGCGAACTCACCGAGCTGTTCGCCGACGCCGCGGCCGAGGGTATCCACACCACGTTCGTGGGAATGGGGCTCGACGCGAACGCGGCCCTGGCGGACACGCTCTCGGGGATCAGGGGGGCGAATCACTACTTCATCCACTCCGCCGCCGAGTTCGAGCGCCGACTGGGCGACGAGTTCGACTACATGGTGACGCCGCTCGTGTACGACCTGGACCTGACCCTCGACGCGGACGGCTACGAGATCGAAGCCGTCCACGGTGCACCCGGGGGAGAGGGGCCAACGGAGCAACTCATGGACGTCGGCACGCTGTTTCCATCCGCCAAGGAGGACGGCGAAGCCCGGGGTGGCGTCGTGCTCGTCCGCCTGGAGCGGACGCGTCCGGACGCCGACCTCGAACTGGTGGCGTCCTGGACGGAACGCGGCGGGGGCGAGCATACCGAACGCGCGAGTGTCACGCTGCCCGAGGAGGCCGAAACCTTCGCCCACCAGGGGGTTCGCAAGGCGGTCGCGCTGGCTCGATACGCCCGCGAACTCCGAGCGTGGGCCGAGGAGGTCCACGCCCGGGCGGACTCGGCGACCGGCGTCGACGACTGGTTGCTGCCAGACCAGCGCGGCCAACACGAGCGCGAGTCCGTCCCGCTGGTCGTCCCCGAGGAGTACGCCAAGCGGTTCGATCGCTTGCGGCGCTATCTCGCTGCAGAGATAGAGTTCGTGAGCGATCCGGCTCTGAAGCGGGAACTGAAACTGCTCGGCACGCTGCGCCGACACGCACCGGCACCGAGCACCGACGTGACCGAGTGATGACCATGATGGGGGATGGGGCTGGGAATGCAAACGGCGAGGGGGAACATGGGCGGGATCGGATCGTCTTCGCGTTCGACCGCGATTGGACCGTGGACGTGAATCCGCATCCCAGCTACGAGGCCGTACCACTCGACTGGGTTCAGCACCTCGCCCACGACACTCGCCACGCCGTCTACGCCATCGGCAACCAGGATCTTGCTGACGAGGCTGCGATCCCGGGTGTCGTGGATATCGTCGGGCGGCATCCCGACGACTGGGAGCGCTGGCTCGGCGAGAAACAACCAGACGGGCGGTACGAACGCTTCCCGTCGAGGCACGACCGCCTGGCGTTGATCGCCGACCTGCACCGCGACGCGAATCGTTACGTCGTTGTGGATGATCTCGATCTCAGCGACGTCAATGGCTGGGAACACTACCACGCATGGGAGTTCGTCCCGTTGGTGAGAGAGGGTGAGATCGATCCATCGCTACCGTGGGTTCGAGAAGCCATCACTGATGGTGGCCGAGCCCCGACCGCGGGGATCACGCCCGCCAGCCCGGACGACCTGGCATCGTTCCTCGACGACTACGGTGACGCTCCAGGGTTCGAAGTCACCTTTTCGGGGACTGTGGGAGATGGCGGAGAGCAACGCACGAAGTTGCTTTCGGACATCCAGTTCGTCAAACGGACGCCCGAACGGCCATCGGGTCGGCCCACCCTCAAGTGCGTCCCGATCGGCCCGAAGGGGGAGTCCTTCTCGCTGCCAGTCGAGATCGTCGACCACCTCGCCACCGTCGACCCCGACCCGGAATTGTTCACCGCCGGCGCGGAGACGCCGGTCGAGGAAGCGGTCGGGCTTCGACGGCTTGCCGGCTCGAAACCCGACGCGGTCCGCGTTTCCGCGGTGCTAACGCTGCTGGATACCGAGGATCGGCCGCCGAAACAGGAGCGCGTCGCCCTGCAAGCGCTCACCCACGTCGCGGCAGTCCGACCGTCCGACTGTACGCCGGCCCTGCCGATCATTCGGAGTCTGCTCGACGAGGAGCAGCCCAAAGCTCCGAAGCCGGCGCTCGGCGTGCTCCGGGCGGTCAGCGAGGCGGAACCTGCGGCGGTCGCACCGATCGTGTCCGTCATAATCCCGTACCTCGACGGGGCCTCGGTACGAGTCCGGCGTGAAGCCGCGCACTGTCTCGCAAACGTCGCGGCCGAATTCCCGGAGGATGTGATCGACGCCGTTCCTGGACTTGCGACTGTCGTCGAAGATGGGATTCCGGGACAGACACACGCCGTGTATGTATTCACACGCGTTGCGGACGAGCATCCCCATGAGGTCAAACCGGTGGCCGACACTCTCGCGACGGTTGTCGGTGACGAATCCCTTCCCGACACGGTGCG
>DATFIX010000292.1:0-6944 GCA_035269625.1 Natrialbaceae archaeon
CGCTACTCCGAGAAGCATCTCGTGGCGACAGTTCCGACTCCGGCCTGTAACGAGTCCTGCGCTCCTTCGTCCGGGGGAGTCTTTCGTCGCTCGACGACCGAATCGTGCCCTGAAAACAGTACGCCAGCGAAAGTAAAACTCTGCGTACCCAGGGTCTACAGTTCGTACAGTTCGCCGTACTTCTCGTTGGCGTACTCGAGGAAGTAGTCGGCCGTGTAGTCCTCGCCGGTGGCCTCGCGGATCAGGTCGTCCGTGGTGTACCGGCAGCCGTGGCGGTGGATCTTCTCGGTGAGCCAGTCGTGCAGCGGGCCGACCTCGCCATTGCGGAGTTTCCCGTCGAGGTCGTCGATTTCGTCCTCGGCGTGCGCGTACAGCTGGGCCGCCAGGACCGACCCGAGCGAGTAGGTCGGGAAGTAACCGAAGTCGCCGTGGCTCCAGTGGATGTCCTGGAGGACGCCGTCCGCGTCGGTGTCGGGGCGGATTCCCAGGTACTCCTCGTACTTGTCGTTCCAGACCTCGGGGACGTCCTCGACATCGAGGTCGCCGCGGATCAGGTCGCGTTCGATCTCGAAGCGCACGACGATGTGCATGTGGTAGGTCAACTCGTCGGCCTCGACCCGGATCAGGTTGTCCTCGTAGACCTGGTTGGCCGCCTCGTAGGCCTCGCGGGGGGTGACGTCCTCGAGGTCCGGGAAGTAGTCCTTCATCGTCGGCAGGAACCGCTCCCAGAACGGCTGGGACCGCCCGATGTGGTTCTCCCAGAGGCGCGACTGGGACTCGTGGACGGTCATGTCTCGCGCGTCGCCCAGCGGCGTCGCGTAGTGCTCGTCGGGGAGGCCCAGGCCGTAGGTGGCGTGCCCGAACTCGTGGATCGTGGACATCAGCGCGCCCAGCGGGTCTTCCTCGTTGAACCGGGTCGTGATCCGGGCGTCGAACTGGTTGCCCGAGGTGAACGGATGGGGCGCGGTGTCGAGGCGGCCGCGGTCCCACTCGTATTCGAGGTCGTCGAGGACGGCGCGGGCCAGTTCCTCCTGGGTCTCGGCGGCGTAGGTGCCCTCGAAGGCGTCGGTCGCCAGGTCGGCGTCGGACTCGCGGATCTCCTCGATCAGCGGCGAGAGTTCGTCACGGAGACGGGTGAGCACGCGCTCGGCGGTGTCGATCCCGAGGTAGGGCTCGTACTCCTCGAACAGCACCTCGTAGGGATCGCGGTCGGGGTCGATCGCCTCGGCGTACTCCCGGCGGAGTTCGACGAGTTTCTCCAGCGAGGGAGCGAAAACCGAGAAGTCGTCCTCCTCGCGGGCTTGCTGCCACTTCGGATGGGCGTCCGAGGCCGTCCGGGAGATCTCCTCGACGAGGTCCGAGGGCACGCTCGTCGCGCGGTCGTGCTTGCGCCGGACCTCGCGGACGACCGCCTGCCGGTCGGCGTCCAGGTCGGCGGCCTCGAGTTCGTCGAGCATGTCGCCCAGTTCTTCGTCGGTCAGGAGGTCGTGCTGGATGGCCGAGATGGCCGATAGCTGCCCAGACCG
This sequence comes from Natrialbaceae archaeon, assembly GCA_035269625.1. Taxonomy (GTDB): domain Archaea; phylum Halobacteriota; class Halobacteria; order Halobacteriales; family Natrialbaceae; genus DATFIX01. The sequence goes on from DATFIX010000292.1 coordinate 1,527, forward strand.
GGAGGGCGTGCCCTCCTCGGGCATCATGACTTCCTGGTCCCAGTTCAGGATTCGTGAGACGTGGCCGAGGTTGCCGAGTCGTTCGACGGAGTCGATGAACTCCTCGTAGGTCGCCTCGGCGCTGGCCGTCGTGTCCGTTGACATCGTAATTGTCTACCACGAAACGCGTTATCAATCCGCCGTTTTCCCGTCGGAGGGTGACACGCGAACCGCCACGTTTGAAAAACGTACAACGTCGAACCGGCACCGTCCCGGAATGGCCGGGAGACTTATTGAACGAACGTATCGAGATTGAGAACATGAATCGACGGCGATTCCTCGGATCGGTTGCAGGGGCGACCGTCCTCGCCGGGTGTACGGGCGGCGACGGGGGAACGGACACGACAGAAGCGGACACGGACGGTGACGGCGTCCCCGACTCGGCGGATTACGCACCGAAGGACCCCGACGTACAGGCCAAGTCTGACCTCTCGGAAGAAACCAAGACGGCCGCGACGACGACCGCACGGCCAGCGACCACGACCGCCGAACCCACCGAAACGACAACGGTCCCACAGACCACGACCGTTGCCCCGACGCCCACGCCAACGGCGACGACCGAACCGACGCCCACGCCAACGGTGACGGAAGGGGCCGACGCGAACGCGCTGACGGTCGACTGGCATACCCGGAAGGAATCGCACATTTCGGAATACAGTTCGCAGTCGCTGACTGCCCGCGTCGTTCCGGGCGGGCCGAGCGTGGGGAGCGACGTCGATGGCAAATCGGTGAAACTCCTCGGGTTCGCGTACCGCTTTCCCCGTGGTGAGGCGGTGGCCTATGGGACGAGCGATCCGACGACACTCGACGGACCCACGGACCTCACCGCAAACGTCGACCTCTCTAGTGCGGACATCTCTACCGGCGAGCGAGTCCACTACATGGCCTTTCTCATGCCTGGAGACGTCTCGACCGAGGACGTAACCGCCGAGGACCTCGTCTTCTTCCACGAGACGGATCCGTTCGTCCTGCACGAAGACGGCAAAACGATCGAACGGCGTCACCATCCGTCGGCGCTCGAAGACGATTCGGGTAGCGGATACGACCGAAACGCGGTCGAAGGGGCATACAGCCTCTCGTTCGAGGGATCGACGAAGGGGCAGTCCTGGTCGGTCGGGTTCTACATCTACAAGTCCACGTACGTCGAGGCCGTCCAGGAGCCACGAGGGCGGTCCCGGCCGGAATACGTCGCCCACGCCCAGAAGGAGGGGTTCGCCGACGAACTCGCCGGGATTTTGGCCGACGAAGCGGAGTACAACGGCTTCACGGACAAGCGGATCCAGGTCGAGTTCGTCGTCGACTTCGTGCAAAACCTCCCGTACGTCCCGGACGACGTGAGCAAGGGGTTCGACGATTACACCAAGTTCATCGCCGAGACCGTCACCGAGGCGGGCGGCGACTGCGAGGACACCGCCATCATGCTCGCAGCAGTGTTGCAGGCCGAACCGTTCGGGTACGACATGGTCCTCATCCAGCCGCCAGGCCACATGGCAGCGGGCATCTACGGAAAGGACGACCTGCCGGGCTACTACTGGGAGTACGACGGTCGGAAGTACTACTACATCGAGACCACCGGCGAAGGGTGGGGCATCGGCGACCTGCCGGACGTCTACGAAGGCGCTGACGCATACGTTCACCAGGTCTGAAAGGGCGAAGCGGCCGACGTCAGGGCCAGTTCGTCGCCACGCCGTGGTAGATCCGCTCGCACCGTTCCAGCACCGCGATCGAGGCGCTCTCGTCGGCGGTGTGGGCCTCGCCGGGTTCCGAGGGGCCGGAGACGATCGTCTCGACGCCCGCCTGGGCCAGCCACCCCGCGTCGGTGGCGTGTGGTTTGATCGTGGCAACGGGCTCGTTCTCCTGTGCGTCCCTGGCGGCTTCGAGGACGGCATCGACGAACCCCTCGTCATCGCACTGCATCGGCGGGAGGTCCCGATCGACGGTCCACTCGACGCCCTCCACCTCCTCGACGCGCCCGACGTCGGCGCGTTCGCCCGGCACGGTCCGCTCGTCGACCGTGACGGTGCAGCGCTCGGGCACGACGTTCATCGCGGTTCCGCCGTCGATCTCGGTGACCACGACCGATCCCTCGACGGTTTCGCCGGCGATTTCCAGGGACGGCGCGTCGAGTTCACGAAGCAGGTCCACCGCGTCGCAGGCCCGGTAGATCGCGTTCTCGCCCAGCTCGGGTTCGCTCGCGTGGGCTGCTGCACCGTGGGCGACGACGGTGCTGCCCCGTCGGCCCTTGTGCGCGACGACGACGTCCGTCTGGTCCGGGCCGGCGTAGTTCGTCGATCCCTCGCCGACGAGGGCGTAGTCGGGGGCGAACCCGTTCTCGATCGCGTGACGACAGCCGGTCCCGGCGCTTTCCTCGCCGACGAACGAGGCGAAGAGCAGTTCCGCGTCGGGATCGGCGTCCCGGAACGCCAGCATCATTGCGACGTCCGCGCCCTTCATGTCGGCCGATCCGCGACCGTAGATCCGCCCGTCCCGTTCCTCGACGACGTAGGAGCCGTCCCCGGCGACCTGGGACTCGTCCGGCGGGACGACGTCGTGGTGGCCGACGAGCGCGAGCGAGGGGTCGTCGCCACCCTCGCCGCCGCCCTTCCGCGCGATCACGTTCCCGCCGCCGGGCGCGTCGTCGCGCTCGACGGTCGCGTCGGTGTGCTCGCGCAGCCAGGCTTCGATCCAGTCCCCCGCCGCCGTCTCATCATCGTGGCTCGGTATCGCGACGAGTTCCGTCGTGAGTTCCGCGACCTCGGACATGCGGAGGGAAACCCGCCGTACGAGCAAAAGGGTTGACGTCGGGGCAGTTCGGGCAGGGGAACGCGACATCGACCCCAGTCCCACTCCACAAGAGACTTCAACGGGATTCCCGAAGGGGCGTTCGATGGACGCATCCGGTCGCGAGGCGCTGAAGACGTACCTGATCGGGATCTTCATGGGGTCGGCGGACGCCGTCCCCGGGGTCTCGGGTGGGACCATCGCGCTCATCGCCGGCATCTACGAGCGCCTGATCGACGCGATCACGGCGCTGACCCCGGCCAACGCGTTCCGCTTCCTGGGGGCGATCCGCCCGCCCGTGGATCGGGACGAACTGCTGGCCGTGCTCGAAGACGTGGACGTGGGGTTCCTGCTCTCCCTGGGGCTGGGCGTCGTGACGGCCGTCGTCATCGTGACCCGGGCGGTTCACTACGCCGACCAGCACCATCCGGTCGCCCTCTTCGGGTTCTTCTTCGGGCTCATCGCCGCCTCCGCGATCGTCCTCTGGCAGCAGGTCTCCCTCACCGAGCGCCGCCATCTCGTCGCCGCCGTCGCCGGGTTCACCATCGCGTTCGTCCTCTCGGCCGACGGCGCGATACTCGCCGGACACAACCCCGGCCTCACCTTCCTCGCCGGCGTCGTCGCGGTGAGCGCGATGATCCTGCCCGGCATCTCGGGGTCGCTCATGCTGGTCATCCTCGGGCAGTACACCTACCTCACCGGCGTCCTCTCGGAGTTCACCACCTACCTCGCCGCGCTGGCGAGCGGCGGGGCGGTCGACCGCCTGATCGCCCCCGGAACGACGGTCGTGATCTTCGTCTCCGGCGCGGTCGTCGGCCTCCTGACCATCTCGCGGCTGGTCCGCCGGGCGCTGGACCGCGACCGCGAGACGACGCTCGCCTTCCTCGTGAGCCTCGTGGTAGGGGCGCTCCGGGCACCGGTGGCCGAGATCGGGGGCCGTGAGGGGCTCTCGTGGACGACTCCGACCATCGGCGAGTTCCTCCTCGTCGGCGCGGTCGGGGCCCTGCTCCTGTTCGCGCTCGACCGGTACGCCGTGGACGTGGACGTCGAGGTCGAACCGAACGACGGGCCCGAGGTCGAAATCGAGAGCGAGGCGGACGACTGACACGCCGGGGATTCCCGGGCCGTCCTGTTGAACACCCTTAAAGGCGCTCGACACCGATCATTCGGCATGAACGTCGTTCCGGACACGAGCGTTGTCATCGACGGTCGGGTGTCCGAGCGGGTCGAGTCCGGCGAGTTCGCCGGCGCGACCGTCTCGGTGCCCGAAGCCGTCGTCGCGGAACTCGAGTCCCAGGCCAACGAGGGCCAGGATAGCGGCTGGGACGGCCTGGAGGAACTCCAGCGCCTGGCCGACCTGGCCGACGCCGGGGAGATCGAGTTAGAGTACGTCGGCGAGCGTCCCGACGAAATCGCCCGCGGCGCGGCCGAGGAAGGCGAGATCGACGCGATCATCCGCGATCTGGCCGCCGAGATGGAGGCCACCTTCGTCACCAGCGACGTGGTCCAAAGCGAGGTCGCGAAGGCCAAGGGCCTCGACGTCGAGTACCTCACGCCGCGCGGTCGGGACGTCGAGCGCCTGGCGATCGAGGACTTCTTCGACGACGAGACGATGAGCGTCCACCTCCGGACGGACATGCGCCCGAAGGCCAAGCGCGGCGAGATCGGGGACATGCACTACGAGATCATCCGCGACGATCCCGTGAGCGAGGAGCAGTTGCGCGAGTGGGCCCACGAGATCGTCGAGGGGGCCCGCGCCAGCGCCGACGGGTTCATCGAGATCGACGAACCGGGCATGAAGATCGTCCAGTTCCGCGAGTACCGGATCGCCATCGCCCGGCCGCCGTTCTCCGACGGGTGGGAGATCACCGCGGTCCGGCCGATCGTCAGCACGGACCTGGAGGAGTACGACTACGCCGAGGAACTCAAGGACCGCTTCGTGGAGACCCAGCGCGGCATCCTCATCTCCGGCGCGCCCGGGGCGGGCAAGACCACGTTCGCCCAGGCGGTCGCCGAGTTCCTCTCGGACAACGACTTCGCGGTCAAGACCATGGAGAAACCCCGCGACCTCCAGGTCGGCCCGGAGATCACCCAGTACACCGCCCTGAGCGGCGACATGGCGCTGACCGCCGACTCGCTGCTCATGGTCCGGCCGGACTACACCATCTACGACGAGGTCCGCAAGACCGAGGACTTCGAGGTGTTCGCGGACATGCGCCTGGCCGGCGTCGGCATGATCGGCGTCGTCCACGCGACGCGGGCGATCGACGCCCTCCAGCGTCTCGTCGGCCGGGTCGAACTCGGGATGATCCCCCAGATCGTCGACACCGTCGTCTACATCGAGGCCGGCGAGATCGCGAAGGTCTACGACGTCCAGACCCAGGTCAAGGTGCCCGCGGGCCTCACCGAGGAGGACCTCGCCCGCCCGGTCATCCAGGTGACGGACTTCCAGACGGGCGTCCCCGCCTACGAGATCTACACGTTCAACCGCCAGGTCGTCACGGTGCCCTTAGACGATGACGAGGACGGCCCCGGCGCGCGCGAGTCGGGCGTCGACCGCATCGCCAAGCAGGAGATCGAACGCGAGATCCGTTCGAT
>DATFIX010000293.1:0-16613 GCA_035269625.1 Natrialbaceae archaeon
CGCTCGAGACCGGCCGGGCCCACTACTACTCGCGGAGTCGCGACGAGCACTGGCAGAAAGGCGAGACCAGCGGGCACGTCCAGGACGTCCGGGAGGTGCGCGTCGACTGCGACGGCGACGCCGTCCTCTACCGCGTCGCACAGACCGGCGGGGCCTGTCACACCGGCCATCGATCGTGTTTCTACCGCCGCGTCGACGGGGACGACGACGCGATGACGGCGACGGTCGTCGAGGAACCGGTCTTCGATCCGGACGAGGTCTATGACTGACGTCGCCGACGACCTCGAGGCGGCCGCCGCCGAACTCGAGGCCGCCGAGGCGGCCGTGGAGGACCGCGGGGAGCCACGACTGAAGCGCATCCGCGACGCCTACGACGACGCCGTCGACCTGCTGGACCGGTACGAGGACACGGCAACCGGGTCTGGCGGCGAGAACTTCCGAGCGTACGTCGAGTTCCAGGAGGAGTTCACTACTTTCGTCGAGAAACTCGACGACGACCTGCCTCACCGGGACGCGTTCGAGGCGGCCCTGAGTGCGGTCGACAAGCGTCGTCTCACCGAGAGCGACTTCGACGCTGCGCGGGACGCCCTCGCCCCCGCGCGGGAGGCGACGGCCGTGCTGGAACGCCGGTCGGACGCCCGCCGGGCCTACCGCGAGGCGCGACGGGCGGCAGCGAAACGCCAGTCGGCACTCGAGGACGCCATCGCCGAGCGGGAACGCCTCCTCGAACTCGGCGAGGCCGACCTCGACGCGCCCGTCGAGGACCTCAGGGACCCGATCGAGGCGTACAACGACGCGGTCCTCGACGCCTTCGGGTCGTTCCGGGAGGAAACGCCCGCCCGGGACGTCCTCGAATTCGCGAGCACCGCCCGGCGATTTCCCCTCGTCGACGTGCCGAGTCCCCCGGACGACCTCCGCGGGTACGTCCACGAGCAGGACGCGGGCGGGGAACCCATTCCCCAGTTGCTCGAATACGCCGACTACTCCCGGTCGAAACTGAACCACTTCGTCGACGACGCGGACGAACTCAAGCGACACGTCGCGACCCACCAGACGTACCTCGGCCGCCTCGACGGGTCGGCGCTCACGATCGAGTGGCCGCCCGCCGGGGCCGACGCCCTCCGATTCAGGTGTGACGAACTGATCTCGCTCGTCTCCCGGTTCGCCCCCGGGGACGTCGTCGCCAAACTCCGGGACGTCCGGGCGCTAACCCGCGAACCGGACCGCTACGGACGACTCCGGAACACCGCGGTCGCCATCGAGGAACTCGGTCCCGAGGAGCGCGAGCGACTCCGGTCGGGATCGGTCGAGGCGGAACTCGAGTCGCTCCGTGACGAACTCGCCGTCGTCGAGGACGTCCTCGAGTCCAACCCGGCGCTCTGAGTCGGTCGTTCAGTTACACCGCGGTCGATACTGTTACATGAGTTCCTGCCATAAGTTCACATGGTTCCTGAGATCGAGTCAGGTCCCCGTCCGCCGTCGTGAAAGGATTGCTCTCGGGAACCGTGGCCGGCGGAGGGTTACACCGCCACTACTCCGCCGGTGACGGGTGCCTCGCGGCACCCTCGTCTGCCATCTGGGGCTTCAATTTTTTCGAACCGAGCATTCGCGTCGGATGATACCGTCGAACAAGAATAGCGATGGATATCGAACGAGGGTCGGTAATCGGTCATAACTCCGATTCGTCGGCCGTTGATCGGCCGGCCGTCGGTGCCGAACCGCTGGAGTTCGTTACGATTCGACGCCCTTCAGTTGCCGTTCAGTCGCCTTTCATCTCGTCGAGGCGGTCGAGGAGTTCGTCCGTGTCCGCGTCGGACTCGACGCGAAGTTCGCCCTCGAAGTCGCCACCCATGTTCGAGTCCTCGTCGATGCCGTCCGCGTCGACGTTCTGATCCCGTTGTTCGCTTTCGTCGTACGAGCCGAATCCCATCGTGACTCTACCCGTGGCGTCCGGACGGAAGAAAACTGTGATTCGCCGGCGGATGCGATTGTCGTCCCCTAGCACGCCGGTTCGCGGTGAAGGGATCGCGGCGGTCGGAACGGTCGGATCGACCGGTGCGACCGGTCTCAGTTCCCGTCTCGCGCGGCTTCCACGACGGCGGTGACCTCGTCACACAGGTCGCGGGCCCGCCCCTCGTCGTGGGCTTCGGCGTACACGCGAACGAGCGGTTCGGTCCCGCTCGGCCTCGCCAGCACCCAGGCGTCCCCGTAGTCGAGGCGGAAGCCGTCGATGGTCGTCAGGTCGGCGTCCGCGTCGGTCGCGTACTCCTCGACGGCCTCGAGCATCGTCTCTCGTTCCCCTTCGTCGTCGTACTCGACGTTCGTGCGAACGTTGTGGTAGCCGTCGTAGGGGGCGACGATCTCGCTCGCCGGACGGTCGGCCAACAGTTCGAGGAAGCGCGCGCCGACGTAGGCCCCGTCGCGATTGAGGCGGTGGTCCTCGGGGTAGAAGATGCCGCCGTTGCCCTCCCCGGCGATTGGGACGCTCACGCCCTCGTCCCACAGCTCGCGGATCCGGGTGATGATGTTGGTCGACCCGATCGGCGTGAGTTCGAGGTCCGCGCCGACGTCGTTGCAAACGTCGACCAGGCGCTGGGAGACGTTCACCGCGGAGACGGTGGTGTCGTCCGCATCGAGTTCGGCCGCCGCCAGGGCGGCCAGCGTCGCGTCGCCCTCGACGTATTCGCCGGTCTCGTCGTAGAAGATGGCCCGGTCGGCGTCGCCGTCGTGGGCGATGCCGACGTCGGCGTCGGTCGCCCGCACCAGTTGCCCCAGGTCGGCCAGGTTATCCTCGATCGGTTCCGGATCGCGCCCCGGGAAGTGCCCGTCCGGTTGAGCGTTGACGGTGACGACCCGACATCCGAGTTCGCGGAAGAATTCGGGGCTGGTGAGCGCCCCGGCACCGTGGCCCGGGTCCAGGGCGACGGTCAGGTCCGCGTTTGCGATTTTCTCGCGGTCCACCCGCGTTTCGAGTTCATCGACGTACGCCTCGCGAACGCCCTCCACGTGGCGGACCCGCCCGACCTCGTCCCACGAGGCGGGATCGAACTTGCTGGCGAGGATCCGTTTCTCGACGCGCTCGAGTTCCTCGACCGCGAGTTCGGTCCCGTCGTCGCCGATCAGTTTCAACCCGTTGTACTCCGGCGGATTGTGCGAGGCCGTGACCATGACGATCGGAACCCCCTCGTGCTCCGCGTACGATTGTGCGCCCGGCGTCGGCACCACGCCCAGCCGGTCGACGTCGGGGCCGACGCTCGAGAGGCCGCTGGCCACGGCGTCCGCGAGCATTCGCCCGGTGGTTCGCGTGTCGCGGGCGACGCCGACGCGGTCGACGTCCCAGACCTCGCCGGCCGCTTGCGACACCTTGAGCGCGAACTTCGGCGTGAGTTCCTCGTTGGCCACGCCGCGCGTCCCGCTCGACCCGAAGACTTTCATTCGAATGGTCGTCCGGTTGGCGGGCCCATAGGGGTTCCGGACGCGCACGAACCGCCGGAAGCCATCGCCATCGGCCGGCACCGTTCGCGTCGTCCCGCAGGCCTATGTCCCTCGACCTCTTCCGTCCCGGACATGGGTGACATGGAGGAAGACCGCGTCTACGACGCGCCGTCCGGCGAGGAGACTGCCTACGTCGCGAACGACCTGGGCGTCGGGGCCGCCTCGGTCTCGCTCGCGTCCGGCCGCGTCGGCCGGTTCTCCCTGGATCGGCAATGTGGGGCCCGGGACCTGGCCGCGGCCGAGGGCTGGGTCGCCGTCGCGACCGACGAGGACGTCCTGGTGCGCACCCCCGGCGGCGAGTACGTCGAAACCGGATTCGGTCCGGCCGACGCCGTCGGGTTCGACCGGGGACCACCGCTCGACCTGCTCGCGGCCTCGCCGGCCGCCGAGATCGGTCGCATCGTCGACCTCGCCGAGGACCCGACCGAGTGGCTCGCGATTGCCGACGTCGACGCCCCCGTCCGGGCCATCGAGGGCCCGTTCGTGGCTGCCGCCGACGGCGTGTACCGGGCCTCGCCGGACAGCCTGAACGACACCGGCCTCGACGACGCCCGCGACGTTTCCACGCCGGGCGTCCCGCTGGTCGCGACCGGCGACGGCCTCTACCGCCTGGGTGCTGGCTGGATGCGCGAACTCGACGGGCCCGCCGACGCCGTCGCCGCCGATCCCACGACCGAGGGCGGGACCTTCGGCCGTGCCTTTGCGGTCGTCGACGGTCGGCTGTACGAACACGACCCCGAGACGGGGACCGGATCGGACGCCGAGGACTCGACTGCCGGCGACTGGGAGGAACGGTCGACACCCGAGAGCCCCGTAGTCGACGTGGCCTTCGGCGAGAACGCCTACGCCATCACCGCGAGCGGGACGCTGCTGGTCGACGCCGGTAACGGCTGGGAATACCGGTCGATCGGCCTCGCAGACCCCGTCGGCGTCGCCGTCCCCTGACCCGCGATCCGCGCCCGCTGGGCACGCTCGAAGCCAACGAAAACGCACTTACTCCCTGCCGACGAGTCGTCCAACATGATCGTTCCGGGGTCGACCTCCCAGTCACTCGCCGCCGCGCTCGCCGACGAACTCGACGAGGCGGTGGCACCCGTCACCTACGACCGGTTTCCCGACGGCGAACTCGTCTCGGGAATCGGCGACGTACAGCCCGACCGCGCGATCGTCGTGGCCTCGACGACGTCCAGCGACGCCCACGTCGAAGTGCTCCAGTTGCAGGACGCCGCCCGCGAGGCCGGGGCCGACGAGGTGATCACCGTCCTCCCGTACATGGGGTACGCCCGCCAGGACGAGGCCTTCGAACCGGGCCACCCGGTGTCGGCCCGTGCCGTCGCGCGCGCGATAAGCACCGGTGCCGACCGCGTCCTGACCGTCTGCCCGCACGAGACTGCGATCACGGAGTACTTCGACCCGCCCGGGATCGCCGTCGAGGCGGCACCCCGGCTGGCCGAACCGCTCCCTGCCGACCTGACCGATCCCCTCTTTCTTGCACCGGACGAAGGGGCGATCGACCTCGCGGCCAGCGTCCGGGACGCCTACGGCGCGGGCGACACCGACCACTTCGAGAAGACCCGGCGGTCGGGGACCGAGGTCGAGATTACGCCACACGACGCCGACGTGGCCGACCGGGACGTGGTCGTGGTGGACGACATCGTCGCCACGGGGTCGACCATGAGCGAGTCGATCGCCGTGCTCGGCGAGCGCGGGGTGGGTCGCGTGTTCGTCGCCTGCGTCCACCCGCTACTCGCCCGCGACGCGACGACGAAACTCGCTCGCGCCGGCGTCGAGGCGATTTACGGGACTGACACCATCGAACGACCCGTCAGCGCCGTCAGCGTCGCGCCGGCCGTGGCCGACGCGCTCGATCGCGTCTGACCGCGTCGGCCGCTATCATTTTTATACTCCCCCCTGTCATTGGCAATCATATGGTTGCCGAACGATCGGCCCCGGGGCCCCACGGGGCAGGGGCGGGGTGGTGATCGATGCACGGCGTGATCCATCGTCGACTCAAGCAGTACGTCGAGGAACGGATGCCCGACGGGGCCTGGGACCGGGTCGTCGATCACGCGGGCGTCGAGCCGAAGCTCTATCTCCCGGTCGCGCACTACCCGGACGAGGAGTTCACGTCGATGGTCGACGCCATCGCCGACCTCTCGGGTCACGAGGCGGGGACCGTCCGTCGCGATTTCGGTCGGTTTCTCGCTCCCGAAATCCTGAGCACGTTCAGCGCTCACGTCAAAGGGGAGTGGTCGTTGCTCGACCTGCTGGAACACCTCGACGAGGTCTACGAGGAGATCGAGTCCCAGAACGAGGACAACGATCCGCCGACCGTGTCCTGCGACCGCGTCGTTTCCGACATGGCAGTCCTCACGTACGAGTCGGAACGGAAACTCTGCGAGGTGGGGCTTGGCGTCATCGAAGGCCTCGCGAAGGAGTACGACGAGGAGATCTCGATCGAGGAGGACCGGTGCATGCTCGATGGCGACGATCACTGCGAGTTCACGGTCGAACGGGTTTGAGAAAATCGGACCGGACGAGGCGTGCGGGGAACCAGGAGCGGTTTCCGCGGGGCGATGTCGTTTTTCCTCGTTCGCTACTCCTCGACCGCCTCGACGGCGAACGTCATCGCGACGCCCTCGACGTCCCACTCCTCGCGGTAGCCGTCCGCGACGGGGCCGAACTCGTCGGCCCGGACCTCCTCGGCGATCAGGTCACGGTGACGCTCCACGAGTTCGGCCACGCGCTCGTCGGCGACGTCCATCTCCAGGCGGATCCGCTGTTCGACTTCCAGATCGAGGTCCTTGCGCATCTCCTGGACGCGCCGGACGACCTCGCGGGCGTAGCCCTCGCTCTCGATGTTTTCCGTGAGCGTGGCGTCCACGTAGGCGACGCCGTAGGTCTCGCCCTCGTGATCGATGGTCGCTCCCGTCACGCCCTCGGGCGTCCGGGTGACGACCTCGACCATCTCCTCGTCCAGATCGACGGACTCGCCCAGGGCCTCCTCGACCGCGGCTTCCAGCGCGTCGAGGCTGGGTTCGGTCACGCGGGCGTCGTTGAGCGCCTGCATGACCGCGTGGGCGTCGTCACCGAATTCGGGCCCGAGCAGACTCATGTCGGCCTCGGCGGCGTACTCGAGTTCCTCCCACTCCCTGCCGGCCTCGACGACCTCGATTTCGCGGGCGTTCAGGCGGTCGGCGAGCAGGTCGCGGTGGCGCTCGACGGCGGACGCGGTGCGGTCGTCGTCGGCCGCGACGACCACGCGGGCGACCGGCCAGCGCAGTTTCCGGTCGGCCTGCTGGCGGGCGTTCGACCCGGCCTCCTCGACGGCCCGCAGGCGCTGGAGGTCGGTTTCGAGTTCCGCGTCGCGCCAGTACTCGTCCGGTTCGGGCCAGTCGCGGGCGTGGACGGTGTCGAGGTCGTCCTCGCTCGCGAGGGTGCCGTAGACCGTCTCGCTGACGAAGGGGGCGAAGGGGGCGAGCAACTCGACGACCGTCGAGAGTACCTCGTAGAGCGTGGCGTAGGCGGCCAGTTTCGAGGGGCTGTCGCTCTCGGCCCACATGCGCTCGCGGACGGCCTGGACGTAGAACCGCGAGACGTCCTCGACGACGAAATCCAGCAGGGCGTCCAGCGCCCGGTCCTGGCGGAACTCGTCCATGTGCGCGGTCATCTCCGCGGTGACGGTCTGCAGGCGCGAGAGCACCCACTCGTCGACCAGTTCGAGGTCACCGCCGGACAAGTCCGACGAGCCTCCGCTCGCTTCGCTCGCGGAGACCCCGTCGACGTCCTCGAGGGTGACCGCGTCGGGGTCGAAGTCGTCCAGCCGCATGTACGGCAGGGGGAACCGGAAGACGTTCCAGAGGATGTTCAGGTCGGCCTGCATCTCCTGGGTCTCGTCCCAGGAGAAGCGCATGTCGTCGCCCTGGGGCGTGACCGACAGCAGGAACAGGCGCATCGGGTCGACCCCGTGGCGCTCGATGACCTCGTGGGGGTCCACGAGGATGTCCTTGGACTTGGACATCGCCCGGCCGTCGGGCATGAGCGCGTGGCCGTGCATGACGACCCGCTCGTAGGGAATCTCGCCCATCGCCGCGGTGCCCATGCCCAGCTGGGACCAGAACCAGCCCCGCGTCTGGTCGTGGGCCTCGAGGATGAGGTCGGCGGGCCACAGTTCCTCGAAGTCCGCCGTTTTCTCGGGATAATCGAGGGTGCCCCAGGTCGCGACCGAGGAGTCGAGCCAGACGTCGAACACGTCCGGGACGCGGGTGTAGGTGGTCCCGTCCTCGGTGATCGTCAGGTCGTCGACGGTGTCCTTGTGGAGGTCGACGCTCGCGGGGTCGACGTCCTGGTCGACGCGCTCGTCGAGTTCCTTGCGGTCGCCGACGACGATCACGTCGTCCATGCTCCCGTCCCAGTCCTCCGGGGTCCAAATGGGGATCGGGATACCCCAGTAGCGCTGGCGGGAGACGTTCCAGTCGGGGGCCTCCTCGACGAAGTCCCGGAAGCGACTGTCCCGCGCCCACGAGGGGTACCACTCGCTGTCCTCGATGTTCGCGAGGAGGTCGTCCTTGACGTCGGTGATCGTGATGAACCACTGGTCGGTGACGCGCTGGATGATGCCCGTGTCACACCGCCAGCAGTGGCCGTAGCGGTGGGTCGTGGTGCCCCGCGAGAGCAGCAGGCCATTGGCCTCGAGGTCGTCCATGATCTCCTCGTCGGCGTCCTTGACGAACTGCCCGGCGTACTTGCCGGCGGCGTCCTCGTAGACGCCGGCGGCGTCGACGGGGCAGAACACCTCCAGGCCGAGTTCCTGGCCGCGCTCGAAGTCCTCCTCGCCGTGGCCCGGCGCGGAGTGGACCAGCCCCGTGCGGTCGGCCTCGACGTAGTCGGCGGCGTAGACCTGCCCTGCGCCCTCGAAGTCCGGCGCTTCGGGGACCTCCTCGCGGAGCGGGTGGTCGTACTCCCAGCCGATCATGTCCTCGCCGGACACCTCGTCGACCACCTCGTAGTCCTCGTAGCGCCCCTCCCGGAGGACGTCCTCGACCAGCGTCTCCTCGACGTAGAGGACTTCCGACTCGCCGTCCTTCTCGGCGCGGACCCCGTGATAGGTCATCTCGGGATCGACCGCGACGAAGGTGTTCGCCGGGACCGTCCAGGGCGTGGTCGTCCAGATGACGAGATAGCCGTCGCGGTCTTTCAACTCGAACTTCACGTAGATCGACGGGTCCTGGACCTGGTCGTACTCGACCTCGTTGTTGGCGATGGCGGTCTCACACCGCGGGCACTGGTTGATGCTGCGCTGGCCCTGCTCGACGAGGCCCTTCTCGTGGGCCTGCTCGAAGCCCCACCAGGCGGCCTCCATGTACTCGGGGTTGACCGTCTTGTAGGGGTCCTCCCAGTCCATCCAGACGCCGAAGGACTGGAAGTCCTCCTGGAGGCCCGCCAGTTGCTCCTCGGCGTAGGCCTTGCACTCGTCGATGAAGTTCTCCTCGCCGAACTCCTGGATGTCCTTCTTGTTCTCGAAGCCCAGGTTCTCCTCGACGCGGGTCTCGATCGGCAGGCCGTGCATGTCGTAGCCCGGCCGGTCGGTCACGTCGTAGCCCTGCATCCGGAGATACCGGATGTACGAGTCCTTGAGCACCTTGTTCCAGGTCGTGCCCATGTGGGCCGACCCCGACGTGTACGGCGGGCCGTCGACGAAGAAGAAGCGCTCCTCGCCGGCCCGGCGTTCCGTCGCCGTCTCGTAGGCGTCGACGTCGTCCCAGTACTCGAACACGCGGTCCTCGACCGCGTGGGGGTCGTACTGGTCGTCGACCTCCTCGAATCGACTCATATAGGTCCCTGACTGGCTCCGCCATTAAAGGAGAATCGGTCCTACAGACGTCAGTCATCCGTCGGGACGGTGGTGCGTCGCCCCTGTGCCGGCCGGTGTGGGGGTGGCTTTCACGTGGAAGTTTCCCAGGGGGCCGAATCGCGGACGTCGCGACGTCTGACGCCGCGAAACGAAGGCCCTCCCGTCTGACTTGGGCCTCCCGCTGGGTCGGAGAACGCGTCTCACGACGTCACTCGCCGATCCACGATCGAGGCGACGATAAACCACGCCACGAGGAACGCGATCAGGGCGGCCCCGATCCAGGTCCACCGGGTCGTGCCGAGCGCGACGACGTCGAAGAACGCGTTGAGGGGCGTGTAGAGCACGCCCAGCTGGAGCAGGATGGAACTGGCGATGGCGGCCAGCAGCCACCGGTTCGAGAGCGGCGACAGGTCGAACCGCGACCGGACGAGTTGCGGGACCGCCATCTGGACCAGGACGAGGAAGGTGAACAGCACCGTCTGGGCGACGACGATGTCCTCGGTCAGTTCCAACCCGTAGAAGAACAGCGGGAGTCCCGCGAGGGCCATGAGGCCGCCGATGATCCCGATCGACAGCAGGATTCGCCGGCCGATCACGGATTCGTCCTCGCCCCGGGGCGGTCGATCCATGATGCCCTCGGCCTTGGGATCGACCCCGAGCGCGAGCGCCGGCAGGCCGTCGGTCACCAGGTTGATCCACAGGAGCATGACCGGCGTGAGGATCAGCGCCTCGGTGCTGCCCGCGAACAGCGTCGGGAAGAAGGCACTCCCCACGAGCACGCCGAAGAAGACCACCAGCACCTCCCCCGCGTTGGCCGACAGGAGGAAGTTGACGAACTTGCGGATGTTGTCGAAGATGCCCCGACCTTCCGCGATGGCGTCGCGGATCGTCGCGAAGTTGTCGTCCTGGAGGACCATGTCGCTGGACTGCTGGGCGACGTCGGTCCCCCGGATGCCCATCGACACGCCCACATCGGCGCGTTTCAGGGCGGGGGCGTCGTTGACACCGTCGCCGGTCATCGCGACGTTGTGCCCGTGCGAGAGGACGGCCTCGAGGATGCGCACCTTGTGCTCGGGGGAGACGCGGGCGAAGATCTCGACGTCCTCGACCACCTCGGCGAGTTCCTCGTCGCTCAGGTCCTCGACCTCCGCGCCGGTCATCGCGCCCTCGGGGTCGAACCCGATCTCCGTCCCGATCGCCCTGGCGGTCGCCAGGTTGTCGCCGGTGACCATCACGACCTCGATGCCGGCGTCCCGGCAGTCCGCGACGGCACCGGGCACCTCCTCGCGGGCCGGGTCGATCATGCCCTGCAGGCCGAGGAAGACCATGCCCTCCTCGATGACCGCTTCCTCGTCGTCCGGATCGACCTCCGGCTTGCGGGCGAACCCGAGCACGCGAAGGGCGTCCTCGGCGAACGCCTCGTTGCGCGCGAGGATCTCCCGGCGGCGCTCGTCCGTGAGGGGGACCCGCTCGCCGTCTTCGAGGACGTACGCCGAGCGTTCGAGCACCACCTCGGGCGCGCCCTTCATGTAGGCCACCCCGTCGTCGGCGACGACCGTCATTCGCTTGCGCTCGGACGAGAACGGGATCTCCCGGACGCGTCCGACGTCCGGGTCCACGCCGGCCTTCTCGGCCGAGACCTTCAGCGCGATTTCGGTCGGGTCGCCGAAGAACTCCCGGTCCTCGTCCGGTGGCGCGCGCTCGGCGTTGTTGCAGATCGTGCCACACGCCAGGACGGGTTCGAGGTCGGCCGCCGCGATCGTCTCCCCGTCGCGACGGAACTCGCCCTCGGGGTTCGTCCCGGTGCCGGTCACCTCGGCGGTCTTCCCGTCGAAGTAGATGCGCCTGACGGTCATCCGGTCCTCCGTCAGCGTCCCGGTCTTGTCGGTCAGGATCACGTCGACCGACCCCAGGCTCTCGACGACCGGGAGTCGTCGGACGAGGGCGTTGCGCTGGAGCATCTTCCGGGATCCGAGCGCGAGCGTCAGCGTCACGACGGCCGGCAGTCCCTCGGGGACGGCGGCCACGGCGAGGGTGATCGCCACCAGCAGCGTCGAGATGGGACCGGCGTTCGTGAACAGCAACTGGATGATCCCGACGAGGACGATGATTCCCATGATGCCGTAGCCGATCGTCTTGCCGAGGTCGTCGACCTCCTCCTGGAAGGGTGTCCGTTCGTCCTCGGCCTCGGTGATCTGCTCGGCGATGGCACCGACCTGGGTGTCCATTCCCGTTTCGGTGACCACGGCCCGGCCCCGCCCCCGGACGGCCGAGGTGTTCATGTAGACCATGTTCGTCCGCTCGGCCAGCGGGGCGTCCTCGTCGACCGGATCGGTCCCCTTCGCCACCTGCGTGCTCTCACCGGTCAGCGCGGACTCGTCGGTTTCGAGGCTGCTCGAGTGGACGATCCGGGCGTCGGCCGGGATGGCGTCGCCCTCCTCGATGGCGATCACGTCGCCGGGGACGACCTGCGTCGAGTCGACGACGTGGCGCTCGCCGTTCCTGACGACGGTCGCGTCCGGCGTCGAGAGGTCCTTCAGCGCCTCGATGGACTTCTCCGCCTGGTAATCCTGGACGAACCCGAAGACCCCGTTCCCCAGGAGGATGAGCAGGATGAGTATCGCGTCGACGTACTCGGGTTCGTGGCCGGGGAACAGCCCCACGGCCAGCGAGATGATCGCGGCGAAGATCAGCAGGTAGATCAGGAAGTCACGAAACTGGTCGACGAAGATCTCGAGCGGCGAGATCGGCTCCTCCTCGCGGATCTCGTTCGGGCCGTACTCCTCGAGACGACGGCTGGCTTCCTCGTCCGACAGCCCCGACTCCCCGCTCTCGACCGCCTCGTATACCGCCTCGATAGGTTCGTCGTGCCAGCCCATTCTCGATTGACACTAACGACCCCTCGTACCATATGCCTGAAGGGTTTGTATCAGGGTATTGGGAGTAACGTCGGCCGACTACTCGACCCGGACGGCCGTCCCCATCGCCTTGACGTTCATCATCCCGCCACCGGCGCCGATAGTCTCGTCCTCGACGTGGAAGCCGACGACGGCGTTCGCGCCGCGGTTGCTGGCCTCCTCGAGCAGTTCGGCCATCGCCGCCTCTTGGTTCTCCTTGAGGGTATTCTCCCAGGACTTCGAGCGCCCGCCGACCACGTCGCGCAGGCCGGAGGCGATGTCTTTGCCGATGTGGCGGCCGGGCGTGACGTCGGCGATGACGACGCCGAGGTACTCGACGATCTCGTACCCGTCGAAGGAGTGGCCGGTGGTGACCATCACGTCCGCGTCTTCGTAGGTGAAGGCTGTCATGGCTGTATGTAGGGCGGCTAACTATATCAAGGTGCGCTGGCGGGTGGTATGCCGGTTCACGCCGCCCGTGGTTTCGCCTCTCCGACCGACTACGAACCGGAGAGCGGGCGATTTATGCGGCGCGGGGCCCCATCGCCAGCCAATGGAGATCAAGTCCCGCCACCACCTCCGGAGCGACGACGTACGCGAGATCGAGTCGGCCCTCGCGGACGACCTGGGCGTCCACGTGGACGGCGACCAGTACGAACTCGTCGAGTTCGAGGAGGACGAGTACGACCTGGTCCTGGTCGACGGCGAACCGCTGGTGCTGTACGTGGACGACGAGCCCTTTCTGACGGTTCGAGGGGCGAACGCGTACGAACCGACGGGCCACGTCGTCACCGTGGACGCCGGCGCGGTCCAGTTCGTCAGCGACGGGGCCGACGTGATGCGCCCCGGGATCACCGAGGCCGACGAAACCATCGCCGAGGGCGATCTGGTCGTGATCGTCGAGGAGTCCCACGGCAAGGCCCTGGCCGTCGGGCGTGCGATGGTCGACGGCGACGACCTGCTGGGTGACTCGGGCAAAGTGATCGCGTCCCTCCACCACGTTGGCGACGACCTGTACGGGTTCACGCCGTGACGGACTCGCCCAGCGACGGCCGGTACGTGGCCGCCCTCGAGACGCTCCGGGCGGTCAATGCCGTCGTCGTCGACGCGAGTTGCCGGACGGAACTGGCCCAGCGGGCCTGTGGCTGTCTGGTCGACGGAGCCTACGACGGTGCCTGGCTGCTTACCCCGTCCGTCGCCGACGACAGTCCCACGCTCCGGGCGAGCGCCGGCGAGAGCCTCCCCGACGACGTTCGGGAGTCGGCCAGGGTTCCCGACCCGGATGGAACCGTCCTCCAACGGTCGAACCGCACGTTCGTCTCCGTTCCCTGTTCGAACGACGGGACGACTGACGCCATCCTGGTCGTCAGCGCCCCTGCTGTCGAGGACGCCGAGCGCGATTTGCTCCTCGACGTCGGCACGACGATCGGACACGGGCTGGCGGCTGTCCGGCGAAAGACCGCGCTGATGAACGAAAACGAGGTCGAACTCGAATTGCGGATCCCCAACGCGACCGACCCGATATTCGACGATCCCGCCCTCGGTGCGTCGTTCGAGTTCGTCCGGACGGTCCCGATCGGTGACGACGTGTTCCTCCAGTACGTCGCGATCGAAGGGATGGATCCGGCGGCGTTCGAGCGCGAGATGGAGACCTTCGAGGGTATCGACTGGGTTCGGCGCGTCGGCGACGAGGACGACCCGATGCTCTACGAAACCCGCTACCGTGACCCGTCGATCGTGGGCACCATCGCCGCCGCGGGGGGACAGGTCGTCAGTGCCACCATCGAGGACGACGACATGGTACTCGTCACACGCGTTCCCGACGAGAATGCCGTCGAACAGGTTCTCTCGTCGGTCTCGGATCGGTTTCCCGAAGCCGACGTCCGGGCCCGTCGCTCCCTGCTCGACAGTCCGACCTCGCACGAACTCGGAGCAACGGCGTTCGACCGCCTGACGGATCGCCAGCGGACAGCGCTCGAAACGGCCTACGTAGCCGGGTACTTCGACCGCCCGCGCCGGAGCACGGGGGAAGACCTGGCGACCTCGCTCGACGTCTCCCCGTCCACGTTTTACCAGCACCTTCGCGCGGGTCAGCGAAAGGTTTTTGAGTCACTTTTCGAGGAGTGAGGGCCGTACCTCGATAATCGGGTACGACGGTTACCCCCTTGGGTGATCAACGTCCAACGGGAGTCGGGACTCGGGTGCCTCTGACACCGCGACTCCCTGCCGACGTGGGGTACGGGGATGGGGGAACGGGGGTTCGTTTTGCCGGCGATTCAGGTCGGGACGTCCAAGGTTTTCCCGTCTCAGTTCATCCGACGGTTCACTCGTCGCTCGAGTCGTCGGCGTCGGCTTCTTCGTCGTCTTCGGCACGGTCGCGGAGCGTCTCGAACCCCTCGACGGCCAGTTCGTAGGTCTCACGGAGGTCCTCGATCGGCGTCTCGGAGGCGTCCACGCGCAGGTCGTCGTGGTACGGTTCCGGGTCCCGATCCCCGGTCCGCTCGACCAGGAGGGCCGCGCTCTGGACCCGGAGGTCCTCGCGCTTGTCGCCGCCCTCGGCCTGGCCCGCCGCGAGCGCGTCGATCAAACGTTCGGCCAGGGGCCGGTCCTCGTCCCGGGTCTCCTCGTAGGTTTCGGCGACCGCCTCGACGACGTCCCTCCCGGTCAGGAGGTTGCCCGCCACGGTGTACCTGTCGCCCTCGATTTCGCCGTACCAGGGCTTGCAGTCCTCGCCAGAGAACGCGAACGTCCCGTCGGCGCCGACGCCGTGAAGCTGGCGGTTGCTCGCCCCCTCGTCGGCGTTCAACAGCGCCTGGAGGGCGTCTTCGATAGCCAGGCCGTCATCCAGGTACTCGACGCCCTTCCGACCGAGGTCCACGTTGACCAGGCTCTGGGTCGCAACCGCCCCACTCTCGGAGGCGAACGGGCAGAGCGTGCCAACGGCCGGCAGTCGGGTCGTGACCGCGACGCCGTAACGGGTCCCCTCGGACCCCCCGTCGTCCTCGTAGCGCTCGCGGACGCAAATGCTGAAGGTCATGGTGGTCCGTGCGCACGGCGACCGCAAAAATCCACGCGTGTCGGCAGCACGGTCGGCGGAACCGCGTCCCAATTGAGCCCGGATCACTCGCCGTCGTCGTCCTTCGCGACGAGGCCGGCCGCCCGCTTTGCGGCCTCCAGGGGTACGTCGCCGGGGCGAACGACGTACTCCTCGAGAGCGAGCATGAGGCCGGCGACGGCGAGAAACCCGGCGCCAAGGAGGGTCCGCCCGCTGATCAAGAAATCCACGCCGAGATAGACGACCGGGAGGATCACGGTCATGGTGGCGGCGAGCTGGAGGGTTTCGACGACGCTCCGTGCCATCGACCGGAGGTTGTCCCGACGAACGCATAAGCGTCTCGACCCGGTCCCGGACGGCTACTGCCCGTCCGGTGGCTCGCGGTCCTGCCGACGCGGGGGATCGAACTCCGCGAGTTCGGCGTCGATCGCCTGCTCGACGCCCTCGCGGGCACCGACCCGGCTGTAGATCCGCCGGTATCGCCGGATCTTCCGGTAGAGGAAGTAGCCGATGGACCCGTCGTAAACGACGATGAACCCGACGAGCGCCATCGTCCTGGTCACTTCCGGAAAGGCGTCCGCGACCGCACCGGGAACGATCCCGACGAGCAGGTTGTACGTCCCGTGGAAGAACGCGGCGATGAGCAGCCCCTTGACCACGATCGGCCCGGCGTTCTCCCGGTTGAACTTTGCCAGTCCGAGGTAGTACCCGGCGATGGCGGAGTAGATGACGTGACCGGGACCCGCTAGCGCCCGGGCGGCCACGATGCCGTTCCCGAACAGGTCGGCGGCCTGGCCCACCTGCTGGAACGCGTCCGTGATGTAGAGGGCGTTCTCGACGGTGGCGAACCCGAGGCCGGCGACCGCGCCGTAGACGGCACCGTCGACGACCGCGTCGAAGTCGTCGGTCCGGTAGGCGTACACGCGGACGGCGAGCAACTTGACCCCTTCCTCGACGGGGCCGACGACGAGGTAGAAAAACAGCGCGAGGACGACCACAAGCAACGCCCCTTCGATCTCGGGCATCTCCTGGACGAGGACGGGATCGATCGCCATTCCGGGGTCGATCGGGGCGACGGCGCCCCCGGAGATCGACCGACTCAGCGCGTCGATGGCAGTCAGGAAGACGGCCACGATCAGCCCCAGGACCGCGAGCGGGACGAGCACGTTCAGGACCCCCGCGAACGGCCCGAGGACGATCCCCAGCGCGAAGGTCATGAACAGGTTGGTGATCGGTTCGTTCGTCGTGACGTCCGAGAACCAGACGAACGCCGCGATCAGGAACGCCGGCACGATGGAGAGGATCACCAGCA
>DATFIX010000294.1:0-5607 GCA_035269625.1 Natrialbaceae archaeon
GCGGCCCAGAGCCCGGCAATGACCGCAGTCGAGGAGGCGAGGCCGACTCCGAGTTCGAGGTCCGAGTCCGCCTCGATCCCGACGTCGAACCCGGCAACGGCCGACGGGTCGTCGAGACCGACGTCCGCCAGGACCCTCCGCAAGAGCGGGAAGACCGCGAGGTCCCGGTCGGCCGCACTCACGACGAGCGAGTCGTCGACATCGTCGCCCTCGAAAACGGTGTCCAGCGGGGCGCTCGTGTTCGCCAGCGGTCCCTCGATCGTCACGCGATCGTCCGTCCGGTCGGCGAGCGTCACCCGGACCCGGAGGTCGATCGCGGCCGCGACGATCGATCCGCCGAGGAGTTTCGAGTGGTCGCCGCCGAGCACCACGCGGCCCGGAACGGAGACAGTCGTCGTCATGTGCGTGCCTTCGCCGGCGAGCGACTAAAACCTCCGATCCGACGCGAAGAGCAACGCCCATGCCGCGGGACGACCAACCGTTTCGATACGATCGAACGGACGCCACCCATGAGCACGACCCCCGACCCGCCCTCTCTGGTGGACGCCCCCGACGACGGCCGCCGACTCTGGGTCAGCGGCTGGTACCGGATCCGCCCCCGGACGTTCGAACACTTCGAACTGTTCTTCGAGGACGCGACGCTCTCGATGGTGTACGCCGAGCAGTCGTACAAGTCGTTCCTGCTGCGGCGGGACGGGCGTCGCGAACGGGCCGAAGACGTCGGCCGGGAGCACCTCGACGTGCCCACCGCGGACCTGTGTCACCACGAACGGAGCATCCGGATCCCGATGGAATCGGTGACCGGGTTCCGGGTCAAGGCCGGATCGCTGGCCCGCAAACCCAAGTTCGTCGTCGAGACCGACGACCGCGACTACGAGTTCTATCACCCCTCGCGTAACTACGACGTCGAGGACCTCGTCGACGCGCTCGGCGTGCTGTACCCGGAGCGTCCGGTCGTCGAGAAATAGCCGGGGAGAGGGAGGGCGGAAAACGCCTGATCGCCGCCCGACCGTCGGTCCGGTCAGGCGCGGACGACCTTGCGGATGTCCTCGGTGATCCGATCCCGGGCGTGGGAGTTCGTCACGAGGCTCACGGCGATGAGCACGATGGACGTGACGACGAGCGAGAACGCCCCGGCGACCACGCCGTGGGGGAGCGAGACCGCGTAGAAGTAATTCGAGATCGCCAGCCCGAGGTTGAGAACGAGCGAGACCACGCTCGCGGCGATGGCCCCTTCACGCGTCGCGCCGTCCCAGTTGAGCCCGATGCCCAGGAGCGGAACGAGCGGGGCCGCGAACAGGGCCCAGCCGACGACGCCGAGCAGGCCGACGAGGATCTGCCCGAAGTAGGCCAAAAGCAGGGAGAGGACGATGATCGTCGCGCTCCCGATCCGATTGGCCCACAGCTCCTGGCGGTCCGAGGCGTACTCGAAGCCCAGGCTCGTCGGGATGTCGCGGGCCATGTTCGCCGCGCCGATGTTGATGAAGGCGTCGCTCGTGCTCATGATCGCCCCGATCGCGGCGGCGAACACGACGCCCGCGATGACGGGGGGCACGAAGTTCGTGAGGAAGTACGGGGCCGCCATGTCGGGATTCGAGAGTGCCGCGATGCTCCCGGTGGCCACGCCCGCCTTGACGGCGATCCCGATGCCCATCATCATCAGCGACGAGGCGAAGTAGGACAGCCCGGCGATCGGTGCGCCCCACTTCAGGAGTTTGACGTCGCGGATCATGTACAGCTTGTGTGCCATGTGGGGCTGTCCGGAGTTCCCGACGGTGAACAGGAAATACCAGCTCAACGCCAGCATCACCGGGAACGACCCGAACGCGCCGGCCGCCGACGGTTCGCTGATCGCGATGTCCTGGCTCATCTGCATCCAGCCGCCGCCGTAGTCCCAGGCGATGAAGAACACGACGATGCTCCCGACGACCATGACCGCGCCCTGGAGCAGGTCCGTCATCACGCCGGCGAGCATCCCGCCGCCAACGGTGTAGATCGCGATGACGGCCGTCGCGATCAGGACGGCGACCAGTTCGGTCGTGCCGAGGATCTCCGCCAGGACGAAGCCCATCGCCTTGAGCTGGACCGCCAGGTAGGAGATGACGCCCAGCAGGACGGACACCGAGACGAAAAACCGGACGGCGTCGCTGTCGTAGCGGGCGTCCGCCGCGTCCGGGATGGTCAGGATCTCGCGGACCTCGGCCAGGAGACGCATCTTCTTTCCGAGGACGAACCACGAGATCGGGAACGCCAGCGGTGCCACGATGGCGATCCAGAGGAACGCGTAGCCGCCGTCGTAGAACAGCCCCGGGCCGCCGATGAACCCGAAGCCGCTCATGATCGAGGCGAACGCGGAGAACGCGACGGCCCAGATGCCAAAGCGTTTGCCGCTGATCAGGAAGTCCTCCGTCGAGTCGGTCTCCCGGAAGCCCCACACCCCGATGGCGAGGACGATCCCGAGATAGAGGACCGCGATGCCGACGATGATCGGATCCATCGCCGCCATCACTCGTCACCCCCGACGGTGGCCGGGCCGACCTCGGAGCGTTCCATCTCCTCGAACTCGTCGGCCTCGTCCGACCCCCAGATGTAGTCGTCGAAGAGGTACGGATACGCGAACATCAGGAAGAGCGCGGGGGGCATCCACAGTGCATACACCACGATCGCCGTCGCTCGCGGGAACCCGAGCCAGTAGACCGGATTCTCGTAGGACGGGTTGAGGAAGTGGAAGTGCCACAGCGCCGCGAAGACGACCGCCAGTATCGCCACCAGTCCGGCAACCATGTACAGGAACGGCCGCGCCGAGTGGCGCTTCGCCGACCCGCTGACGCCGAGCAGGATGTACAGGCCGAAAAACCCGATTATCGTGTACGAGAAGAGCATTTGTCCGGGCGGTCCACCCACCAGCATCGCGACCACCATCGCAACGGCCACCACCAGCAACCCCATCGCCAGTCGGTCCGAAGACAGTGCTGTTGCCATAGCCCATTTCAAGCCGACCAAATGAGACGACATATAACTTAATGATCTTCGTCAATTGTGGCAGTTACGGAAGAATTATTGAACTCTTGACCACTCACCCGGCGAATCGTCGATCGCTGGTGGGAACGCGGATGAACCATCGTGGTATCGGCCGGATCGACCGGCCCAAGAATCCCCGAATCACCCGCCATCGGGAGGGCGACAACCCCACTCCGGACAGCACTGCGTTTCCGAGGGGCGTCCGCCAGGGCCGATGGACTCCCGCGGTTGCGTCGTAAGCACCTGCTCCTCGCGGGACCGGTTCCGGTAGACCGTCACGCCCTTGCACCCGAGGTCGATCGCGAGCGCGTAGGCCGAGGCGACGTCCTCGCGGGTGGCGTCGAACGGGAGGTTGATCGTCTTCGCGATGGCGCTGTCGACGCCCGCCTGCAGCGCGGCCTGCATCCGGACGTGGGCCGCGGGCGGGATTTCGCCGGCCCTGACGAACAGCGCCGCCAGGCCCTCGGGGACCGGGAGGACGGCGGGGCCGTCGAACTCGCCGGCCTCGAGCAGCGCCAGCGCCTCCTCCCGGAGGTCGTCCGGATCGACGCCGTTCGCCGCCGCGGCCCGGAGGAAGTAGTCGTCGAACTCCACCATGGATTCCTCGCCGCGGACGTCCTCGCCGACGTTCTTGAAGTAGACGACGTCGAACAGCGGTTCGCACCCGCCCGAGGTGTTCGCGATCATCCCGGTCGTGCCACAGGGCGCGATCGAGGTTCTGCTGTGGTTGCGGACCGGGAACCCGCCGGCCCAGTCGGTCGCCTGGAGTCCGGTGTGACGCTCGAACCACTCGGGGTACGCGGTCGGATCGGCGTACTTCGATTCCGCCCACGCTGGGAAGACGCCGCGCTCGGTCGCCAGGTCGTGACTCGCCATCGCCGCCTCGTGGTTCACGTGGGCCATGACCTGCCGGGAAATCTCGACCGCGGCCGGCGACCCGTACCGGACGCCGAGCTGGATCAACAGTTCCGCCAGCCCCATGATCCCGAGGCCGATCTTTCGCAGGTCCGCGACCGCGTCGTCGATCTCCCCGATCGGGAACGCCGAAATCGTCGCCACGTCGTCCAGGAATCTGGTCCCCTCGTGGACGATGCGAGTCAGTCGCGGCCAGTCGATGGCCTGGTCGAGGAAGGCCTGGACCGCTTCCTCGCTTCGGCTCTCGCCCGCCGAGAACGCCATGGCGTCGGACGGGTCCTCAAAAAACTCGAACCAGGGCCTCGCGTCGTCGGCGACCATCAGGGAGAGGTTCACGTGCCCGAGCGTGCAGGCCTCGTAGGACTCGAGTCCCTGTTCCCCGCAGGGGTTGGTCGCCTCGATCCGGTGGTCGGGATGGCGCTCGACGTCGAAGGAGTGCTCGCGGTTGGTCTCGTCGATGACGAACAGCCCCGGTTCGCCGTTCGCCCACGCGCCGTCGACGAGGAGGTCCCAGACGAACCGCGCCGGGAGGGTCATCTCGTCGCCGACCTCGAGGTCGGTCGTCCCGCGGTGAGCCTCCAGCGCCGGAATCTCGTCGGCGAAATCCCGCCAGAGGTTCGCCGGAACTTCCACGGGGGAAGCGCCCTCGGAGGCCGTGCTGTAGAACTCGGCGGTCGACTCGGTGACGACGTGGGGCTCGCCGGTCGAGGGGTTCACGAGGCGATAGCGCTCGTCGCTCCGGACGGCGTCGGAGAAGGGGTCCGTGACCGCCACCGAGACGTTGAAGTTCGCGAGGACGCCCTCCTCGCGTTTCGCCGTGCAGAACCGACCGACATCGGGGTGATCGGCGCGAAGGATCCCCATCTGGGCACCCCGTCGCCGTCCGCCCTGCTTGATCTGCTCGCACATGGTGTCGTAGACCCGCATGAACGAGACGGGACCGCTGGCGATGCCGCCGGTCGACCGGACGGGGTCGCCCCGCGGCCGGAGGTTCGAGAACGAGTAGCCGACGCCGCCACCGCTCTGCATCACGATGGCGGCGTCCCGGAGGGTGTCGAAGATCGACTCCAGCGAGTCGTCCGGCGACATGACGAAACACGCCGCGAGTTGCCCGACATCGGTCCCCGCGTTCATCAGTGTCGGCGAGTTCGGCAGGAACTCGAGGCCGGTCATCGACTCGTAGAACCTGGCTTCCCACTCCGCGGGGTCGTTACCGTGTTCCGCCTCGACGGCCGCGACGGCTCTGGCTACGCGCTGGAACAGCTCCTCGGGCGTCTCGATCACCTCGCCGTGCGCGTTCGTCCGGAGGTACCGCGCCGGCAGGATCCGGTCGTAGGCGTTCTCGGTGAGTCGCTCCCGGAGCGTGTCCCCCCGGACCCGCTTTTTCGGGAGCACGACGTCGAAGTCGCGTGCGTCGGTCATGGATTTCCCCAGTTTTCCCTCGGCCACCACTGTCGGCGGCTTTCGTCTACGGGTAATAGGTGCCGGAACGGATTAGCGTTGGCGCGGGTTCAGTCGGTCAGGTCGAGCACCAGCCCGTACCCCTCGCGTTCGAACGTCGTGCCGAACGGGGCAGACAGGTCGCGCATTCGTTCGCGACTCCACTTGGCCGCATCCCCGTCGGCCTCGTGGACCGCGTAATCGTCAATTTCGGTCGGCAACAGGTGGAGT
>DATFIX010000295.1:0-2326 GCA_035269625.1 Natrialbaceae archaeon
AGGCCGAGGAGGCCGGCGCGACAGTCATCACCGAGACGACCGTCACGGACATCTTGCGCGACGACGACGGCCGCGTCGTCGGCGTCGAGACGGACCGCCCGGACGGCGAACTGCGAGCCCCGGTCGTCGTCCTCGCCGAAGGCGCGAACTCGCTGGTCGGCGAGGGGGCCGGCCTGCGCGACCACCACGAGCGCGACGAGGTCGCCGTCACGGCCAAGGAGGTCCTGAAGTTCGATCGGGACACCATCGAGGAGCGGTTCCGCCTCCACGGCGAGGCGGGCGCGGCCTTCAACTACTTCGGCGAGGGCGCGGTGGGCGACGCCGTCGGCGGCGGCTACGTCTACACGAACAAGCGCAGCGTCAGCGTCGGCGTCGTCTACCGCATCGAGGACGCCGCGAAGGGCCAGTCGCCCGACGAGGTGCTCGACTCGTTCAAACAGCACCCCGCCATCGCCCCGCTCGTCCGGGACGGTCGCCTGGTGGAGTACTCCGCCCACGCCGTCCCCGAGGGCGGTGCCGAGGCGATGCCGGACCTCGTCCAGGACGGCGCACTGATCGTCGGCGACGCCGCCGGCCTCGTGCTGAACAACGGGGTCCACCTCGAGGGCACCAACATGGCCGTCGAGAGCGGCTACCACGCCGGCCGTGCGGTGGCCGCCGCCATCACGAACGGCGGCGTCGACGACCGCGCGCTGGCGACCTACGAGCGCGAACTCGAGAACTCCTTCGTCGTCCAGAACCTGGAACACTACGACTTCTTCCAGGGCCTGATCGCCGAGGACCGCGAGTTCCTCTTCGAAAAGCTCCCGCGAGCGCTGGCCGACGCCGAAGCCGAATACTTCCGGATGGATCGCCAGCCCAAGGAGGACCACGTACAGAACGCCAAAAACCGGCTGCTGGAGGCCTTCGGCGGCCGGATCGGCGCGCTCAAGCGCGCCTGGAAATACCGCAAGATGCTATCATGAGCACCAGCCAACACCCGGACGTTCCGACCGTCGAGAACGCATCGATCGAGGACCGCCTCTACGCCGACAAGTACACCGACCACGAGGAGTCACACCTCGGGGTCAAAGTGGAGGGGTTCTGTACCGACCGCTGTGACACCCACGACTGCGTGTCGGTCTGCCCGGCGGACGTCTGGCACGTGGAAGACGACGACAGCGTCCCCACCATCGCCTACGAGAACTGTCTGGAATG
Source organism: Natrialbaceae archaeon (assembly GCA_035269625.1). Taxonomy (GTDB): domain Archaea; phylum Halobacteriota; class Halobacteria; order Halobacteriales; family Natrialbaceae; genus DATFIX01. The sequence goes on from DATFIX010000295.1 coordinate 1,198, forward strand.
TGGCAGTTGCCGGTTCGCCTGCCCCTACGACAACGTCGTCTGGGAGTACCCCGAGAACGGGGCCGGCGTCTCCTACAAGTTCGGGTAAGCGGCTGCCGAATTCCTTTCCGACCGCGGATCAGTCCGAGCGCACGCGCTCGAACACCCGGTCGTGGAGTCGCCCGGTCACGTCGTCGAGCAATCGTCGCAGGTTGACCGTGTCCTCGCGGTTGTACTCGACCAGCGTCTCCAGGGCGGATTCGTCGCCGCGTTCGTACTCGTGCCAGAGTCGCACGGCGTCCCGTCCGGAGATGTCCGGGCGGTCCCGGTCGAGACCGATTTCCCGTTCGATCGGCTTCAGCCCGCCCGAGAGGTCGAGTTTGCGGCAGGTGTACATCGCGTCCAGGTGGGGCGTGTTCACGTCGAGATCGAACGAGGTTTCGAGGAAGGGTACGTCGAAGCGCTTCCCATTGAACGTCACGAGGAGCGAGGCCTCGTCGAGTTGGGCCCGTACCGCCTCCCGGGTCAGATCGCGCCCGCGCACGAGGGTCGTCGTCTCGCCGTCCCGGTGGAAACTGACGGTCGTCACGACGTCGCGGTCGTGATCCAGCCCGGTCGTCTCGATGTCGAAAAAACAGGCATTCTCCCGGAAGTTCTCGTAGAGCCGCCAGCGCTCGCCGTTCGGCAACGCGTCGTCGAAAAACCGTGCGTCGTCGTCAGCGAGTCTGTCGCGAGCCTCCTCGATGAAGTCCTCGAGACGCCGGCCGCGTTTCCCGCCCAGGACCGACCGGTCGAAGTCGTCCCAGTGGGTGACCCCCTGGCGCCAGAGGTCCCGCTCGGTCGTCTCGCCGATTCCCCGGGCGCCGACGAACGTGTTCTCCAGTCGCACGTCCGATGGAGCGCGGGGGACGGCCTAAAGCGTCCCGGTCGGCGTCAATCGTCATCGGCAGGCAACCCCTCGTACTCCCGGATGATCTCCCGCCACGTCTCTGGCATCGCCGTTGCGTCACCGTCGCCGTCCACCCGGACCATGACCGTCTCGGCGGTCGCCGCAACGTCGCCGTCGGACCGGACCTCGTAAGCCATCGTGACGCTGGAGCGGCCCAGATCGGTCACGCGAAGCGCCACGGTGACCGTCTCATCGATCGTG
>DATFIX010000296.1:0-10930 GCA_035269625.1 Natrialbaceae archaeon
CAACCGCAACGACGTCCTGACCGCGAGTGCGGCGCTGGTCGGCGTTCTGGGTGCACGGGCTGGCTACCCGATCCTCGACCCCCTGGCCGCGGGCGTCGTCTCGGTCGGCATCCTGCTGACCGGCGTCGAGGTGATCCGGGACAACGTCGGCTACCTGGTCGGGCGAGCGCCCGCCGACGACCTTCGGGCGGAAATCGTCAGGCGCGCCCTCGAACTGGAGGACGTGGAGGGCGTGCACGACGTCGTCGCCCACTACGTCGGCCCGCAGGTCGACGTCAGCATGCACGTCGAGGTCGAGGGCAAACGCACGCTCTTCGAGGCTCACGACATCGAGACGGCGGTGAAGGAGACCGTCGAGGCCATCCCGGAGGTCGACGACGTCTTCGTCCACGTCGATCCGAAGGAACTCGGCGAGTGGAAGGACGATCCCGATACCGACGAGTTGCTCGGAGCAGTCGGCGAAGACCTGGACGATACAGAAAGTACAACCGATGCTGAGGACGGTCCCGAGGACGGCGACGTCGAACCGACGACGTAACCGGTCGTCCGTGAAACGGCGGAACGTCGATCGAAGCTTAGTTCAAACCCGTCGTGGATGGTCGAGCCAATGAGCCAGTTGACGATCCACGACGATCGTCTCGCCCGCCGGATGAACGCCGGGGACTTCGTCCTGGCGGTCGTGACGGCGACGAAACCCGACTTCTACAAGCAGGCCCCGCTGGTGACCGCCGCCCGCGAACGGGGCGTCCCCTCGTTCGTCCTCCACACGGGCCAGCACTACGACGACACGCTCGGGCACGGCCTCGCGGAGTACGACCTGGAGGATCACGTCGCGATCGACCTGGGGATCCGCGGGGGCCTCTCCGAGAAGACCGCCCAGGTCCACGAGCGGATCGGTGCCGTGGCCGACCGTCTCGCGGAGTGGGAGGACACGACCGTCCTCCCGATCGTTCACGGCGATACCCACGCCGCGGGGATCGTCCCCCAGGCCTGGCTGTTCGCGACGAACCGGGCGGTGGCCCACAACGAGGCCGGCCTCAGGGGGATGTCCCCGTCCTTCGAGTCCGTCGGCGACCCCGAGGCGTTCGTTGCCGACCAGTGGGACGGCGAGTGGTCGATCAACCGCGCCGAACCGTTCCCCGAGCAGTACGACACGTTCGTGGGTTCCGCGGCCTCGGTCTACCAGTTCGCGCCGGTCGAACTCAACCGCGAACACCTCGAACGCGAGGGGTATCCGGCCGCGGTCGACGGCCACGAGCGCATCCCGGTCGTCGGGAACTCGGTCGTCGACGCCATCGAGATGAAACGCGACGCCGACCTCGAAGAGAGCGTCTTCGACGTGTATCCCGTCCTCGAGGAGCGCGACGACTGGATCCGGGTCGACGTGCATCGCCGGGCGAACCTCCTCCCGAACCGGTTCCGGGCCATCGTCGAGGGCGTGATCGGCCTCGTCGAGGACGGCTACAACGTCAACTTCGTCGAACTGACCGCCACCAGGGAGGCGCTGGAGAACTACGGCTACCGGGAGAAACTGCGCCGCCTCGACGAGGCACGCGAGAACTTCCTCTTTACCGGCCTCTGGAAGAAGCACGCCCACGTCTACGAGTTCCTCGAATCCGGCCAGTGTCTCGCCGAACTCACCGACTCCGGGAGCATGCAGGAGGAACTCAACGTCATCGACGAGGCTATCTGCCTGACGGCGCGGTTCAACACCGACCGCCCCGAGACGGTCTTCGACGCGGGGACGAACCTCCTCGTGCCGCCTACCTCGGGCGAGGAGGTCACCGGCATGGTCGAGTACGTCGTCGAGACCGATCGGGTGCGCGAGGAGATCCAGTCGGGCCCCACGCTCTACGGCGAGGACGTCGGCGAGTCGATCGTGGGATTCCTCGAGGACCGGCGGGACGCCGACCCGTTCGACTGGGCGCACGACCGGGTCGGCGTCGACGCTGCCGGCACCGACGGCGACTTCGAATACCTGTGATGCCCCGCGATCCCGGTTCGATTACTCGGTGAGGTCCTCGATCCAGCTCAGCGCCGCCATGGCCTGCGGGAAACCCATCGTCGGGATCGACAGGATAGCGACGTGTTTCAGGGCCTCCGGGTCGATCCCTTCGTCGAGTCCGCGACGGACGTGCGAGTGCACGGCGCCCTCGGATTCGGCCCCGATGGCCAGGGCCAGTTTCACGAGGCGTTTCGTCTCGCCGTCGACGGGGCCGGCGTCGGAACAGGCGGCACCCAGGTCGGCGTAGCGGTCCCAGACTTCGGGGTGCTCCTCGGCGAACCCGGCGGGCGTGGACGGCAGTTCCTCGACGTCTTCGATTGCGTCTGACATGGTCGTCACCAGTTCGCGCCCCAGCCATAACATTGTTGTGCACAGGTAACAGGTCGCGCGTTCACCACGTTCGCGCCGTCAGTTTCTTGGTCCCGACCGTCGCCACTCCCGGCCGTGACCGTCCTGTCGACCGACGATCCCGCCGGGTTCGAGGTCGTGGACCAGTGGGACGAGGGCGTCGGCTGGATCGCCCATTCCGAGGAGACGCTTCGGCGGGCGAGCCACGCCATCCGGGCGGGCGACGGCGTCTGGCTGTTTGACCCCATCGACGCGACGGACGTGGACGACCTGATCGCCGAGTACGGCGAGGTCGTGGGGGTCGCCGTCGGCTCTAGCTGGCACGCCCGCGACGCCGGCGTTTTCGCGCGCCGGTACGACGTTCCGGTGTCGATCCCGGCGTGGATGGGTCGCGTCGAGGCGCGCGTGGACGCACCCGTCGAGCGGTTTTCGGGCCGGCTTCCGGACACAGAATTCGAGGTCCGGAAGACCGTCCCGTTCCCGACCTGGCAGGAGGCGATCCTGTATCGCGAGCGCGACGGGACGCTCGTGATTCCCGAGTCGATGGGCACGGCGGAGACGTTTCTCGTCGGCGACGAACGCCTGGGGGTGAGCATCTACCGCCGCCTCACGCCGCCCCGGAAGTCGCTCGCGGATCCCGATCCCAACCGGATCCTGGTCGGCCACGGCGACGGGGTGTTCGAGGGCGCGACCGTCGCACTCCGGGACGGTCTCGATGGCGCCCGACGACGTGCGCCGCGGGCGTTCGCGACCCACCTCGGGACCGCGATCCGCCAGTTCGTGGCCGCGTCCCGGAACTGAAGATTTCGGCGTCACGCCGACCTGGCTCTCCTCCGATCGATCGGCGACACGCCTTTGCCCGTCGCACCCGTGCCGCTTCTCGTGCCCGCCCGATTCGAACTGGGGTTCGAGAGCCTCGAAAGCGAAGTCGAGAACCTGGAACTGGACCTGCAGGGCTCGATCCCCGAGTGGCTCGACGGGACCCTCGTCCGCAACGGGCCGGCGAAGTTCGAGGTCGGCGGCGAGCGCGTCGCCCACTGGTTCGACGGCCTTGGAATGCTCCATCGGTACTCGTTCGAAGCGGGGACCGTGACCTACACCAACCGCTTCCTCCGGGGAGACACCTATCGCGAAGCCACCGAGTCGGGCACGCTATCCGGACAATTCGCCACCGGTGGCGACTCCTGGCTCCGGCGACTCTACGGGATGTTCTTCGGGGACGTGACCGACAACGCCAACGTCCACGTCGCCCGGATGGCCGATCGCTACCTGGCGATGACGGAAGTGCCGAAGTACGTCGAATTCGACCCCGAGAGCCTGGAAACGATCGGCCACTTCGAGTTCGCGGACGACCTCGGCGGGCAACTCAACTGCGCGCACGTGATCCCCGATCCGCATCGCGGCGAAACGGTCGGCCTGCTCACGGACTTCGGTCGCCCGAGCGTCCACCGCCTCTACCGGATCCAGGATGGAAACGCCCGGCGTGAGGAAATCGCGGCGATCGAAGCCGACCGCCCGGCGTACCTCCACTCGTTCGCACTCACCGAGCGGTTCGTCGTCCTGACCGAGCATCCGTTCGACGCGAACCCGCTCTCCTTTTTCACGCCCGGCGGCGGGAGTTTCGTCGATTTCTTCGACTGGCGACCGGACCAGGGAACGGCGTTTCACGTCATCGACCGCGAGAGCGGGGCCGTGGTCGCCCGCCGACGGGCGGAGCCCTTCTTCGTCTTCCACCACGTCAACGCGTTCGAGCGCGGGGGCGCAATCGTCCTCGACCTCGTCGCCTACCGGGACGCCGACGTTGTCGACGGTCTCTTCCTGGGCGACTGGGCCGACTGGCTCGACGAGGAGAGCACCGACGGCGACCTCCGGCGGTATCGGATCCCGCTCGATGGCGACGGGATCGACAGCGAGACGCTCTATCGAGGGTGCGAGATGCCCCGGATCGCACCGAGTGATCGGACTCGCCAGTACCGTCACGCCTACGCCCAGGGGTCGGCCGAACGCGACGGCAACCACGTCGCGAAAGTGGACATCGAAACCGGCGAGTCCCGGACGTGGAGCGACCCCGGCCTGTTCCTGGAGGAACCGGTTCCCGTGCTCGCGCCGGGGAGCGATCGTCCGTCCGACGACGGGGTGGTCGTCGTCACTGCCCTCGACGCCGAGGCCGGGCGGTCGATCCTGCTGGTCCTCGACGCGACGACCCTCGACGAAGTGGCCCGGGCGCGCTTGCCCCATCACGTTCCGTTCGGGTTCCACGGCCGGTACTTCCCGGAACTGTGAGGGCGCGAACGACGGGTCCGTCTTGGGCAGAAAACAACGCTTTTCCGTCAGGTTGCCGCCCGAACGATATGGCCGAGACGCGATCCCTGCGACCGCTCCGGTGGGGCATGGTGCTCGTGGCCCTCGGGCTGGTGGCCGGGACCGGGTGGAAAATCGCGGTCGATTCTCCGACGGAGTCCGTCGCGGTGATCGGCCAGTGGCTGGCCCTCGCCGGAGCAGTGACGACGCTCGTCCTGACCGTCCTGTTGATCGGGGCCGACGGAGAGCCCCGGCCCGACGGTCCGGCACCGGAGTCTTCGGTCGGCGTCCTGGGGTCGACGACCGGGATGCTCGCGGTGGTTTCGGCGTCGCCACCGGGCCGACCCGTCCTCGTCGCGGTGGTCGTCGCTGGCGCGGTGGGCCTTCTCGGCGGGACGGTCCTGTTCGTCGCCACCTGGCGAGGCGACTGAACGGGAGCGATCGGAGCCCGCTCAGTCGGGGAAGATGCTCTCGGGCAGGTACGCCGAGACGGTCCAGTTCGGCGCGTCGACGACCTCGTTGATCTTGAGGTCGACGATGGCCGAGGCGAGGATGTACGCCTCCCCCCGGGTCAGGCCGCGTTCCTCGTGGAGGTGGTCGATCATGTGCCGGACGGCCAGTTTCGTCGCCTCCATGAGATCCGGCGCGATGCCCGTCGTGCCGTACATGGGTTCGTCGTGGCCGGTCGGCGTGAATGGACCCGACGTCTCGAACTGCGGTTGCTCGATGTCCATGTCGCTGCGCAAGTGGAAGCGGGCGGTCACGAACATCGGCGCTTCCACGCCGGTCACGCAGACCTCGCCGTCGCCCTGCGCGGCGTGGCAGTCGCCCGTGGAGAACAGCGCGTCCTCGACCTCGACGGGCAGGTACAGCGTCGATCCGGCCGTCAGGTGTTTGACGTCCATGTTTCCACCGACCCGCCGCGGCGGGAGCGTGTCGTGTTCGCCGTCTTCCGCGGGTGCGACGCCGATCACGCCGGGGAACGGGTCGAGGGGTATCTCGATCCCGTCGACGAAGTGGCCGACGTCCCCCTCGAGGTCCCAGACGAACAGGCCGGGGTCCTCGAAGTCCTCCGGGAGCAGGCCCAGTTCCATGTCGCCCGGGAAGAAGGCGTTGTAGCCCCAGCCCTTGTGCTGCAGGTCCAGTAACTCGACTTCGAGGACGTCGCCTGGCTGGGCACCCTCGACGGCGACCGGCCCCGTTAGCGGGTGGACCGGGTCGAAACTCAGGTCGTGGACGTCCTCGTCCGTCGATTCGACGTCCAGTTGCCGGTCCGTCGCGTCCCGGCACTCGAAACGCACGACGTCGCCGGAGTCGATCGTCAGGACGGGATCGAGGCTGTTGTCCCAGGCGCGGTGGATGTTCCGTTCCGCGTCGCTCAGTCGGTGATCGACCGAGTATTCGCTCGTGTCTGGTGGCATGGTGTGGGGTCACACACGTCAGCGGGATGCAAATAGGTTCGGACCACGACCCGCCCCCCACCGGGATGTCAACGACGCCACACGGAACGATTAGGTGGCAGACTTAGGCACCTGAAGCGGCACGCTTCGAGTGCAGGTGTCATCCCGACCCTGCCACCACTAACCCGTCCCAGACCGGGACTCTTTCGGGGGGAAGAGCACGGGAAACGGGGGCTACTTTCGATTCTCACCATTCGTGGTCGATTTCCGGGAATCGTACCCGTTGCCGTTCGAAATCGGCAGGACGCCGGACGGTCACTGGTGCCGAGGGGTGACATTCCGAATCTATTACAAAAATCGGCTTCCGGGAGCGCTTTTGGGGGTTGCAGCCCTGGATTCCGACGCCCCATGACCTACCGTCCCCGCGTCGTCGCGGTCTCCGGAAGTCTCCGCGACGAGAGCACGACGCGCACGGCCCTCCGCCACGCCCTCGCGGCCGCCGCGGCCGAGGGCGCACGAACGGACCTGCTCGACCTCCGCGAATACGACCTCCCGGCGTACGTCCCCGCCGACCGCGACGCCGGCGACGCCCCCGAGTTGCGTCGCGAGATTCGCGAGGCCGACGCCGTGATCCTCGGCTCGCCGATCTATCACGGTACCGTCGCCTCGCCCCTGAAGACGGCGCTCGACTACTGCGGGTTCGACGAGTTCGAGGACACCCTGGTCGGAATCGTCGTCACGGCCGGTGGCCGGTTCCCGACGCCCGCCGTCCTCCACCTGCGAACGATCGCCCGGTGGCTCCGCGCCTGGGCTCACCCCACGCACGTCGGGATTCCAGACGCTGGCGAGGTGATCGAGGGGGACGAGGTCACCGACGAGGACTATGCCGACCGCCTCGAGACGCTCGGGGTCGAGATGGTCCGGTACGGCGCGATCGGTCGGTTGCCGGACCTGCTGGGTCGGGTCGAGGCGGACGAACCCGAGGCCGTCGCCGGCAACTAGTCCGCTCGCCGTGATTTCTCCAGTTCGACGACGAAGATCGTTCCCTCGGAATCGGGGATCCGGTTTTCGTCCGTTTCGACGGCCGCGTTCGTCCGGGCGGTATCCCCGGACTCCCCCGTCGATCCGGCGCTCTCGATGCTGACCTGGCCGCCGTAGTGGCCCACGAGTGACTGCACCAGGTACAGGCCCAGTCCAGAACCGCTACTCGATCGCCCCCGTTCCCCGCGGTCGAATACCCGATCCCGTCGGTCGGTCGAGATTCCGGGACCGTTGTCGATCACGCTGACGACGACCGAGTCCGGCGTTTCTTCGACCGAAACCCGGACCCGCGGCGTGGCGGCGTCGTTGTGCAGGATCGCGTTCTGGAGCAGGTTGCGGAACACCGACCCCAGCATGTCGTTCGCCCGGACGGTCGCGTCCGGGACGTCGCCGAGCGAAACGTCCGCCTCGTCGAAACTCGCGGCTACCTCGTTCACCTCGGTTTTCAGCGTCGGCCGGAGTGGGATGGGTTCCAGGTCCGCCTCGTCGTTCAGTATCGTTTCCGTCAACCCTCGCACCGTCCGGGTAAGTTCGACGACGGAATCGACCGAGTCGACGACGGTTTCGAGGTACTGTTCGCCCGGTTCGTCGACGTGGTCGTCCAGTTCCTCGCTCACGCCGCGGACGATCTGCATGTCGTTGCGGATGTCGTGGCGGACGACCTGATTGATGATTTCAAGTTGCTCGTTTTGCTCTTCGAGGACCCGTTTGCGCTCGATGCGGGAGGTTTCGTCCCGCAACACCAGCGCGTAGCCGTCGACCGGGTCGATCGCTTCGCCGTAGGCTCGCTGGAGGGTCGAGGCCTGGATGGAGACGGCGATCGTTTCGCCGTCCCGGTCGACGCGGACGGTTCGGCCGTCCATCCACCTGACGAAGCGGTCCGGGCTCGATCGGGGCATCCCGTCCGCTCGAAGGCCGTCGATCGCCCCGAGGAGGAGGTCTCGCACGTCGCGTCCCATCGACCGTGGATCGACGTCCAGCACGGACTGGGCCCAGTCGTTGGCATCGAGGATCCGACAGTCGCCGTCACAGACGACGATGCCCTCGTCGAGCTGATCGACGACGTACGCCCTGGCGACCGGTGCCACCCGGAACGCGTCGTACCGGTCGATGGCGACGAGGCCGATGACGGCGAGACCGACGAAGCCGAACGGCGTCGGGTCGATCAGGGCGGGCCCCAGTGGCGGGATGGTCCCCGAGACGTAGAGAGCATTGATGCCCCACGGGATCGCCAGGGCGAGGAGCCAGAGGATCGCAACCTCGGGGTGGGGCAACCGACTCGTGAGGACGAACGCCAGCAAGACCAGCGAACTGGCGGCAAGCAGGACGTAGATGTACGCCAGCACCAGCGGCTCGACCGCCAGCCAGGGATCGAACGAGGGTCCCAGGGTCGTCGAGACCCCGACGAGCGGTGCGACTGCGTCGACGAACAGCCCGTTGGTGAACGCGACCGGATAGGTGAGGAGTGGGACCGTCCCGAGCAGGCCGACGATCCGACGGGTCGCGTACTCGCTCCGGCCGGTGTACTCCAGGGCGAACACGAACCAGCCGATCGTCGTGGCGAAGATCCCCGCCCACTCGATCCGCGTGAGAAAAACGAAGGCGACGTGCAACCCGAGATACTGGTCGCAGACGTGGGCCGCGGTCATGGCTCCGAGCCACCAGGCGACGCCGCCCGCCGCCGCGGCGAACGACCGGGCGCCAGGGTGAGGTTGCTGCCGCCAGGCGAGAACGGCAACCGCGCCGACGAGAACCGTCAGCACCCCGGACCCCACCAGGATCGGGATGAGCATCGGTTGGACTGTCGCCGAACGATTGCTTAAGCGTTGTTGCCGGGAAATACGCTCGTCCCGAGGGACGTCCGAAGGGGTGGCAACCGTCGCTTCGGGTGTCGAACGTGGGTCGAACTCCGGCCGGTCAACGAGCCAGAAACAGGCCCCGTCAAACCGGTTTCCCCACTGCGTACACGGTATTGTGGCCCGTCACTTCGACAGTCGCAAAGTCACCAGGTCGGAGGCCGTACGCGTCGGCGTCGGGAACGACGATCTGGCGGTAAGCCTGGTCGCGACACTTCACCGAGTCCTCGGTCCCCTCCCGAACCACGAGGACGTCCCGCTCCTCGCCGACCATCGCCTCGTAGGCCTCGCCCATGAGGTCCATCTTCAGGTCCGTCAGCGCGGAGGAGCGGTCCTTCTTGGTCTGCCCGCCGAGTCCCTTCATCTCGGCCGCGTCCGTGTTCGGGCGCTTCGAGAACCGGGTGACGTTGATCTTCTCCGGGCGAACCTCGCGCAGCAAGTCCATGGACTGCTCGTGATCGGCGTCGGTCTCGGTCGGGAACCCGGCGATGAAGTCGGTCGAGAGCGTCCAGTAGTCGAGGTGCTCGTCGAAGGTCTCGACGACCTCGAGGAATTCCGAGACCTGGTGTTGCCGGCGCATGTCGCCGAGCACGTCGTTCGAGCCCGACTGCACCGGGATGTGAATGAAGTCGTAGAGCTTCTCGTTGTCGGCGAAGACCCGGGCGAGGTCCTCGCGGATCATGTGGACGCCCTTGGGGTTGGCCATGCCGACGCGCACCCGGAAGTCGCCGTCGATGGCACAGATCCGATCGAGCAGTTCGGGCAGTCGCTGCTCGCCGTCGTCCCAGCCGTAGACCCCGGTGTCCTGGCCGGTGATCCGCAATTCCTTCGCGCCGGCGTGGACCAGCGCCCGGGCTTTCTCGACGTTCGTCTCGACCGGCGGCGAATCGATCCGGCCGGTCGCGTGCTTGGTGATGCAGTACGAACAGTCGGAGGTACACCCGCGGGCGATGGGCAGGATGCCGATCACGCCGTCGAGCACCGGATCGGCGTCGGGGGTCGTGGTCGGGCACTCGCCGTTCCCGACGGCTTCGGGCACCTCGTCCCAGTGGCGAATCCGGGCGTCGATCCCCGACGCTTCGAAGTCCTCGCCCTGGGCCAGCGCCATGCACCCGGTGACGATCAGGTCGGCGGTCTCCGCGTCGAGTTCCCTGGCCCGGCGGAGCATCCGGTCCTCCGTCGTCTCGACGACCGTACAGGTGTTGAGGATGGCCACGTCCGCGTCCTCGGGGCCGTCCACGCGGTGATGTCCCGCGTCGCGCAGGCGTCGCTCGATCTCGCGACTCTCGCCGCGGTTCGAGGTGCACCCGTACGTCTCGATGTGGTACCGGGCCATGCGGTTCTGGGGTCGCTTTGCGCTTCGGAAGCAAAAGCCCGACGGAACCGTCACCGTGGCCGGCCGATTCGGCCGAGAACCCGATCGTCAGACGTTATCATGGCGCTTTCCGAGCAACAAGCTTTATTCCGGCTACTCTACAAATGGTCGTTCGAACATGTCGAATTCGAATCGACGACCGATCGCTGCGATTCTCGTCGCCCTGATGCTCGTGGTGGTCCCCGCGAGTGCTGCGGCAACGACAGCTCCAGACCGCCCCGACGCGATCCCCGGCGAATCGACGACCTTCAACCAGGTGTCAGTGAACAACTCGACGGACCTCGACCCGGCCGACACCGTCTACGTCACCGAGGACGGCAACGCCATCCTCGAATACCGCGAGGAGACCAACGAGAGCACGACGGTCGAACTCGGCATGAACATGAGTCGCGGGCTCATGCACATGCTGATCACCGACGACCTCGAGTCGGACGTCACCGGTACGGCGACGGCCGCCCTCGGCCCGGAGGAGTTCCTGGCCAACGGGTCGATGACCGCCCCGAAACCCGAGGAGCTCAGCTCGCTCGACGCCAGCGCCGAGGTCACGCGCACGTCCGAAACGGCCACCTCCTCGTTCACGCTCGACGCGGTCGTCGAATCGACC
>DATFIX010000297.1:0-5386 GCA_035269625.1 Natrialbaceae archaeon
GACCTCGAACGGGCGATCGACGTGGCCTACGACGCGCTCGACGGGATCGAGGGGATCCTTCGGACGCCCTCCCCCGTGGTGGACGCGAAGCGGTTCGAGGACTCCGCAGTCGTCCTCGGCGTGCGGGTCTGGATCGCCAACCCGGGCCCTCGCCGGAAGTGGCAGACGCGGACCCGCGTGATCGGCGCGATCACGGACGCCTTCGACGAGGCCGACGTCGAGGTGCCGTTCCCGCAGCGGACCGTTTCGATGCGGGGCGACGTTCGGGGTCTCGAGGGCATGGACGAGACGCCCGAAACCTCCGCGTCTCCATCCACTGACGGGGGTGGCGAGTAGATGGATCTCGCCGACCGCAGGGGGATCGAGCGCGACGTGTACCAGCCGGCGGAGGATTCCGCGTTGCTCGCCGACGTCGCGGCGTCGGTCGTCGGCCCCGACGACCTGGTGCTCGACGTGGGGACTGGCTCCGGGTTCGTGGCCGGGCGGATCGCCGAGGAGACCGGCGCGCGAGTGATCGGGAGCGACCTGAACCCCCACGCCTGTCGGCGGGCGAGGGAGCGAGGGGTCCCGGTCGTCCGCGGGAACCTCACCGAACCCTTCGTCGACGGTGCGTTCGACGTCGTGACGTTCAACCCGCCGTACCTTCCGACGGACCCGGAGACGGAGTGGGACGACTGGATGGAGGTCGCGCTCTCGGGCGGGGAGACCGGGCTGGCGGTCGTCGAGCCCTTCCTGGCGTCGGTCGGTCGCGTGTTGGCCCCGGACGGGGTCGTGCTCCTCCTGGCGAGTAGCCTCGCCGGCGTCGAGGCGGTCGTCGAACTCGCTGTCGATGGGGGATTCAGCGCGGTCGCACTCCGGGACGATTCGTATCCCTTCGAGACGCTGACGGTGCTGAAACTGATCCAGACCGACGCGTAGCCCTTCGGTCGTTTGGGCGATTCCCCACAACGACGGTACAGGACGGGGATAACTGTAGGACATTTTCGGCGATAGTAAATATTAAAAGCGGGCATATCTAACGGGCGTCCGATTCATGAGCGAACTCGTGGGGACGACACTCGGACTCTATCCGCTCCCGGATCCGGCGAAGGAGTCGTTGAGCGACCTGAAGGGCCACCAGAAGAGTGACCTCGTCGATGGCGACGAGCGCGACGCGGTACTGGCGGCCTACGCGGACGCAAGGGATGCGGTAATCGACGAACAGCGCGACGCCGGCCTCGACCGTATCGTCGAAGGGCAACTCCGGTGGGACGACATGCTCGCCCATCCGCTTGCCGTCCACGACGAGGTGGAGACGCGGGGCATCGTCCGGTACTACGACAACAACAACTTCTATCGCGACCCGGCCGTCGTGGGTGAACTCGCCTTCGACGGCGACGTGGCGGCCGACCTGGAACGCGGGTTCGCGGACGACGACCCCGTCGACCCGTCCCGTCGGCAGGCCGTCCTTCCGGGCCCGTACACGCTGGCGGACCTCGCGACGGACGAGTACTACGGCGACGACGCTGAATTTCTCGACGCGATCGGGGAGTTTCTCGCGGCCGAGGGCGGGGCGTTCCCGGACGTCGAGACCCTGTTCCTCCTCGAACCGTCCCTCGCGACGAACCCGCCTGGCGACGGCGAAGACGCCCGGGCGAGCGAGGCCATCGACGCGGTCGCGACGGCCATCGACGCCGAGGTCGTCGTCTTCCCGTACTGGGGTGCCCTCGAGGAGAAGGTCTACGCCCACCTGCTCGACGCCGATGTCGACGCCGTGGGCTTTGACTTCGTCACGGAGCAGCACGATCACACCTACCTGATCAACGAGTACGGAACGACGGACGACGTGGCGCTGGGCCTGATCGACGGGCAGAATACACTCGTCGAGACGCCCGAGGCCGTCAGGGAACGCGTCGAGTGGGTGCAGGAGCAGGCCGTAGTCGCCGACTTCGACCGGATTTACGTCACGCCCAACACCGGACTGTTCTACCTGCCCTACGGCACCTTCGTCGAGAAACTCCAGGTGCTCGGTGAAGCGGCCGCTCGTCGGGAGGTGAGCGCATGAGCAAAGAGCGGTTCCGGCCGGCCGACCACCCCAACGAACACTTCCTCATGACGACCGTCGTGGGAAGCTACCCGAAACCGACCTGGCACCACCGGGCGCGGGACCTGTACGAGTCGGACGACGATGACGTGGACTTCGACGCCGACGACTGGGACGAGGCCAAGGACGACGCCGCGCGGGCCATCGTCCACGAACACGAGCGCGCCGGCATCGACGTCGTGACCGACGGCGAGATGCGCCGCAACGAGATGGTCGAGTACTTTGCGGACCGGATCGACGGCTACGAGTTCAACGGCCCCGTCAAGGTCTGGGGGCACAACTACTTCGACAAGCCGAGCGTCGTCGAACCGGTCGAGTACGACGAACCCTGGCTCGTCGACGAGTACGAGTTCACGACGGCGGTCGCCGACGGTCCGGTCAAGGTCCCGATCACGGGGCCGTACACGCTCGCGAGGTGGAGCTTCAACGAAGCCTACGACGACGTCGAAGCGTTGACCTACGACCTCGCGGACCTCGTCAACGAGGAAATCGAGTCCCTGATCGACGCAGGAGCGCGATACGTCCAGATCGACGAACCCGCCCTCGCCCAGCACGAGGACGACCACGCCATCGTGGGCGAGGCGCTGGAACGGGTCGTCGACGGGGTTCCGGACGACGTGCGGGTCGGGACCCACGTCTGTTACGGGGACTACTCGCGGATTTACCCCGAGATATTGGAGTTCCCGGTCGACGAGTTCGACCTCGAACTCGCGAACGGCGACTTCGAGCAACTCGACGTCTTCCGCGACCCGCCGTTCACGAAGGACCTGGCGCTGGGGGTCGTCGACGTCCACGACGCCGAGGTGGAGTCCGTCGAGGAAATCAAGCGGAACATCGAACGTGGGCTGGAGATCGTTCCGCCGGAACGGCTGGTCGTCAGCCCCGACTGTGGGCTGAAACTCCTGCCCCGCGAGTCCGCCTTCCGGAAGATGCGGAACCTCGTGACGGCCGCGCGCGAGGTCGAGGCCGCGCTCGACGCCGGCGAGATCGAATCCCCCGCCCCGTCGTCGGCCACGGCGGACGACTGAGAATCACTGACCGTCCGGTACCGACTGCCTCACCCCTCCTCGTCGTTGCCGAAGGGATCGAGCAGGCCGATCGCGAGGGCGACGACCGAGAGCACCCGCGCCACCCGGATCAACCACCGCTTCGGTTCGACCTGCTCCGTATTCTCGTAGCCGATCAGGTTCAGGCGGGCGTTCAGTTTGAGGAGGCGTTTCGGGGACACGAGGCCCAGGAAGCCGACGGCGATGAGTAGCGTTCGTCGCATGAGCGATTGTAGGGGTGCAAGAACCATAATCCCTCCCTGGCGTACACAAGGCGATCGGGGTAACGCACTCCTTCGTCGATGCTGTCACCCGAAAGCGCGCACCAGCGATCCCAGGAACGCCGCGACGACCGGAATCGCGACGCTCAGGTAGAACACTTGCCCCATTCCGACGTACGCCGCTGCCGTTCCGTCGAGCACCAGCGTCACCAGGAAGGCGCCCCAGACCACGACGCCGAAGGCCGTCCCGGCGACGACGCCACGCGGGATCGTTCGCTGGGGGACGGCGACGAGCGCGCCGCCGACGAGGAACCCGAGCCAGTGCGTGGTGGCCAGGGCAACGCCGATTATCGCCCCTACCAGGGCGACGCCCCACCGTCGCGGACCGTGATCCCGAACCGCCTCGACCCTGTCGGCGAGGCTCACGACCCGTCACCCCGCTCGAACGTGACTGCCGTCTCTCCCTCGATCTCCCGCGACAGCGATCGATACTCGCCCTTTGCCCACAGGCGGAGCTGGTCGTCGTAGTGTTCGGAGAAGTAATCGCCGTCGTTGCCCCCCGGCAGAACGGCCATGGATTCGCCATCGCCCATCGGGCACACCTGTCGCCAGCTCGCCCCGACCGCGGCGTCCTTCCGGTAGTTGTTCAGGGTCGCCGGCGATCCGTCCGTCGGATAGCGCGGATAGTTCAGCCACGACTGGCCGAACGGGTGGTCGATCGCCGTGACGTTGTAGTCGCCATAGGTGGCCCAGTCCCATTCTTCGATCTCGTCGATGGCGTTTCGGAGCGCGGTCGCGATGGCTGCTTCGCGCCCCTCGGGGAACCAGTCCCCGTCGTCGAGGTGGAGGAGGACCCAGTCGTTCGGGTAGTACTCCTCGACGTCCCGTCGATCGTCGAGCGCGTCCTGCAGGAGACCCTCGAAGACCTCCCGCCGGTAGTGTTCGACGAACCGGGCGAAGACGAGGGCGGCCCGGGAGTTCCTGATCATCCGGTAATCCCACGATCCGAGACGGTCGAGCTCTCCGGACAGGTCGTCGTCGATCGTCGCCCTGGCCGACAGGATCGTCGGGACGAACAGTTCGGCTCGTTTGTCGTACGCGTCCCCCTGGAGGTCGCGCATGAACTCCGGCGTCACGGGATCGTCGCTCTCTATCCGGCGGTCGAGACGGTCCCAGAGGCGCTGCCCGCGGAACGGCGCGCCGTAGGCTTCGGCGAGATAGTACGGATAGCGGTCGTCGTCGACGATGCGCTGGTTGGCGGTTCCGAGGTAGTCAGGGTTCTCGACGTGGGGCTTCTCGTCGAACGGGACGAACCCCTCCCACGACGATTCCCCGTACGGCGTGTAGCCCGGCCACTCGCCTTCCCGTTCGGACCCGTCGAACACCCGGGGTCCACGAACGGGGTCGCCGTCGGTGTAGCGTCGCGGGTGTCGGCCCGTCACGTAGTAGAGCGTGTTGCCGTCGCGGTCGGCGTAGACGCAGTTCTGCGGTGGCAGGTCGAAGTCCCGGAGCGCCTCGCGGAAGGACTCGAGACCGTCGCTGTGGCTCATTTGCCGGACGGCGTCGACGGTCTTCGTCGCCGCGAGGCCGGTCCAGGCGACGCCGACCTCGCTCGTCAGGTCGTCGCCGTCGGATTCCGTCCCAACGACCGGCCCGTGGACGGTCTTCCGGACGGTTACTTCGCGGTCCTCGCCGTCCGCCACCGCGATGGTTCGCGATTCGGTCTCGAACTCGCGCCATTCGTCGCCGTAGCGGTACTCGCCGTTCCGGGTGTCGTATCGGTAGAAGTCGATGACGTCCGTCCCGGTGTTCGTAAAGCCCCAGGCACCGGCGTGGTTCTCGCCGATGATCACGAACGGGATCCCCGGGAAGGTCACTCCGCGGACCGACAGCTCGTCGGTCCGAAGGTTCGCCTCGTACCAGACCGGCGGGGCCATCAGCGTCAGGTGCGGGTCGTTGGCCAAGATGGGGGTTCCGCTCTCGGTGTGCTCACCCGAGACGACCCAGGAGTTCGAACCGATGCCCGGCGGCGACTC
>DATFIX010000298.1:0-30025 GCA_035269625.1 Natrialbaceae archaeon
ATCCGCTTGCACCGCGACGTCCCTGACGAGGACACCATCAAGCACGTCACCGTCAAACAAGCGGCGACGGGCGCGTGGTACGCATCGTTCACCGTCGAACGCGAGGAACCGGACAAACCCGATCCCGCAGAGATCGACCCCGCGGATACAGTAGGGCTGGACCTCGGGATTCTGAACTTCATTCACGACTCGGACGGGCGGTCAATCGACCGACTTGACTTGTCTGACGACCGTGAGCGACTCGAGCGCGAGCAACGTTCGCTCTCTCGCAAAGAGTACGAGTCGAACAACTGGGAGAAACAACGCCAGCGCGTCGCGGAAGTCCATATGGCCATGCGGAACAAGAAGCGTGATTTCAAGCACAAGCTCGCTCACGCGTACACGACGGCGTACGACGCAGTGTTCGTCGAGGACTTGGACGTGAAGTCGATGTTGGAAGGCGGTGCTAACGCGCGGAACAAGGCCGAAGTGGGCTGGCGTGAGTTCATTCGGATTCTCGAGCACCATGGTCGCAAACACGGGTGTCACGTGGTCGAAGTCGAGCCAGCGGAGACGACCCGCGAGTGTGCGTCGTGTGGCATTACGGTTGAGAAGCCGTTGTGGGTGCGCGAGCATTCGTGTCCGTCGTGTGGATTCGAGGTAGACCGGGATTATAACGCGTCGTTGAACGTCCTTTCTCGCGGTCTTGACAAGCTAGGAGTGGGTCACTCCGAAGACACGTCCTCAGAATCGCCGTGCGATTCTGATGGGCTGCGAAAATCGCTACGCGATTTTCGAACGCCTGTGGAGACTGCGACCGCTGTGGACACCACTTCGGTGTCTGCAAGTCGCGTCGTTGAATCAGGAAGCCCCGTCCTCCAGGAGTCGCCGAAGGCGACGAGTAGGGCGGGGTAGTTCACTGTCGATAACAGTTCGACGTACTGCGCTTCACTGTTCAGGAACCCGGCTCGAAAGAGATAGTAGGCCAACCACCCCGGGTAGGGGTCCTGATTCGGATCCACGCCGAGCAGGTGGGCGTACTCTCGCTCGTCACTGTGGTCGACCACGACTCCGCCGTAGTCGAGAACAACCCTCATGGGGTGTCGAATAGATGGCGAGCAAATAGCCTTTCTGGACAGTTTCTACGTCGTGGTGAACGATACCGATTTCCGACACGGAACGCCGATCTCGGCCCCGCGCCGTGACCGATCCGCGCTCTTTTTCAGCAAGCCACCCCCCTCAAAGGATCGATGATTCAGTGGCCCCCGGAGTAGATCTGGAGAGCCAGTGAAGACTCGCCGGGATTCCCGTGAACGAAGCGAACCGGAAGTCGGCAAGAAAGTGACCGAACGGAATGAAGGAATGGACTTGCCGGGACTGAGCGAACGCGAAGCGTTCGCGAGGGTCGAAAGACGGCGTTGGCCGTCTTTCGGGATTTGAACCCGGAGGAAGACGGTCGTCTCGCTTCGCTCGACGCTGCGACTTCCAGGGGTTCAAATCCGGGCTTCGACGCCGATTCGCGCCGCTCGCGGATTTGCTCGCGGCGCAAGAATCATGGACTTGCCGGGACTGAGCAAACGCGAAGCGTTTGCGAAGGTCGGCAAGTCCACTGACCGACTGAACGTAGTGAAGGAGGGAAGTGGACTTGCCGGGATTTGAACCCGGGGCCTCTTCCTTGCGAAGGAAGCGATCTGCCGCTGATCTACAAGCCCGCATCCCTCAGTTGCCCGCCGTCGTTTTAGTAGCTTGCGTTTCGGTTCGGAGGAGGTGAGCGCGACCGGCAATCAGCCCGAGGAGGAACCCGGTGAAGTGAGCCACGAGGGCCACCCCGGGCGCGCCCGTGGCCAGAGTAAGGACGGCGGCGATGACGGCAAACACCAGCACTTGGCCGAGGCCGCTCAGGGGCACGAACCGGAGCAGTCGATCGCTGAGTCGGTTCGCGGAGAGGACGTACCCGAGGAGGGCGAAAACGGCGCCGCTGGCACCGAGGACTGCGGACGGTCGGCCGACCCCGACGGAACTGAGCGTCGCGTCGAGCATGACCTGGGTGACGCCAGCGAGCGCACCGGTCGTCACGAAGAAGACGTGAAACCGGACTCGACTGGTGGTTCGTTCGAGTGGAAACCCGACGAGGGCGAGGGCGACCGCGTTCGCGAGGAGGTGTGCCAGCCCGCCGTGGGCGTAGACGCTCGTGACGATGGCCCAGGGCCGAACGTCGATGGGTGGTGCGAGGACGAACAGGAACAACGACGTAGCGGGGGCGACCAGGCGGAGTGCCGACTGGAGGAGGTAGACGGCGGCGAAGGCGGCGAGCGTTTCGGCCGTCGGACTTCGTCGGAACACGAGTGGTGTTGAAGCGACGAAGAGAGAAAAACCCACCCCCAGCTACCGGGACCCGGTCAGCGATCCCGGATCGCCCACGATCGACGGGCGAACGGCGTCAGTCCTCGAGAACGATCTCGATGCTGACGTCGTTGGGCACCTGGATCCGCATAAGCTGGCGGAGCGCGCGCTCGTCGGCGTCGAGGTCGATGAGCCGCTTGTGGACGCGCATCTCCCAGTGCTCCCAGGTGGCGGTCCCCTCGCCATCCGGCGACTTGCGGGTCGGGATTTCGAGGGTCTTGGTCGGTAGCGGGATCGGCCCCGACAGCGAGACGCCCGTCTTCTCCGCGATCTCGCGGACGTCGTCGCAGATGTCGTCGAGGTCCTTGGGGCTCGTCCCCGCCAGTCGGACGCGTGCTTGTTGCATGGGGAGTTACTCGTTGACGCTGAGCACGCGACCGGCAGCGATCGTCTGACCCATGTCGCGCACGGCGAAGCTGCCGAGTTCGGGGATCTCGCTGCTGGGCTCGATCGAGAGCGGCTTCTGCGGTCGGATGGTGACGACTGCCGCGTCGCCCGACTGGATGAAGTCGGGGTTCTCCTCCTCGACCTCGCCGCTGGAGGAGTCGATCTTCTGGTCGAG
This sequence comes from Natrialbaceae archaeon, assembly GCA_035269625.1. Classification (GTDB taxonomy): domain Archaea; phylum Halobacteriota; class Halobacteria; order Halobacteriales; family Natrialbaceae; genus DATFIX01. The sequence continues at coordinate 2,945 of DATFIX010000298.1, forward strand.
CGACTCGACCGTACACGCGACCTGTGCCGTGTGGGCGTGGAAGACCGGCGTGTACCCCTCGGTGATGACCGACGGGTGCTGCATCACGACGATCTGGGCCTGGAACGTCTCGGCGACCGTCGGCGGGTCGTCGGCGGGGCCGACGACGTCGCCGCGGCGGATGTCGTCCTTGCCGATGCCGCGGACGTTGAACCCGACGTTGTCACCGGGGCCGGCCTCGGGGACTTCCTCGTGGTGCATCTCGATGGATTTGACCTCGCCGCCGACGTCGGACGGCTGGAAGCTCACCATGTCGCCGGGGTGCATCATCCCGGTCTCGACGCGACCGACCGGGACGGTCCCGATGCCGGAGATGGTGTAGACGTCCTGGATCGGGAGGCGGAGCGGCGCGTCCGTCGGCGGCTCCGGCTCCGGCAGGTTGTTGAGGGCCTCGAGGACGGTCGGACCGTCGTACCAGGACGTGTTGTCCGACAGTTCCTCGACGTTGTCACCCTCGAACGCGGAGACGGGGATGAACGAGGCGTCCTCGGTCTGGAACTGCACCTGCTTGAGCAGTTCCTTGACCTCCGCGACGACTTCCTTGTAGCGGGACTCCTCGTAGTCGACGAGGTCCATCTTGTTGACCGCGACGAGCAGTTCGCCGATACCCAGCGTGCGCGCCAGGAACACGTGCTCCTGGGTCTGGGGCGCGACGCCGTCGTCGGCCGCGACGACGAGTACGGCGTTGTCGGCCTGCGAGGCCCCCGTGATCATGTTCTTCACGAAGTCACGGTGACCCGGACAGTCGACGATCGTGAAGTAGTACTCGTCCGTGTCGAATTCCTGGTGGGCGATGTCGATGGTGACCCCGCGCTCGCGCTCCTCGGCGAGGTTGTCCATGACGTAGGCGAACTCGAAGCCGCCCTTGCCCTTCTCTTCGGCTTCTTCCTTGTGCTGTTCGATGACGTGCTCGGGGATGCTGCCCGTTTCGTAGAGCAGGCGTCCCACGAGCGTACTCTTCCCGTGGTCCACGTGGCCGATGATGGCCAGGTTCTGGTGGGGTTTGTCTTCGCTCATGGTCGGTATCTCACGCGCTAGGCGCTGTATCGGAAGGCTTTGGCGGAACCGGTTAAAACGATTTCGAAACACGGCGTTCGGCAGTCCAACGCCGTCGGCCGATTTGGTGAAAGATCACATGGGACAGGCTCGGCTCGTCAGGCGTCCCCGATGCCGACGCCGGGATCGAACGTCTCGGCGACGTCCATCAGCGCCGAGTGTTTGACGAGGGCGAACCCGACGAAGATGACGAGCAGGCCGGCCAGCGTCATCGAATCGACCAGCTCCCCGAGGAAGGCCCAGCTCACGAACGTCGTGACCACGGGCTGGAGATACCGGCCGAGGTTCAACTCCGAGGCACCGATCCGACCGAGGAGGTCGAAGTACAGGAGGTAGCCGACGACGCCCGACAGGAGCGACAGGTACGCGAGCGCGCCGAGTCCGGTGGCCGTCGTCGGAATCGTGAGGGGTTCGCCCCGGAGCGCACTGGCTCCGTGCAGGAACCCTGCACCGATCAGCATCGCCCACGCCTGCATGGAGCGCAGCGGGAGGTCCGTCGAGAGCGGCCGGAGGGCGACCGACCCGAGCGCGAACGTCGCGCCCGACAGGAAGACCAGGCCGACGCCGATCGTCGATCCGACGACGAGCGGCCCGGAGGTCGGGGCGACGATGGCGACGACGCCCGCGAACCCGAAGGCGACGCCACCGTACTGGATGCCGTCGAGGCGTTCCTCCGGGAACGGAACGGCCGCGAACAGAACGGTGAGGATCGGCACCAGACTGGTGACGACGGCGGCGACGGCCCCCGAGACGTGCTGTTGTCCCAAATACAGCAGGGCGTAATGCACGCCGATGATCAAGACGCCAGCGACGCTCGTTGCGAGCCATTCGCGGGCGGTTCGCGGGAGCCAGTGGGCCGTCGTCCCGACGGCCAGCGCCAGCATCACGACGCCGGCGACGTCGTATCGGAGGGCGGCGAACAGCAGCGGCGGCATCGCTCGAAGGCCGACCTCGATGGCCACGAACGAGATGCCCCACAGGGTGGCAAGCGCGACGAACTCGATTGGAACGCGGTTCTTCGACTGCAGCGGCGATCGTACGTCCATTGGGTGGTGGACGGGCTGAGGAGACACTTGTTTAAATCACTTTTGCCGAATAGAATAATTATCATTGTTTTCTATCGATTACTCCCAATTTGTCGTGATAATACGTTACGTAGCGCGGTTGACTGGAAGTGAACTATAAGGAACGATGCTGCTGTTTCGGTCTTCGTGAATCCAGAACCTGCGGACAGCCGGCGGCCGGAGATCAGTTCTCGAAACCGGCGGCCGAACGGCCGGAGGGACCCCGGAGCGATCAGTCAGGCGTTCCCGATCCCGAGACGGGGTGTGACGGTGGCGACGACCCGGACGATCGCGGCGCGTTTGACCAGGGCGAACCCGACGAAGATGGCGAGCAGGCCGGCCAGCGTCGAGGAGTCGATCAACTCGCCGAGGAAGGCCCAGCTCACCACCGTCGCGACGACCGGTTGCAGGTAGCTCACGAGGTTCAACTCCGAGGGACCGATCCGGTCGAGCAGGTCGAAGTACAGGAGGTACGCGGCGACGCCGGAACCCAGCGAGAGGTACGCGAGCGCGCCGAGGGAGGTGGGCGTCAGCGGGACCGCGACGGGTTCGCCACGGAACGCGCTAACCGCGTGGAGGAGTCCCGATCCGATCAGCATCCCCCAGGCCTGCATGGATCGTAACGGGAGGTCGGTCGAGAGCGGTCGGAGGGCGACCGACCCGAACGCGAACGCTGCGGCGGAGAGGAGGACCAGACCCACGCCGATCGTTGATCCGACGGCGAAGGTACCGGACGTCGGAGCGACGATGGCGACGACGCCCGCGAACCCCAGAACGACGCCGCCGTACTGGGGAGCGTCGAACCGCTCGTTCGGGAGCGCGACGGCCGCGAACAGCGCGGTGAGGACCGGAACGAGACTGAGCACGACGGCAGCGACGGCACCGGAGACGTGTTGCTGGCCGAGGTACAGCAGCGCGTGGTGGACGGCGATGAGAAATCCGCCCGCGACGCCGGTCGCGAGCCACTCGCGACCGGTCCTGGGACGCCAGTGGGTCGTCGTCGCGACGGCCACCGCCAGCATTACCAGGCCCGCAAGGTCGTACCGGAGCGCGGCGAACAGCAGCGGCGGCATCTCCCGGAGGCCGACCTGGATGGCCACGAAAGAGACGCCCCACAGGACCGACAGCAGGAGGAACTGGATCGGGACGAGCCAGCGGCCCGCCGCCCGAACTGTTACACTCATTGAGGGCTACCTGTGACGTTTGGGCCAGATATTAAATCTCTTTCGAAAAAATAGACTATAACGATAGATACCTACCTTCATTCCGAATATCGTTGTGCCTCGACCTCATTCTACTTGTCCGGTAGATTCTACACGGCAACGATCGATGGCCCGATATGGACGAGCGCGACGTCAGGCTCCTGAAAGCCATCGCGGAGTTGGGGACCGGGAGCCCGGAGCAGCTCCACGAGGAGACGGGTATCCCGGTGTCGACGATCCACTACCGGCTGTCGAACCTGAAAGAGGCGGGCGTCATCGAGAACGACCTCTACGACTTCGACCTCGACGAGTTGGGGCTGGGCGTGACGGTCATCATGGAGGTGATCGCCCCACACAGCGACTCCTACGACGAGGTCGGCGAGAAACTCCTCGCCATCGAGGGCGTCACGCAGGCGTACTTCACGCTGGGCGAGACGGACTTCGTCGTCATCGCGACGATCAGCGACGCCGACGAGGTGGAGCGACTGGTCAAGGACTTCAACGCGATCGAGGAGGTCGAGCGCACCTACTCGAAGCTCGTCATCTCGACGCTACGGCAGGACGCTCGTGCGCTCGGGAGCTACGACCTCGAAACGCTGGAAGAGCAACTCGTCGACGAGTAACGGACGCGAAGTCGGGACGGGGTTGGGCTGACGCTCGAGCCCCTTGCAGACAAAAGATGGGACGGTTCGACAACCGAACGGCCGGTTGCGGTTTTTTCATCGACGTTTTTGCGGGGGTCGGCACCAGCCGACCCCCGTCAAAAAGGTCGTTAGAAGTAATCGACTGCCTGGGGGAGCTCCATCTTCATGCCCTTGCGCTCGCGGATCTCCATGATCTTCTCCTCCTGGAGGTTGTCGGCCATGAACTCGAAGCCGGAGTTCTCGGTGTTCCAGGACGCGCGGCCCTCGGTGGCCGAACGGATGTCGCTGGAGAAGCCGATCATCTCGTCGACGGGCGCGACGCCCTCGACGACCACGAGGTCGCCTTCCTGGTACATGTCGTCGACGCGGCCGCGGCGGCCCTGGATCTCGCTCGAGGCGGGACCCATGTGCTCGGAGGGGACGTCGATGCGGACGTCCTGCATCGGCTCCATGAGACCGACCTGGCCGTGGACGAGCGAGCGGTGGACGGCCTCGCGGACGGCCGGGATGACCTGTGCGGGGCCGCGATGGATGGTGTCCTCGTGGAGGCGGGCGTCCTCGAGGCGGATGAGGGTGCCCTGGACGGGTTCGGCGGCCAGCGGGCCCTCGTCCATCGCTTCCTCGAACCCTTCGAGGACGAGTTCCATCGTCTCGTTGAGGTGCTGGATCCCCTTCGTGTCGTCGATGAAGATGTTGGAGCCGAAGATGTGCTCCACTTCCTGGGAGGTGTCCTTGTCCATGCCCGCTTCCTGGAGGGCCTTGCGGCGCTCCTGCTCGGGCATGTCCATCGAGACGTCACCGAGCTTGATCTTCTCGACGATCTCGTCCGAGAGGGGTTCCGCCCGCAGATAGAAGCGGTTGTGCCGGTTGGGTGAGATGCCCTCGACCGTGTCGGTCGCCTGGCGAATGGCCTCCCGGAAGACGACGATCGGTTCGCCGGTGTTGACCGGGATGCCCTGGTTGCGCTCGATGCGCTGGGTCTGGACCTCGAGGTGGAGTTCGCCCTGCCCGGAGATGAGGTGTTCGCCGGTGTCCTCGTTGATCTCGACCTGGATGGTCGGGTCCTCCTTGGAGACCTGCCGGAGCACCTCGATGAGCTTTGGCAGGTCGTCCATGTTCTTGGCCTCGATGGACTTCGTGATGACCGGCTCGGAGATGTGTTCGATGGACTCGAACGGCGTCATCTCGACGGACGAGACGGTCGAGCCGGCGATGGCGTCGCCGAGGCCGGTGACGGCAGCGATGTTCCCGGCAGGGACGCGTTCGACTTCCTCGCGCTCGCCACCCATGAACAGTCCGACGCTCTGGATGCGGTTCTTGCCGGCGGTGCCTGAGACGTACAGTTCCTGTCCCTTCTCGAGCGTGCCGGAGAAGACGCGTCCGGTCGCGATCTCGCCGGCGTGTGGGTCCATCCCGATGTCAGTGGCCATGAAGACGACGTCGCCCTCGCGGTCGACGTCGCGCATCTGGTGGGCGAGGTCGCTGTCTGGGTCACCCCGCCAGATGGACGGGATGCGTTCGGGCTGGGCCTTGACGGGGTTCGGGAAGTGGTCGACGACCATGTCGAGCACGACGTCCGACAGCGGCGACTGCTCGCGGAGTTCCTCGAGGTTGTCGTTCTGGTTGTACTCGATGATGTCGCCGAAGGTGATGCCCGTCTCCTGCATGAAGGGCTTGCTGATCGCCCAGTTGTAGAGCGCGGACCCGAAGGCGACGGTCCCGTCGTCGACGGAGACCTTCCAACCCTCCTCTTCGTATTTCTCCTCGGCCATCCCGCGGATGAGTTCGTTGACGTCGCGGATGACGTTCTGGAGGCGCTCCTGCATCTCCTGGGGACCCTCCTGGAGCTCGTTGATCAGCCGGTCGACCTTGTTGATGAACAGCGCCGGCTTGACGTTTTCCCGCAGGGCCTGCCGGAGGACGGTCTCGGTCTGGGGCATCGAGCCTTCGACGGCGTCGACGACGACGAGGGCCCCGTCGACGGCTCGCATCGCGCGGGTCACGTCGCCACCGAAGTCGACGTGGCCGGGCGTGTCGATGAGGTTGATGAGGTGGTTCTCGCCGTCCAGCTCGTGGGTCATGGAGACGTTCGCGGCGTCGATCGTGATGCCGCGCTCCTGCTCGTCCTCCTCGGTGTCCATCGCGAGCTGCTGCCCGGCGAGGTCCTCAGAGATCATGCCCGCACCGGCGAGAAGGTTGTCCGTCAGCGTCGTCTTGCCGTGGTCGATGTGTGCGGCGATGGCGATGTTCCGGATGTTCTCCGGATTGTCCATCAGTCGCTCGCACTGTTCGACGATCTTCTTACGTCGTCCCATTACCTGCCCATATCAGAAGCGGGGTCAAAAGGGTAGTGTTTCGGCGCGAACGGACGTGAGCGCCGAAGCTCGTCGTGAAGCGGAATGAAATGGAGCGGAACGACGGCGTTTCGGCGTGAGCGTAGCGAACGGCGAAGCTCGCCGGGGAGCGGAGCGGACCGGGGGCGTTTCGGCGCGAACGGACGTGAGCGCCGAAGCTCGTCACGAGCGAGCACCGCGAGCGAAGTGAGGGCGTTTCGGCGCGAACGGACGTGAGCGCCGAACTGCGACTAAACCGGCTCCAGATCCGCGATCGAACGCCGATAGGCCGCCCGGACTCGCTCTTTCTCGCTGTCGTCGAGCGTACGGCGGGTTTTCACGTCGTAGCCGAAGATGCCCGGGCCGTCCCGGAGGGCGTCGTCGTCCTCGTCGCGACCGGTGACCGTTTCCGTGCGCAAGCGCGTGCGATCCGGGGAATCCGAATCGGCGAAGGCGGTGTAGTCCCGATCGGCCCATTCCTCGGCGGTGATCGAGTAGTCCTCGTGGACGGCGTCACGGTACAGCTCCGGGAGGACGTTGTAGGCGCAGAAGGGGACGACTCGGCCGTCGGGCATGGCGTAGTGGATGTCACACCGTTCGACGCGGTCGACGTCGTAGTTGTACGGGTCCTGGAAGTGCATGATCCCGAGGAACAGCGCGTTCCGGTGGAACTCGACCAGCCCCTCGTAGGTGGCTTCCGTGAGCGCTTCGCGGAGCCACCGGCCGATCCGGACGTCCTCGGGTTCGGCCTCGCGGTCGACCGCCTGGTAGAGTTCCCAGGCGAGACGAGCGCCGACGCGGGTCTTCTCGACCCGGGAGAGTGGCGAATCGAACCGGTCGGCGATCTCGTCGAGGGCGTGCACGAACGCGTCGACGTCGAGGAAGTCGGTGATCGGGACGAGGTCGTCGCCGTCGAGGTAGACGTAGGTGGCCATCCCGCAGGCGAAGTGGTTCGAGAGTTCGTACAGGGGCGAACCGTTCCAGGTTTCGGCGAACCGGCTGACGGGCAACACGCTCGGGATCGGGTGCCAGGCGTCGGTCGGGACGGCTCCGTCGGTTTGGTCCTCGAGGGCGTGGATGACGTCGGGGATCGTAACTCGCTGCGTCTCGCGCTTCGATTTCGGCATGCGACCGACCAGCGAGACCGGCTGGAAGTTCACGCCCCGAACGACGTCGCTGTTTGCAGCGCCGAAACGCACGACGTCGCCCACCTGATCGACGTTCGTGCCGCCGATGATCGTCGGGACCAGCACCGTCCCGACGCCGGCCTCCCGGTAGGTGCGGATGGCCTCGGGCAGCTCCCAGTAGTTCTTGCTGTTGGTCCCGGGATCGACGCCGTCGAAGCTCGTATAGATGGTCGTCACGCCCGCGTCGCGAAGTGCCTCGACGCGGTCGACGTCGCCAGCCAGGACAGCGCTGTGAGTGTTGAGTTGGACGTGATCGACGTACTCCCGGGCGATTTCGACGATCTCGACGAGGTCGTCTCTGAGGGTCGGTTCGCCCCCGGTCAACTGGATCGCGTTGGCGCCGATGGGGTCCTCCTCGGCCGTCCGGCGGACCATCTCTCGGAGCTGTGCCTTCGTGGGTTCGTAGATCGGATCGTCCTCCCGGGCGTAGAAAAAGCAGTACCAGCAGGACAGGTCACAGCGGTTCGTGACCGTGATGTTGCCGAGTCCGGTGTGGGACTTGTGCATCGGGCAGAGCCCGCAGTCCGTCGGACACTGGATCGGACCCTTGGGGATTTCGTGAGCCGTGTCGAGGTGGTCGTCCCACTCGGCCCATTCGCGGGCACGCCGGTACATCTCGGCGTCGCTCCAGTAGACGTCCCGGGTGACGCCATGTTCCTCGCAGCGTTTTGCCAGCCGTATCTCGCCCTCGGCCTCGTACACCACCATCGGCACGGCCGGGTCGTCGAACCGTTCTTCGGCGACGCAGTCCGGACACAGACTGCCGGTGACTTTCAGCACCTCGTCGGCGTCAGCAGCGAGATCACGAACGAGATTCCGGGCCCCGTCGCTCGACACGGGTGCCTGCGTCGACAGGGAATAACGGGGCGATTCGACGGAGCGAGCGACCGCAGAATCGGATGGTCCCATGCATAACTCCTCCGTATGCTGAGATTACACTCCCAACACCATTAAAGTTCTACCCAGATTTCTGAAACGTAACAACCCGATTGAGTAGGGCGTCGAGTTGTGATATTTGATAACAAACTACAGTAATAGCCAGATCGAGTCCCCACGAATCATAACGAAAACCGATACGTCGAAGACGAACGGAAAACGACTGGAGAGAAAATCGCCGAGCAATCCGTCACGGTGGCGATGGAATGCCGGACGGGGACGGGGTCAAAGCGTCGCTCTGACGGCCAATGGAAAGTAGGCTGTCGCCTCCTTTCACATGGTCTGCGCCGAGCGGAGCTCGGCGGACGATGAAGTCCGGTCGGGGACCGAACTTACATCGCGCCGCCCATACCGCCCATACCGCCCATGCCGCCCATGCCGCCGGCACCCGGGCCGCCAGCGTCCTCGTCGCCTTCCGTCGACAGGTCGCCGGCGGAGATGATGTCGTCGATCTTGAGGACGAGGTTGGCGGCCTCGGTGGCCGAGGACAGGGCCTGCTCCTTGGCGTGGGCGGGTTCGACGACGCCAGCCTCGAAGGTATCACCGATGGAGCCGGTGAAGACGTTCAGGCCGGCCCGCTCGTCGCCCGACTCGTGGGCCGCGCGGAGGTCGACCAGCGTGTCGATGGAGTCGAACCCGGCGTTCTCGGCGAGCACGCGCGGGACGAGTTCGAGGGAGTCGGCGAAGGCCTCGATGGCCAGCTGTTCGCGACCCTCGACGCCGTCGGCGTAGTCGCGCAGGCGCGAGGCGAGTTCGGTCTCGACGGCGCCACCGCCGGCGAGGACACGACCGTCGGAGACAGTCTGGGCGACGACTTCCAGGGCGTCGTTGATCCCGCGCTCGAGTTCGTCGACGACGTGGTCGGTCGAACCGGCGAGCAGGAGCGTGACGCCGTGGCCGTCGTTCTTGCCCTCGACGTAGAACATCTCGTCGGCGTCGTCGCGGGTGAGCGAACCCCGGCCGAGGTCGTCCTCGGTGGCGTCGTCGAGGTCGGAGACGACGCGACCCTCGACGACTTCGGTCAGGAACTCGAGGTCGCTGGAGGTGACCCGCCGGACGGCGAGGATGCCTTCCTTGGCGAGGTAGTGCTGGGCGAGGTCGTCGATGCCCTTCTGGCAGAGGACGACGTCGGCACCGAGGTCCGCGATCCGGTCGACCTTGTCACGGAGCTGCTTTTCCTCCTGGTCGAGGAACTTCTGGAGCTGATCCGGGTCGGAGACGCTGACGTCGGTGTCGACGGAGGTCTCCTCGACCTCGATCGGCTCGTTCAGCAGGAGGATCGAGGCGTCGTCGAACTCCGTGGGCATGCTGTCGTGGACGGGGTCCTTGTCCAGGATGCCGCCACGGAGCAGTTCGGACTCGCTGGCCGCCTTGCCCGTCTGGGTCTCGATCTCGAGGAATTCGAGGTCGACGACGTGGTCGCCCGCGTCGGTCTCGACGGTGACCGCCTGGACGGCGTCGACGATGAGTTCGCCGAGGTACTCCTTGTTCAGTTCCGCGCCCTTGCCGGTCATCGCCGTCTCGGCGACCTTGCGGAGGAGTTCCTCGTCGTCGGGGTCGACGTCCTCGGCGACCTCGTCGATCTCCTCGCGAGCCTTCTCGGAGGCCATGTGGAACCCGCGGATGATCGCCGTCGGGTGGATGTCCTGCTCGAGGAGGTCCTCGGCGTTCTTCAGGAGTTCGCCGGCGGTCGCGACGGCCGTCGTCGTGCCGTCGCCGGCCTCGTCCTCCTGGGTCTCGGCGACCTCGACGACCATCTCGGCCGTCGGGTTGTCGATGTCCATTTCCTTGAGGATGGTGACGCCGTCGTTCGTGATGGTGACGTCGCCCATCGAGTCGACGAGCATCTTGTCCATCCCCTTGGGACCGAGGGTCGAGCGGACCGCCTCGGCGACCGCACGCGCCGCAGAGATGTTGTAATCTTGCGCGTCGCGGTCGCTGACCCGCTGTGCGTCCTCGTCCATGACGATCATGGGAATGCCGCCTTGCTGCATTCGCTGACTCATAGTCAGTCGGGCCTATGATTGTGATTCTATATAAATCTTGTTTTCATCGGCGATCACGTCTTCAGTCGGGACGAACGAGTAGACTCCAATAATCGCCCGAAGTGGTGGTTTCGACAGAAATAACATGTGAGCCATTCACACTCAAGCCACGACGATCGGAAGTCGATTTTCCCCAGGTTTATATTGAACCGCTGATCGGCTCGAAGCGACGCCATCCTAGCCCCTTTTTTAAGGGGCTGTGCGCCGACAAATCGGGAAAACGCATGTCCTCACAGGAGACCCGGTCGCCAGCCAGGGACCTCGGGTTGCTCGACGCGACGATGGTCGGCATGGGTGCGATGATCGGTGCCGGCATCTTCGCGCTGACGGGGTTGGCCGCGGAGACGGCCGGGCCGGCCGCGATTCTCGTCTTCGCGCTCAACGGGATCGTAACCTCGTTCACCGCACTTTCCTACGCCGAACTGGCCAGCGCGATCCCGAAAAGTGGCGGCGGCTACGCCTTCGTCAACGAGGTCTTCAACGACTTTGTCTCCTTCCTGATGGGGTGGATGCTCTGGTTCGCGTACATGATCGCTGGCGCGCTGTACGCGCTCGCGTTCGCCCCGAACTTCGCGAACTTCGTCCGGATCTACGTCTCGATTCCAGAGGCCTCGTCGGTCGCCGCCCTCGGCGTCAAGTGGCAGGTCGTCTACGCCCTGATCGCCGTCCTGCTGTTCGTCGTGCTCAACGCGCTCTCGACGGAGGCCAGCGGCGGGGCGGAAACGATCGTCACGCTGATCAAGATCGTCGTGCTCGTGATCTTCGCCGCGTTCGGCCTCACGGCCGCCCGGACGGCCGAATTCGACCCGCTGTTCACGGAGGGCGTCACGAAGATCCTGCCAGCGATGGGGCTGACCTTCATCGCCTTCGAGGGTTACGACCTGATCACGACCGTCACCGAGGAGGTGAAAAACCCACGCAAGAACATCCCGCGGGCCATCTTCATCTCGATGATCGCGACGATCATCATCTACCTCGTGGTCGTGTACGTGGCGATCGGGAACCTCGGTGCGGCCGCCCTCGGGGCCGCAGGCGAGACCGGGATCGAAGAAGCGGCCCACCAGTTCATGCCCGAACCCATTCCCGTCCTGAAAAACGGCGCGGCCGTCATCGCTTTCGGTGCCGTCTTCTCGACCATCAGCGCGCTGAACGCCGTCATCCTGGCGTCCAGCCGGATCGTCTTTGCCATGGGGCGCAACCGCCAGATGCCCAAGCGACTCGGACAGATCCACCACCGCTTCGGGACGCCCTACACGGCCGTCTTCGCCAGCGCAGCCGTGATGTTCGTCTCGGTCGCGTTCGTCCCGGTCCGCCAGGTCGGTAACCTCTCCAGCCTCTTTTTCCTCCTGTCGTTCATCGTCGTCAACGGCGCGGTCATCAAACTCCGGCGAGAACGACCAGACCTCAACCGGCCCTACGAGATGCCGTTCTATCCCGCCCCGCCGATCCTGGGTATCGTCCTGAACCTCCTGCTCGGGTTCTACATCGATCCCAACACGTGGATCATGGGGATCGGATGGCTGGCCCTCGGGACGGTCGTCTTCCTCGCGTTCGAGTACGGCGGGACCGCACTCGAGAGGGTCAGCGACATCGTCACCGAGGACGACGAAGGTGCCGACGAAGAGCCCGAGGAGGAACCAGCTGCCGACGGCACGGTCGATCTCTCGAAGCCCATGACCGGTCCGGACACTGGCGGTCCCGATGAAGACCGTTCCGGGGACGAAATACAAGGGGCCGGGGGTGGAACGGAGGAACGATGACCTCCTTGCGCATCATCATCGTGGGCGGCGGCCGCGTGGGCTATCACACCGCCGAACACCTCGACGAGCAGGACCACGACGTCGTCCTCATCGAGCACAACGAGCGCCGCGCCCAGGAGATCAGCGACGCCTACTTCGCGACGGTCATCATGGGCGACGGCGCCCGCCCCGACGTGCTCCGGCAGGCCGATCCGGCCTCCGCCGACGCGATCGCTGGACTCACGCCAAATCCCGGCGCCAACCTCGGTGCGTGCGTCCTCGCCCAGCGGATGAACCCCGACATCCGGACGGTCATCCGCGTCTCCACGCCCGAGGGCGTCGAGGGCTACCACGAGGTCGTCGATCAGGTGGTCTTCCCCGAGCGCGCCGGCGCGCACGTCGCCAGCAACGCCATTCTCGGCGAGGCGATCCACTCGATGGAGGCGCTGCCGGGCGAACTCGACATCGTCGAAATCGAGGTGGCCGAGGGCGCACCCGTCGCGGGCAAGACCCTCGCCGAGATCCGGTTCCCACGTGGCGCGCTCGTCGTCTCCGACGAGGACGGCGACACCGTCGCCGGGTCGGACACGACCCTCGATCCGGGCGAACGCTACCTCGTCGCGACCGAACCCGACGTCGCCGACGAAGTAATGAACCTCATGCGCGGGTGAAACGCGGTTCGAACGCAAATCGTCCGAACGTAAGCGCCGATTACTGCCCGCCGTTGGTTGATTGGACAACAGTACCGAGTAATTAATCAAGGCGGTACGGCCCCAATCGTCGAACGCATCACCATGGATGGGGATTGGGAGGGGACCTACGAAACCATTCTCCGCAAGGGGGGCTGGTTCGAGATCCGGGAACGAGGGGAACCCGGTCGGTGGGTCGCCACGACCGACCCGGTGCAGGTCGAGCGGTGACGATTCGAGGCGATATACTCTCTGCGCCCGTCGTCCGCCGCCGATAGCGGCATCGCAACCGTTCGGACGACGTGCTATTTCTTCTGTACGCCGAAAAACACGCCAGGGCTGGGATTTGAACTCGCCGAGACGGTCCTGCTTGGTTCGCTTTCGCTCACCTGCGCGGGCTGCGACTCGTCTGCTCAATTCCCAGCGTAACGGCGTTGCTCCTCGCGTACTCGCTCGGAGCAAACGCCAGGGCTGGGATTTGAACCGGAGCCAGACGTGCTCGCTTCGCTGCGCGCGACTGGCAGGGGTTAAAATCCCAGGTTGCGGTTTTGCGGCTCACGAGTTTGCTCGCCGCAAAACACGCCAGGGCTGGGATTTGAACCCAGAATCCCTAACGGGAACACGCTCTCCAAGCGTGCGCCTTACCGTTCGGCCACCCTGGCTCGCTCGGGACTAATTCGCTGGTCGGTTTAAGGTTATCCGTTTCGATCGACCAGGCGGCGGTTCGCGACGTGCCCGCCCGCGCTTGCGAGCACGCCCACGAGGAGCGTGAGGGCCCCAACTACGGGAATCGACGGGACCTCGCCACCCGTCAGGACGTAGCCTTCCAGGAGCACCAGGAAGGTAAGCGCCCCGATCACGCCCGGGAGGACGCTCGATCGCGGCGGTCGTTTCACGACGAGTCGGCGATGGCCTCGATCTCGACGCCGACGCCCTTCGGGAGGTTCGCCACCTCGACCGCGCTCCGGGCCGGCGGGTCCTCCGAGAAGAACTCCTTGTAGGCCGCGTTCATCGCGTCGAAGTCGTCGATGTCGTCGAGGAAGACGGTGACCTTGAGCACGTCGTCGATGGAACAGCCTTCCTCCTCGAGGATGCCCACGACGTTCTCGAGGGACTGGTTCGTCTGGGTGGTGATGTCCTCGTCGTCGAGCAGTTCGCCCTCGGGCGTCATCGGGATCTGGCCCGCGGTGAACAGCAGGTCGCCGTTCGTCGTCGCCTGGCTGTACGCGCCGACCGCTTCCGGTGCCTCGTCGGTGCTGATGATGCGCTTCATACGGCCACCGTCGTCGGGAGGGGCCTTAAAGAATCGCGAATCGGTCCGGCGTGAAGCGTACCGCGGAATTGCGGGCGTCGGTCAGTACCCCTCGCCCGCCTCCGCCGGTCCGGCAAACGAGGAGTACAGCACGACGAAGTACATGGATACGAGGGGGAGCAGGATCGCCGCGAAGACGGTCATCAGCGACAGCGCCAGCGACGAGACGGCCGCCTCCTCGACCGTCAGCCCGACCGCCGGGTCGATCGTCGGATACAGGAGGACGGCAACGAGCGTGGTCAGGCCGTATGTCAACACCGCCGCGACGCCGAGCGCCTCGCGGTACTGCTCGCGGCGGACGAACAGGACGTACCCGCCCACGCCCGCGGCCGTCGCAACGACCAGCACCGCCGGCACGGGGGCGATCAGTTTGTCCATGAGTTCGCCCGACGAGAGCCCGAGCGCGGCGATCGAGAGCACGGCCAGGACCAGATACGCGATCGCGGCCTGGACGCCGTAAGTGCTCATCTCGGCCTGCAGCTCGTCGGTCGTCTTGAGGCCGAGGAACGCCGCACCGTTGACGATCGTCAGTGCGACGAGCGCGAGGCCGACGACGAGGCCGGCGATCGTCGGTCCCGCCGCGCCCTGGATCCAGGCCGCGGCGAACACGCCCAGCAGGAACGGCGCGGCGATACTCCCGACGATGAAGGCACCGCCCCAGTAGCGCTGCCAGGTGGCGTCCTCGCGCTGTTCGTAGAACTCGGGCGCAAGGCCTCGAAGGATCAGCGCGACGAGGACGGCGAACAGCGGGAGGTAGTGGCGACTGAACAGGTTGGCGTACACCTCGGGGAACGCCGCGAACAGCGCCCCGCCGAACACGATGAGCCAGACCTCGTTGCCGTCCCAGATCGGCGCGACGGCGGAGAGCATCGTCTCCTTGTCGTGGTGGTCGTCCCGCGTGGCGAACAGTGCCCCGACGCCGAAGTCCATCCCGTCGAGGAAGAGGAACGTCGCGAGGAACGCGAACACGACGACGAACCACAGTTCCGCGAGTGGCCACCCGTGGAGAAAGCCCGTCTTGAGGGGGACGAGTTCAATCATCGCCGGCCACCCCCAGGACGCCGGAACGGTCGTCCGAGGACGGTTGCTGGCCGTCCGGTGCGTTGAGAATCATCCGCCTGACGACGTAGGTCCAGAGGACCAACATGAGCAGGTATCCGCCGACGAAGCCAGCGAGCGTGATCGTGGCCTCACCGCCCGTCAGTCCGGCCGACCGCCCCTCGCTCACGGTCATGATCTCCTGGACGATCCACGGCTGGCGGCCGATCTCGGTGACCATCCAGCCGACCTCGACCGCCACGACGCCCAGCGGCGTCGAGAGGGCGAGGGCCTGGTGTAGCCTGGAGGAGTCGAACAGGGTCCCCCTGTACCAGCGATAGCCCGCCCAGAACGCCAGGAAGATGAACCACAGGCCGAGCAATACCATCGCCCGGAACGACCAGAAGACGAACGCTACCGGTGGCGTCCCCGCGCCTCGCCAGGGTTCCGTGTTCGAAATCTCGTTCAGGCCCCGTATCCTCGCGTCGAGGTCACCCCCGCTGGCCAGTGCTGACGCGAGGTTTGGCACGTCGAGCGTCCAGAGGTTCTGTGCCCGCGGATCCGTGAAGCTCTCCAGGCTCGTCGGAATCGCGATCAGGTGGAGGTCGGCTCCTCTTTCGGTCTCGTACTGAGCCTCCATCGCGGCGAACTTCGCGGGCTGGGTGTCCTCGACGTGACGGGTGTAGCTGTCGCCGTGGAGCACCTGGAACGGTGCCGTGATGAGCATCAGAACGACGGCCACCTTCAGCGTCTTTCGCCAGAAGTCAGAATCGCGGCCCAGCCAGAGGTAGTATCCCGCGATGCCGGCCATGAACAGCGAGGCCGACAGCACCGCGGAGGTCTGCATGTGGACGAACATCCACGGGAACCGCGGATTCCAGTACGCCGCCAGCGGATTGACGAGTTCGACGGTCCGCTGACTGCCCTCCATGACGATGTCGTAACCCTGCGGCGTCTGCATCCAGGCGTTGGCAATGAGGATCCAGACGGCCGAGAGCCACGACCCGAGCGCGACCAGGAACGCCGACAGCATGTAGAGGCGATCAGAGACGCGTTTCCGGCCGAAGATGAACACGCCGAGGAACGTCGACTCGAGGAAGAAGGCCATCATGCCCTCCACCGCCAGCGGGCCACCCATCACCTCGCCGACGAACGCCGAGAAGTTGGCGAAGTTCATCCCGAACTCGAACTCCAGGACGATGCCGGTGACGGTCCCGGCGACGAACGTGATGCCGAAGATCTTCGCCCAGAACGACCGCAGATTCGCGTAGAGCGTCTCGCCGGTCTTGATCTCCTTCCACGTGAAATACACCAGGAACGGTGCGAGACCCATCGATATCGTCGGGAAGATGATGTGGACGAAGGTCGTGACCGCGAACTGTACCCTGCTTGCGATCGTGGGGTCAATCATTTCCGGGTAGGGGAAAGGGAGGAGGGTATTGACTATCTCCTGTCGGCGATTCTCAGGACCTGGGAACGATCAGAAGTAAAAATACCCAGTATCCAGAGGGAGGCCATCATAAATACGGGGCCCTGGAAATTGGGATCACGGACCGTGGGGAAAGCAGGCTTCGAACCCCGCCGAAATTTCGAGAAATGAAGGAATTTATAGAGTGTAATCTGCCGACGTACGCCGACGCCCCGAACCAGAGAAACCCGCCGCAAACCGCTCCTTCCGGCGAAAGTCGAAAGATTTTACTCGCCTCCAACCTACTTCCAAGTGTTCACGTTTTTACAGAACGAGGCATCCACAATGACCGACAAAAAGACGGCGTACCTGAAGGAGAAGTACGAGGAGATGAAAGAGCGCGGCGAGACCTGGGAGCTCAAGCGCGTCCAGGGTCCCTCCAAGCCCCACGTGCAGGTCGAGGGCAAGGAACTCGTCATGCTCGCCTCGAACAACTACCTCGACCTCGCGAACGACGACCGCCTGCGCGAGGCCGGCATCGACGCCATCGAGAAGTACGGGCTTGGCTCCGGCTCCGACTGGTCGATCGCGGGCTACATGGAGATCCAGGACCAGCTCAACGAGAAGATCGCCGACTTCAAGCGCACCGAGTCGGGCGTCGCGTTCCAGACGGGGTTCGCCACCAACGCCGGCGTCATTCCCCAGATCCTGGAGGACGGCGACGTCTACCTCTCGGACGAACTCAACCACGGCAGCATCATCGACGGGATGCGCCTGTCCAGTGCCGACACGCTGATCTACGACCACACGGACATGGCCTCCCTCGAGGAACAACTCAAGACGGCCCAGGACGAGTACAACCGGATGCTCATCGTGACCGACGGCGTGTTCTCGATGGACGGCGACGTCGCCCCGATGGACGACATCCAGAAACTCGCCGACGAGTACGGGGCGATGACCTACGTCGACGACGCCCACGGCGAGGGCGTCCTCGGCGGCGGCCACGGTATCGCGACCGAGTTCGACCTCGAGGACGACATCGACTTCCAGATGGGGACCTTCTCGAAGGCCATGGGCGGGTTCGGCGGCATGCTCGCCGGCGACGAGCACGTCATCAAGTACGCCTACAACACGGCCCGCACCTGGCTGCTCAGCGCCGGCTACCCGCCGTCGATCGCCGCGGCCAACCTCAAGTCCCTCGAGATCATCGAGAACGAGCCCGACCGCGTGAAGAAGCTCTGGGACCTGCGGGACTACTTCAAGGACGAACTCGAGTCGATCGGCTACGACACCGGCATGAGCGAGACGCCGATCGTCCCCGCCATGGTCGGCGACTCCAACAAGGCCCAGGAACTCGCCAACCGCCTCTACGAGCGCGGCGTCTTCGGCCTGGCCATCGTCTACCCGATGGTGCCCCGCGGCGAGGCCCGCATCCGCAACCAGATCAACGCCGGCCTCACCGAGGACGACCTCAACAAGGCGCTGCGCGCCTACGAGGAGATCGGCAAGGATCTCGACCTGATCTAAGTCGGAGCACCAGCGACGACGACCGCAGCAGGATTGACGAAGCACCGCCCTTTTCTGCAGATCGACGGACTGCGAGTTGTGACTATAGACAGGCGTGAAAGCACACTGGACACCGCCGATGGTCCGGTCAGAACGACCGTCGAAAAGCGGCAGAATGAACCCAGGTTTATTTAGAGTTTATTTCTAATGTTTATAAACTATGGCGAAGGAGGTGTCCCCGTAGTATGGAAGAGACTGATACCATTCGCCGACGAGCAGTACTGAAGTCAACGGGGACCGTTTTTGCCACCGTCACAGGAACTTCAGGGATTGTTGCAGCACGGGGTGAATCGGACGACAGAGTGGACTCTTGCCAAGGCAACGTACGAATTATCGCAGAGACTGAAACACACGTCTACGTAGCTACTGGTTGCGATAGCGAAGCGAACGTGTATAAGATCAACAAAGAGACGGGGAGTATTGAGATATCTCAACTGGGCAGTCAGTTTTCTGTTCAAGAAGTGTCATTGCTTTCTACGGACGACGTCGCTTCGATGTCGTATACCCTAGGGGCGAAGCGTTCGGAAAAGATCGTTAGGGAAACTGGTGATTGTCATTTCCCATATATCGGTGATCACTACTATGTGGGAGTCGCGATGGAGACGCCGAAGAACCCTGCCAAATATGAAATTAGCGCCCTTTCAGGGATGATTTGCGCTGCTATTGGTGTGTCAACGCCCATTCCAGGGGACGAAATTTTGTTCGGTGGGTTCTGTTCCGTCGTCGCAACCGCTATTCAGGATGCGGCATTCGACTCGACATTCACGGTTGGTGGATTCGACACCCACGAACCATGGCCTCACATTACGGCAGGCATCTCTCCGAAATACAATCAAACGGACCACAATCAGCTCATAGAGGTGGACTCCGGTCCAGGACATATTGAGCTGCTACTGTAAAGAGCGTAAATCCCCGATTAATTTACAAGACGACTTTCGATCTAACCCCAAAGTAGGACCATAATGAATTCGCAATGTAATAGGTAGAGAACAACACGATGATAGGACAATCAAAAGAATTGATGATACTCGGTTACGGCTTTGTTGGGTTAATCGCAGGCATATTGATCGGCACAATCCGGACCAAAGCGCCGGATTCAACGACCATTAAGTACGGATTGATAGTTGCATTCATCACCCCCTTTGCGTACGTTGTGACGAATCACTTGCTGTTCGGGGTTTCAATGCTGCTCGGTGTCGCGATGGGGACAGTATCGGTGTATATATTCCAGACATCATTCACGATGCCTGGAAATAATCCCGAATAGCGTGTCGGGACGGTATACAATCCTGCCCTTGTGAAGTAGACCCCGGAAGGGAGTACGGGCCGAGAGACGGGCGTAACGTACTGCTACTCGGAGAGCTTCTTCTCGAGGTTGGTCAGCATGTCCTCGACCATGTCCTCGAGTTTGTACTCGGGTTCCCAGTCCCAGTCCTCGCGGGCGGCCGCGTCGTCGACGCGGTCCGGCCAGGAGTCGGCGATCGCCTGGCGGTCGTCGGGCGCGTACGTCGCCTCGAAGTCGGGGAGATGCTCCTTGATCGCCTCGGTGAGTTCCGCGGCGGTGAACGTCAGCGCGCTCACGTTGTAGGCACACCGGTAGTTGAGCCCGTCATCGTCGGCCTCGGCGAGTTGCATCAGGGCGTTGACCGCGTCCGGCATGTACATCATCGGGAGCATGGTGTCGGGCCGGACGAAGTACTCGTAGTGGCCCTGTTCGATGGCGTCGTAGAAGACCTCGACCGCGTAGTCCGTCGTGCCGCCGCCGGGGAGGGTCTTGTAACTCAGGATGCCGGGCAGGCGAACGCCACGGATGTCGAGGTCGTAGTTCTCGTAGTAGTACTCCGCGAGGAGTTCGGTGAGCACCTTCGAGATGCCGTACATCGTGTTCGGGATGAGCACCGTCTCCTCGCTCGGGTTGTCCGGCGTGGTCGACCCGTAGACGGCGATCGAACTCGGCGTGACTATCTTCTCGACATCGTACTCGCGGCCGACCTCGAAGACGTTGTAGAGGCCGTTCACGTTGACGTCCCAGGCGAGGCCGGGGTTCTCCTCGCCCTTCGCGGAGAGGATCGCGGCGAGGTGGAAGATGGTGTCGACGTCGTGCTCCTCGACGACCTCCTCGATAGCCTCCCGGTCGGTGACGTCGAGTTCGACGAAGGGATCGTCCAGTTCCTCGGGTTGCTGGATGTCGCTCGCGATGACCGCGTCGTGGCCGTACTTCTCGCGCAGCGCCGGTGTCAGTTCGGAACCGATCTGTCCGGTCGCGCCGGTGACCAGGATCTTGTTCATGGGTAAAACCCCCGCGTCCCCGCTAATAATTGCACCTCTTTCGGGACGAGAACGCTCTCGCCGTGGATGGACGTTCGTCTCCAGGGCGATGGAAGGGGAAGGAAGGGGAAGTGCACGAAGCGTGTGACGTGCACCTGGTAATGGGACAGGATACAACAAAAACCTGACCCGTGCAGAGTGAAAGTAAAACCGCAGTACAGCGACGAGTCGATTCTCGCGTCTGACGCGAGAATGACGCTCGTCGTGCGCGTTCTGACATCAGTCTTCGACGGGCGGTCCGGGGTCGAATGGCGGCGTCAGCCGTCGAGGTTGAGCGTCACTCTGCCAGGCGGACCACGACCTCGTTTCGATCGACGTACTCCCGTACTCGATCGGCGAACGAACCGGCCCCGGGCCAGTCCACCGCGTCGGCGACGCCCAGCCGAGTCGGGTCGCCGACGTAGGCCTCGACCGTCGACCCGTCGTCACACGGCACCGTAACGCGGACGTACAGCCCTGCCCCCTCGCCCTCGTAGGCGTCCAGCGCCTCGACGTGTTCTGTCCGAAGGATCCGGCCAGGAGTCGATCCACCGGGCGCGAGCGTCGGGTACTGGCCCTCGACGACGTGGAGTCCGACCAGTCGAGCAGCTCCACGAAACCGGGCGTCGTCCACGACGGCACGGGCCCGATCCGGGTCGGTCAGCGTCCCGTAGACGAAGACGTCCATGACGTCGGTTCGAAGCCAGTGGACAAGGATCGTCGGGATTCGATCGCCCATGCATTCCCCCATTATTTTCAAGAAATTATGCCACTCGATCTCAGAAAGTATTTACCGGCAATTCTTCTCTTGGAAGACATGAAGCGCGAAACTGCCCTGATCGGCGCGCTGGCGGCCGTCGTGGTCGTGGGCGCGCTCGTCCTCGTGCTCGTTCCCGGCGCGCTGGGAGATCCCGGTGCGGAGGAACCGCAGCGGGAGGAACCGGGGCGCCTCGACATTACCGAGGTGCCCATCCGGATACAGTCGGTATCGAAGCAAACGGCGACCCTGACGATCGACGCCACGGTGGAACACAGGGGGTCGGCGACGGAGAACGCGTCGGTGCTGTTCCGGGCGATCGATAGCGACAGAGGCGTCGTCGAGACGGAGCGACGAATCGACCTCGGAACGATCGACGGCGACCGGGAAGTGAGCGCCGTTTCGAACCTCACGGTCGAACGGCAGGGAGCCTACCGGTTCGAGGTGATCGTCTTTGCCGACGGGAAGCGCCTCTCTCACGCCAGCGGAAGCAGGAAGATCGACGGCATCGGGTCGCTCCAGCCAACCTACAAGGCGTCCTCGATCGAATTCCACCGGTTCGACCGGGACGACGAGAGTCTGCCGACGATCGGCTATTCGATCGCGGACACCGGTGATGGCATGGTCTCCCTTGCGCTCTCGACCCACCTCACCAACGGCGGAACCGAACGGGCCGGCAACCTCACGCTCGTCCTCCTGGCGAGGCAAGCCGACTCCAACGTGGTCGCCGACCGGACCACCGTCTCGGTCGGCCAGATACGGCCCGGACGGACGATCTCGACGGACGCGGAACTGACCGTCCCGGACGATTACAACTACTATCTCGTGGGGCTGTTGAAACGCGACGACGTCATCGTCGATACGACCCGGTCGGCGGCCAATCTCGATCCGGAGACGAACATCTCGGTGACCAACGAGACGACGGCTACGGAAGACGCCTTCGACGCTTCGGATTTCGATTCGTCAGACGGCGAAAACCAGAACGAACCGTCCCCCCGACCGGAAACGACGACCGAAGCCGGAGGCGGCAGTGGCCCGGGCTTCGGCGTCGGTATCGCCCTGGTCGCGCTGCTCGGAATCGCGACGCTGGCCGCGAGACGGAACCGCCACTGAATCAGCCAAGACACTCACAAGAACCATGACCGACGACACGAACGACGACGCGATCGATCTGACCGAAGACGAATCGCCCGACCGCCAGTCGAACTCGCGGGGCACGACGACCGCGACCAACTCCCGAGGACGGCGCAGACCGCCAGTGACGACGTCGAAGGGCCGTGACGTCCTCGAGTACGTCTACTGGGGCGGGCTGATCGTCTGTTCGATCCTGGCGCTCGTCGCCCTGTTCAATTTCTACACCAACGCCACGCAGGCCATCTCGCTGTGGGTCGAAGCGAAGTACGAACCGATCATCCAGTCGCTGTTCGCCCTGGTCGTCCTCCTCGCGGGGCTGGTCGGCGTCTCGCTGACGGTCCGTGAACTCTCGCCGTCCGGTTCCGAGTGACGAACCGGGCCAGGTCCGAGGGCGGATGCAGTCCGGTTAGCGCTCGTCCATCGGGACCCAGTCCTCGTTCTCCGGGCCGACGTACCGGCCGCGCGGGCGGATGAGGCGGTTGTCCTCCTGGTATTCGAGGACGTGGCCGATCCAGCCGCCGACGCGGCTCATCGCGAAGATGGGGGTGTAGAGGTCGATCGGGATGTTGAGCTGGTAGTAGACGCTCCCGGAGAAGAAATCGACGTTGGGAGCGATGCCCTTCTCGGGGAGGCCGACCTCGTCCGTGAGGTACCCCTCGATCTTTTTGGTGTAGTCGTACCACTTCGCCTCGCCGGAGGACTCGGCGAGTTCCCTGGTTTTCTCCTGGAGGAGGTTCGCCCGCGGATCCTTGACGTTGTAGACCCGGTGACCCCAGCCTGGGACGCGCCGCCCCTCGTCCATGATGCTCTGCACCCACTCGACGGGGTCCTGGCCGCTCTCGTCGAGTTCGAACAGGACCTCCATGACGTCCTGGTTGGCGCCGCCGTGCCACGGGCCGGCGAGAGCACCGATGCCGCCGGTCACCGCGTTGTAGACGTCGGCGAAGGTGCTCGAGATCACCATCGAGGTGAACGTCGAGGCGTTGAGGCCGTGATCGGCGTGGAGCACGAGCGCCATGTCGAAGGTCTCGGTCGCGACGGGATCGGGCTCCTCCCCGTTCAGCATGTACAGGAAGTTGCCGGCGTGGCTGAGGTCCTCCCGTGGCTCGATCGGTTCCTGGCCGTTGCGCAGGCGATCGTACGCCGCGAGGATCGTCGGGATCTTGGCCGTGATCCGCCGGCCCTTGCGCATGGCCGCGCCCAGGTCCTCGGGGTCCACGTCACTGTCTGGGTCGTACGCCGAGAGCATCGAAACACCCGTTCGCAGGGCGGCCATCGGTTCCTCGTCGACCTCGGCCAGCGAGCGCATGGTCCCGATGACGTCGGGATCGACCGCCCGTTCGGCGCTCATCGAATCGGCGAACGCCTCGTACTCGTTGCGGTCCGGCAGGTGCCCGTGCCAGAGCAGGTAGAGCACCTCCTCGTAACTCGCCTCCCTGGCCAGGTCTTCGATCGCGTAGCCCCGGTAGATCAGGCGACCCACGTCACCGTCGATAAAGCTGAGTTCCGTTTCGTCGACGACGACCCCCTCGAGGCCGCGTTTGAGTTCGTCGGTCATGCGTAACGTCTTCCATTTGCATAGTGGTGACAAAAATCACTCGCTTGGTTTCAAGAATTGGGACTATCGTGCAATACTGGTGGTTCGAACCCCTGCCCCCGGGAGCGAACCGCGCGGAGACGGACGTTTTCGCCGCCGTTTCCGTGTGACAGATCCGAACAACCGGGCGAGAATGGACCGCTCAGTATCCGGGCGAAACCTCCATTCTCGTCAACCCCAGTTCGCGACCGTACTCGACGACGGCGCGGTACTCCTCCCGCGAGACGCGCCGGTCGATCGCCGCGTATCGATCGCTGCCGGGCACCTTGTAGGCGGGCCGGTACTGGGCCATCACGTTGACGTACGTGTCCCGGGAGATCTCGTTCGCGACGAACTCGAGGACCCGCTTCGAACTCTCGACGTGGTTGGGCATCACGAGATGGCGCACGAGGAGGCCGCCGGTCGCGATTCCCTCGTCGTCGGTTCGCAGGTCACCGACCTGCTCGTGCATCCGCCGGAGCGAGGTGCTCGCACGGTCCCAGTAGTTCGGCGCCTTCGAGTACAGGGCGGCCGCCTCGTCGTCGACCCACTTCACGTCGGGCATGTACACGTCGACGAACCCCGCCAGCAGATCGACGATCTCCGGGCGCTCGTAGCCGCCACAGTTCCAGACGATCGGGATCTCCAGTCCCCGGTCGGCCGCGATCGCGACCGCCTCGACGAGGTGGGGCGAGACGTGGGTGGGCGAGACGAAGTTGACGTTGTGACACCCCCGTGCCTGGAGATCGAGCGCCATCTCGGCGATCTCCTCGGGTGAGGCCTCGCGCCCGCGCCCGCCCTGGCTGATGTCGTGATTCTGGCAGAACACGCAGGCGAGGTTGCAGTTCGCGAGGAAGATCGTTCCGCTGCCGCCGTGTCCGCGCAGGACGGGCTCCTCGCCATGGTGGGGATGGGCCGCCGCGACGAGTGCGACGTCTTCGAGGTCGCAGGCGCCGGTCTCGCCGGCGGTTCGATCGACCCGGCAGTCCCAGCCACAGAGGTCGCAGTCGCGATAGTGTTCGCGCAGGGTGGCGGCCCGGGCCGAGCGCTCTTCGGACGAGAGCGTCAGGTAGTTCGGCGTGTCGGTCCCCGCGTCGGTCGTCATCAGCCGAGATAGGGGTTCGGCGCGCAAATGGGTTCGGTCGGGCAATCAGACCTTTAATCGCCGCCACGCAATCACCATCCATGCTCGAGGAGGGAATGGAAGCACCGAACTTCCTGTTGCCGGCCGTTCACGACGGCGAGATCCGGGAGATCGCGCTGGACGATTACGTGGGCGAGGACATCGTCGTGCTGGCGTTCTACCCGGCCGACTTCAGCCCGACCTGTACCGACGAGATGTGTGCGATCCGCGACGTCGACATCTTCGATCTGGAGGAGGACGTCACGGTGCTCGCGATCGGACCCGACACCGTCTGGAGCCACCGCGCGTTCGCGGAGCAGAACACCATCCAGTTCCCGCTGCTATCGGACAACAACGGCGACGTCGCCGAGGAGTACGACGTGTTGATGCGCCAGTGGCGCGGCCACCAGCGCATTCCGCGGCGGTCGGTGTTCGTCGTCGACGACCGCGGTCGGATCCAGTACGCCTGGTGTACCGAGGACCAGTCCGTCCTCCCCGACCTCGGCGAGATCCGCGAGGCGATCGACGCCGTGCAGGACGACCGGACTGCCGCAGAGCGATACGGCCGGGGGTACGATCACTACCAGTACGGTCGCTCCGAGTTCGAGTCGGGACTCGCCGCCGAGGACCGCGAGGACTGGGACGCCGCGAACGTGGCCTTCGTCGAGGCCGTCTCCTACTTCGACGTCGCGGAGGACGCCTTCGACTCGGCCCGCCGATTCGCCGCGTCCGACGCAGTCCGGGAGCAGGCAGCCGCGGCTCGGGACGGTTCGACGGCGTTCAAACAGGCTGCGAAGTGGTTCGGGGAGGCGGCCGAACGCGCGGAGGCGGGCGAGGCGGAAAGCGCCGAGGAGTACCGCCGGGACGCGGCCGACCCACATCGCAATGCCCGCGAGGTCGGCGAACTCCCCGATCCGAAGACGTTGCTCGCGAGTGCGAAGACGGGCGACGACCTCGGGACGAAGTGAACGGTACCGGGCCGAGACGGCAGTTCCCGATCAGTCGAGTTGTCCGCGGAGCACCTTCGCGGCGGTGAGCACCGGGTCCCAGGTCGGGGAGAACGGCGGGGCGTACGAGAGGTCCAGGTACTCGACGTCCTCGACGGTCATGCCCGCGTGCAGCGCCGTCGCGACGGTGTCGATGCGCTTGGCGACGCCCTCCTTCCCGACCATGCTCGCGCCCAGGAGTTTCCCGGATTTTCGGTCGGCGGTCAGCCGGATGGTGATCGGACTCCCACCCGGGTAGTAGTGGGCTCGCGACGGGGCCTGGATCGTCTTCGAGACCGGGTCGAACCCGGCGTCTTCGGCCTCGTCGTGGTCGATGACGCCCGTCCGGGCGGCCTCCAGGTCGAACACCTTCACGACCGCCGTGCCGGCGATGTCGCCGGTCTCGACCAGTTCATCGCCGCTGACCGTCTGGCCGATGGCGCGGCCGGCCCGGTTGGCAGTCAGCGCCAGGGGGACGTGGGTCGGGTCGCCGGTGACGACGTTGGTCGCCTCGGCACAGTCGCCCGCCGCGAAGACGTCCTCGTCGTTCGTCCGACCGTACTCGTCGGTCGCGATGGCCCCCGTCTCGCCGACCTCGATGCCGGCCTCCTCGGCCAGGTCGCTGTTGGCGTCGACGCCGACGCCCACGAGCACCGCGTCCACGTCGTGGACCTCGCCGCCGGCCTCGATCCCGGTTACGTGCCCGTCGCCCACGATGCGATTGACGGCCGTGTCGAGGTGCAGATCGACGCCCTGCTCGCGGAGGTGTTCTTCGACGACCTCGGCGACATCCTCGCCGAAGGGCTGGAGGACGTGCGGCAGCATTTCGAAGACGGAGACGTCCAGCCCGCGCTCGCTGAAGGCCTCGGCCATCTCGAGGCCGATGTAGCCCGCGCCGACGATACCCACGCTCTCGGGCGGATGGGGCGTTTCGGCGTCC
>DATFIX010000299.1:0-6900 GCA_035269625.1 Natrialbaceae archaeon
CTGGGTGACCTTCTCGTTGGCGAGCATCGATCCGGCGTAGATCGCGGCGGCGGCGACCCCGGCCGGGCTCTTGCCGCTGTGGACACCCTGGGCTTTCCCCGTTTCGAGCAGTTCGCGGGCGCGTCGCTCGGCGTCCTCCGACAGGTCGAGTTCGGAGGCAAAGCGCGGGAGGTACTGCGCCGGGTCGGCGGGTTCGACGGCGAGGCCGAGTTCGCGGGCGAGATAGCGATAGCCGCGGGCGAACTCCTGGCGCTCGACCCGGCTCACGGGTTCGAACTCGTCAAGCGTCCGGGGCGTGCCGGCCTGCCGGGCGGCCGCGTAGAGGGCGGCGGTGGCCATGGCCTCGATGGACCGCCCGGGGAGCAGTTCCTCCTCGACGGCGCGCCGATAGATCACGCTGGCGGTCTCCCGGACGTTCTTGGGGAGGCCGAGGGCCGAGGCCATGCGGTCGATCTCGCCGAAGGCTTGCTTGAGGTTGCGCTGGCTGGCGTTTCGGGTGCGAAAGCGCTCGTCCCAGGTGCGCAGGCGTGACATCTTCTCGCGGGTCTCCGAGGAGAGCGGCTGCCCCTTCGCGTCCTTGTAGCCCTTGCCGATGACCGAGGATAGCCCCCGGTCGTGCAGCGTCTCGGTGACGGGTGACCCGACCCGGCTTCGCTGGCGTTTCTCGCTGGTCGTGAACGACCGCCATTCGGGGCCGCGATCGACCTGGTCCTCGGCGACGACGACGCCACACTCCTCGCAGACCCGCTCGCCGCGGCGCTCGTCGGCGATCACGTCCCCGCCGCACTCGGGGCAGACGGTCTCCTCGGACGGGTCCGCCGTCCGCTCGTTCGCCGGGTCCGTGCGCTCCGGGCGGGGTCGTTCCCTGGTCTGGCTCGACCGATTGGAGTGGCTCATGGTGTGTGGTCGCGGGGACGGGCCCGTGCGGGCCCGGTCGTCCGCGGCGGAGGTAAGGAAGACCACCATATAAGGGTTGTACCCAATTGAGTACTTTTGTAGAAAACGCCCGGCGATCGATCCGGATTCGGCCTGCGCGGACGTCGGCCGCACCGACGCGGATCGCATCGACGCGACACGTCGACGTGGACTGCCTCGACGCCGTCTCGCGCACCGTAACCGCTTTCCCACCCACCCCGCTAGAGGCACGAAATCCGGACGGACACCATGTCACCCCACGACACCCCGTCGACGACCGATCGCAACGACCCCGTCGCCGAGGCCGTCGACCTCCTCGAGGCGTTCGAGTGCACCGAATACGAGGCGAAGTGCTTCGTCGCGCTCACCCGCATCGGGCGTGGACCTGCGAAGGCGGTGAGCGAGGTGGCCGACGTGCCCCAGGCCCGCGTCTACGACTGCATGGAGTCGCTCCAGGACCGGGGGATGGTGGACGTCCAGGGATCGACACCCCGGGAGTATCGCGCGGTCTCGCCCGAGCAGGCGGTCGAGACCCTCGAACGCCGGGTGTCGGGGCGACTCGACCGCCTCGGGGCGCTCCTTCCCGAACTCGAAGCGCCCGAGGCGTCGGACGACGGGGGCATCTGGATCACCGACAGCGAAGCGGGGGTGGCCGAACGCGTCCGGGCGATGATCGAGGGAGCGAACGACGAGATCCTGCTTGCGGTGGCGGTCGAGGACCTGCTCTCCGGAGCGATCGTGGCGGCGCTTCGAGAGGCCGCGGCGGGCGGCGTCGCGGTCACGATCGGATCGCCGAGCGAGGCGATCCGGACGGAACTGGCCGCCGAACTCGACGGGGCGACGGTGGTGGAGACGTGGACCTGGTGGGACTCACACCCCATCGAGGCCGGCGACCTCAGTAGCGTCCTCCTGGTCGACGGCGAGGCGTTGCTCGCCAGCACCGACGGCGAACTGACCCGGGACGGCCCGACCCGACGCGCCGTCTGGACCGATCGAGCGGAAACGCCACTGGTTCGCCTCCTCCGCCCGTTGCTGGAGGCCGCCATCGTCGGCCAGGAGTGATTGGACCAGGGTCGTGGGCCGCCCCACCGCGGCGATCTCGTCATCGTCGTCGTTCCACCAGTCGCTCCGGCGCTCGTCGGACGAGGCGTCCCGTAACGGCTCCGGCCAGTCCGAGGGCTCCTCGAACCCGAAGGCGTACCCGAGCCAGTAGCCGACGTGCCACCCGGTCGCCTCGACGTCGACGTTCGTGAGCGAGATTTCGAGGCGGGTGTAATACTCCAGGGCGCCGTCGCCGTCCTCGTCGACGCCGACCCGCCGGCCGCAGGAACCGTCGCCCTCCCCGCAGGGCATTTCCGCCGGGAACGATATCAGGACGTCCGCCCGCTCCGGGTCGTCGACGAACTCGAAGGAGACGTTCTCGGGCACGGTCCCGCCGGCCCCCCGGTCGTAGTACCGCACGGCGTGTCTGATCTGGTCGCGGACCGCGTCCCTGTCGGCCACGCCGGAATCGTCCACGTGGACCGTCAGCGTGTCGTCCTTCCAGGGCATCGCACGGTCGGTCGCGTTGGCCTTCGGGAGGGTCGTCACCAGCGTCCCCGGCGCCATGACGTCCTGTGGCGGGTCGCCGTGGTCCAGGCCGAGCACGTGCCCGAGTTCGTGTTTGATCACGTGAATCGTCGACTCGTCGCTGAGGCCGGCGACGATCTGGACCGTGACCGGGCGATCGATTCGCTCCCGGTCCGTGACGTAGGGCGCACACCCGATCGCGTCGCCCGTCCCGTCGCAATCGGTGATGTCCCGGACGATCCGGATCTCGACGTCCGGGTCGGCCGCGTCCGGTTCCAGGACGAATTCGACAGGATAGCCAGCATACCGGGAGGCGTTCCCGGCCCAGTATTCGAGTCCCGCCCGAACTAGCGGCGCGAAGTCCCGGTCGTCACCGGTCGCGTCCTCGATCGCGACCACGATCGGTTCGTCCGGCCAGATCCGACCGGGCTCGGCCGTGGTCCTGGGCCCAGTCCCGTGCCCTGCAGTCGTCGGGGACGAGACCGGGGTCGGCGTGGCGACCGTGTCGGTCACCGTCGTCGTCGGCGGTTCGTCGGCCGCGGGGAGGACGACCGTACAGCCTGCCAAAACGACCGCCAGGACGACCACCAGGACGGGGAGGAGGGCACGGCGAACCATTCACCCAACGTTGGCGAGACCGCCGTATCAACCTTGTGCGGGCGTCGGCCGGAAACCCGTCCCTCGCCCGAACCATCCGGGTAGCGGACAGATTCTTGGTGCGCGAGGCACAAGGTTCGAACGATGGAGCCCTGGACGCTGCTCGCGGCCTACGCGGGGGTGATCGTGGTTCTCCAGGTGCTGGTGTACCTCTACTACCGCCGCCGCAGCGGCCAGGGCGAACGCGGCCGGATGGCCCCCTCCATTGCCGACCACGACGGGACCCCGGGCCGCCAGGGCGCGGGACCGGTCGGTCCCGACGGTGACGCCCCCGGCGACGACGACCCGGACACCGTCCGATGTCCCCACTGTGGCACCCCGAACGAGGCCGATCCGGTCTACACCTACTGTCGCAACTGCGGTGGGGAACTCGGGCACTAGGTTTTTTCGCCGTCGCCCGTACCGGCCCGCATGGACGAAGAGCGTCGCGTGGCCGGGGTCGCGATCAACGTCGGCGCGAACACCACTCTCCCCGGCGTTCGCGGTCCGATCTATCCCGACGGCCGGTTCCGGTACGTCCCGATCCCCGAACGCGAACCGATCGACGACCCGGCGCCGACCTACGCCGACCTGGACCTCCCGGTCGAGGTGCCCGACGAGTACCGGGACCGACCGGTGCACCTCGACCCCGAGTTCGAGGGCTATCCGCACTGTCGGGCGTACACCTACGGCGACGAACACGGCGTCAAGGCCGGACCGCTGTCGGCACTCTCGGCCGGCGATCACGTCTTCTTCTATGCGACGCTCTCGACGCGCGGCGACGACCCGGCCGACTGGATCGCGCCCAAGTGGGGTGCCTACCTGATCGGGCACTTCCGTCTGGGAATGGATCCCGTCACCGGCGAGGACTACGAGACACTCGACCCGGCCGACCGCGAGAAGTTCGCGAACAACGCCCACGTCAAACGCGAGACGTTCGACGCCCGCGTCCTCCTGTGGGGCGACCCCGAAGAGTCGGCGCTGTACGACCGCGCCGTCCCGCTGTCGAACCCCTCTGGCGGCGCCGACGCGAACCGCCTCGTCACCGACCTGTCCGCCGATTCCGGGAAGGGCCCGTGGTGGCGTCGCCCGCTCCGGTTCGACGCCGACGGGGTGGAAGCGCTCCTCAAGTCCCATCGGACCGGCGAGTACGGGGCGTGGCTCGATCGATCGCGGGAGTGAGTCGCCCGGCTACCGGTTCGACCGCCGGTCCGCCTCGGCGAGATCGACGTAGTCGCGGGTGAACGCGGGGACGTCCTCCGCGTCGGCGATCTCGGCGGGGTTTCGCCAGTGGACGGCCGCCACTTCCTCCGGTTCCCGTGGCCGGGCCTCGCCGCTCTCGTAGCGGGCGCGGAAGACGACGTTCGTGACGCTCGCGCCGTCGTCCGAGACGAACGCGGCGCTGGTCACGTAGGAGAGGTCGGTAATCGCCACGCCGACCTCCTCGCGAACCTCCCGCTTCACCGTGCGTTCCAGGGGCCGGTCCGTCTCGCCGTCGGCCTCGACTTTCCCGCCGATCAGGCTCAGTTGGCCGGCCGCGTGGTTTTCTGCGGCCGAGCGTTCGACGAGCAGGTACTCGCCGTCGCGATGGATCGCCGCCTCGACGTTCACGACGTGCGTCGGAGGGTCCTCGCTCATGGGTGTCGAACGTACTCGTGGCGTCGAGCGGTTTGGGCCTGTCGAAAACGGCGGGGCGATCAGAGCGCGTGCGGGAACAGCGTCTCCGGCGATTCGACGTACTCCGCCAGCCGGTTCATGAACCGCCCGGAGTCCCCGCCGTCGAGGACTCGGTGGTCGATCTGGAGCGTGAACGTGCTCACGGTGGTGTGCTCGATCTCGCCGTCGACCTCGATCGGGGCCGGTTTCCGCCGGCCGAACGCCAGGATCGACACCTGCGGCGGGACGATCAGCGAATAGGACACGTCGAAGCCGAACACGCCGACGTTGGTGACGGTGAACGTGCCGCCCTGGAGGTCTTCCTGGGTGTGCTCGTCGTCCATGACGCGGTCGATCAGCGACCGCCGGCGTTCGGCGAGTTCGTCGATCGACGCGCCAGAGAGGTCCTTCAACACCGGGACGATCAGGCCCCGGGGACTGTCGACGGCGTACCCCAGGTTGATCTCCTCGGCGAGGACGTGGTCGCCGTCGCGGTAGTAGCCGTTGAACTCGGGGAAGTCCTCGAGCGTCCGCACGACGGCGTACAGCAGCAGGTCGTTCAGCGACAGGTCGACGAACAGGTCCTCCTCGAGCTGTTTGCGCGCGGCTTGCAGTTCGGTGATGTCGAGTTCGCGGCTCCCCATCGCGTGGGGAATCTCGCGCGCGCTCTCGGTCATGCGCTCGGCGACGGTTCGCCGGATCCCGGAGAGTTCCCGCGTCTCCGTGACCGTCACGCCCTCCGGGAGTTCGGGGCCCGCGCCGCCGGCCTCAATGGCGGCTTCGACGTCCTCGACCGACACCGATCCCTGCGGTCCGGTCCCCTCGATCGCGGCCAGGTCCACGTCGTGCTCGGCGGCCAGTTGCCGCGCCTTCGGCGTCGCCTTCACCTCGCCGGCGGGGGCAGGGGTCGGTGGGGATGTCCCTTCCGCGGCCGATTCGGCGGCCGTCCCCGTTCCGGTCGCTGGTTCGGTCGCCGTCCCCGCCTCTTCGGCGACCTCGGCCGGCGACGGTGGCGTCTCGTCCGCCTCGCCGATGGCCGCGACGGGGCGCCCGACCTCGATCTCGATCTCCTCGCCCTCCTCGACGTAGACCGCCAGGAGGGTCCCGCTCGCTGACGCCTCGACGTCGGTCGTCGCCTTCTCCGATTCCAGGACGGCGATGGCTTCGCCGTCGTCGACCTCGTCCCCGACCGATTTCTTCCACTCGACCAGTTCGCCTCGACCGCTAATCGAGAGCTTCGGGAGTTTGACCAGTGAAACCATGAATATCGGGGAGCGTCAGAAGACGCTCTTGATGCCCTCGACGATCCGATCCTTGTCCGGCAGGACTTCCTGCTCGAGGGGCGGGCTGAACGGGATCGGGACGTCCTTCACGCCGATCGTGACCGGCGGCGCGTCGAGGTCGAAGAACTGCCGCGACGCGATCTCGCCCGCCACGTACGGCTGGAGGCCGTACCGGAGTGGGCTCTCGTCGACCACGACGAGACGGCTGGTCTTCTCGACGCTCGCCCCGATCGTGTCGAAGTCCATCGGCGCGACCGTCCGCGGGCTGACGATCTCGACGTCGATGTCCCCGGCCAGTTCCTCGGCGGCTTCCATGGCGTGGTGGAACGTCAACTGGTTCGCGACGACGGTCACGTCGCTGCCCTCGCGTTCCACGGCGGCCTCGCCCAGCGGGAGCGTGTACTCCTCGTCGGGCACCTCGCCCTCGCGTTCGGTGAGCAGGACGTGCGGGAGGAAGACGACGGGGTTGTCGTCCCGGATCGCGCTCTTCAGGAGTCCCTTGGCGTCGTAGGGCGTCGTCGGCGTCACGACGACCAGCCCCGGCTGGTGGCTCACCCAGGAGTGAGGTGCCTGGGAGTGTTGTGCCGCGGCGCTGATGCCGGCCCCGGCCGGGGCGAACACGACCATCGGCATCTTCATCTGGCCGCCGCTGGTGTACAGGAGTCGCCCGGCCTGGTTGACCAGTTCGTCGCCGACGATGCCGGCGAAACTCGCGAACTGCAGGCAGGCGACCGGTCGCATTCCGGCGACGGCGGCCCCGATCGCGTGGCCGACGATGGCGACCTCCGAGATGGTCGTATCGCGGACCCGTTCCGGGCCGAACTCGTCGAACAGGCCGGCC
>DATFIX010000300.1:0-12900 GCA_035269625.1 Natrialbaceae archaeon
CCTGGGCGGTGCCGACGGCGGCGACGATGCGGTCGGCAAAGACGGTTTCACCGACGACCAGGAGACCGAGATCGGCGAGGCCCTGCTGGACCTCCACGGCGGGGCCGACACGGTGCTGGCCCGGGAGGGTATCTCGGGCGAGGCGCGCGAACCGTCGGTCCGGCTGATCGCTGGCGAGGGCGACACCGAAACCGTCCACACCGAGCACGGGATCGACTACGGGATGGACCTCGCCCGGGTGATGTTCTCCCCGGGCAACAAGGCCGAGCGCAAGCGCATGGGCGAGGTGGTCGAACCGGGCGAGCGCGTCTTCGACATGTTCGCCGGGATCGGCTACTTCACGCTCCCGATGGCCGCCGCGGGCGCGCAGGTCACGGCCACCGAGATCAACCCCGAGGCGTTCCGCTACCTGCTGAAAAACGCGGTCAACAACGGCGTTCAGGACCGGATCGCGGCCTACCGCGCCGACTGCCGGGACGTCGACACGGCTGCCGACCGGGTCGTCATGGGTTACTACGACGCTCACGAGTACCTCGACGCCGCCCTCGATGCGCTCGAACCCGGCGGGGTCGTCCACCTCCACGAGGCGGTTCCGGACGATTTGCTGTGGGATCGGCCGGTTGGGCATCTCCAAGACGCGGCCAGCAGTGCGGGTCGCGAGGTCGAAATCCTGGACCGACGGCGGGTCAAGACCCACAGCGAGGGCGTGTATCACGTCGTGCTGGATGCCCGCGTGGCGTGACCGGGTGCGTACGATGAACCATGTTACCGGAGACCTCGCCGCCAATGCTGTCCAAACGCCGCATTCGGCGCTAATGGAACGCAGTAGGGGCGAATAGAAGTCGATCACAGCGTCATTCGAGGACTTGAGCGATGCGGGACCGTCGGCTCAATCGTCCGCCGGAACGGCCTGGGTGATGACGACGTCCCAGCGGCCCCGTCGAGTCCTCCGCCGGGCAGTAACTACCATCCCGAAAACACGGTTCTGTCGGACTATCACGAGTAACATTTTCAATCGTCGTACGGCCACACGCGATCGCCGTCGCTTCGTTCGCTCGATACGGAAAACGATGGTTGGCCCCCTTTCCCCCCAGAAAGGCAGGCACGAGACGGGTGCAGGCGTGGGTGGGCAGGATGGTTCGGCCTGCGAACACACAAAATCGCGCCAGGGGCTTCCCAGTGTGGCCTGGCCGACAAAGGGGTTTTTCTGGTGTCCCATCAGCCACGATGGTTGGCGGTCCCCGTTCGCTACTGGTCACCGAGATTCGATCCGCTCTACGACCGCCCGCGCCAGCGCCTCGACGTCGGCCGTCTCCGGGATCACGTCCGCCTCGATGCCGTGCTCGGCGGCGGTCTCCGCCGTGGGCGTCCCGATCGCGCCGACGACGGCGTCGTTCAACTCGGCGACCGCCGCGTCCCGCACCCCTCGCTGGTCGGCGGCGTCGAGGAAGTGCTCGACCGTCAGCGAGGAGGTGAAGAGCGCGCCGTCGAGGTCGCCCTGTGCCGCCAGTTCGACCGATTGCCCGGAGCCTGGCGGCCGAACCAGCCTGTACAGCACGGTCTCGTGCAGGTAGGCACCGGCGTCCTCCAGGCCGTCCAGCAGGACGGCGCTGCCGTGATCGCTTCTGGCCACCTCGACGCGAGCGCCGTCCACGTCCCCGTCGAGTGTGGCCACCAGCCCGCTCGACGAGTACTCCTCGGGGACCAGGTCGACGGCGTAGCCGACCTCCCGGAGCGCGTCGGCGGTCGATTCGCCGATCGCGCAAACCGTCGTGTCGCCGGGGTTCCAGTCGGCGTCCGCGACGAGGTCGGCGGCGGTCGGGCTGGTCAGGATCGCGTAGTCGGCGTCCTCACGGGGGGCCTCGCCCGTCGGTTCGACTTCGAGCATCGGGTCGCCGACCGCCGCGACGCCCATCGATTCGAGCAGGTCGACGGCCGCGCCGAGGCGGCCGTCGTCGGGCCGGAAGACGGCGACGTTGGGACGGTCGTCGTTCATTCTTCGGTCCGTTCCGCGCTCTCGTCGTCGGTTGCCGCGACGGCCGCCTCGATCAGGTCGTCGGCACCCCGGTCGGCGAGGTCGGCCGCGAACTCGCGGGCGGCCTGGACGTGCGATTCGATCGGGAGGTCCCGCGTCTCGGCGACGCGCTCCTCGCCGTCGCGGCTGTAGACCTGTACCGTCGTGTGGACGTACCCGCCCTGGACGATTGCGTAGACACCGATCGGGGCCACGCAGCCGCCACCGAGTTCCCCGAGGACGGTGCGCTCGACGGTCGTCTCGACCCGCGAGCGCGGGTGGTCGATCGCCCGCTGGACGGTCTCCGTCAGGTCCGAATCGAGGCCCGTCACGGCGAGTGCGCCCTGGCCCGGGGCCGGAACGAACTCCGAGGGGGACAGGCGCTCGTACTCGACGTGATGTGCCAGTCCGATCCGGTCGATCCCCGCCTCGGCGAGGACGATGGCGTCGTACTCGGTCTCGACGTCGCGTTCGAGCGCCCGGCGCTGGATCTCGGCCAGGTCCTCGAACCACTCCTCGACGGTCCGGTCGAAGGGGTTCTCGCCCTCTTTCTCGCGGGGTTGGGCGTCCTCGTCGGCCTCCGGCGGGAGTTCTTCGCCGACGTTACCGCTTTCCTCCTTCGAGGCCTCGAGGCGGCGCTCGTGCTCGCGCTGGAGGCCCGGGGCCAGCAGTTTCTCGATTCGCGTGTCCACGTTCCCGCGGAGGGGCTGGACGTCCAGGTCCGGCCGGGCGTCGAGCAACTGGGCCGTGCGGCGGAAACTCGACGTGCCGACGGTGGCACCGTCGGGCAGGTCGTCCAGGCTCTTGCCATCGGGCGTGACGAGGAAGTCGCCCGGCGGCCCGCGCTCGGGGACGGCCACGGTCACCATCTCGTCGGGCGTCTCGGTCGGCACGTCCTTCATCGAGTGAACGGCCAGGTCCACGTCGCCGTCCATCACTTTCTCGTCGAGGGCCCGCACGAACGCCCCGATCTTGCCCAGTCGATGGATGAGTTCGTCGCGGATCTGGTCGCCGGTCGTCTCGACCTCGACCAACTCCACGTCGTACCGCCGTTTCTCCAGTGCCGCCTGCACCTCGCCCGCCTGTCGCATGGCCAGGTCCGACCCCCGCGTCGCGATCCGGACGCTTCGGCGCGTGCTCATACCCGCCCGTCTGCGGCGGACGGCCAAAAGCGCACCGTGACGCGGCGGCTGAAGGGGCACTCGCGTCGGCCGGGCGACCGCTACAGCGCGTCCCGATAGGCCGCCAAGGTCTCTTCGACGTCCTCCTCGTCGTGGCCGTAGCTGACGAACTGTGACTCGAACTGGTTCTGGCTGAGGAAGATCCCCTGTTCTTTCATCGCGGGCCAGAACAGCCGCCGCCAGCGCTCGGTTTCCGCGTCGGCGACGTCCGCGCCGTTCTTCGGGCAGTAGTCGTAGCGAGGACAGTCGGGGCGCTGCTGACACCCGCCGTCGCACTGTCCATCGAGGTCGTCCGGCCCTTCGCGGGTGAAGAGCACCTTGAACATCGATCCCGTTCCGGCGACGGTGTACTCGGGGGCGCGGTCGGCGACGATCTCGGTCAGTCCCTCGCGGAGTTGCCGGCCCAGATCGTTCACGTGGTCGTAGACGTCGTTCTCGGCGGCGAACTCCAGGGTCTCCAGGCCGGCGGCCATCGTGACCGGGTGCCCGGAGAAGGTGCCGGCCTGGAAGACGTCGCCAGAGGGCGTGAAGTGCTCGACGATCTCGGCCTGCCCGCCGATGGCACCGACCGGGAAGCCGCCGCCGACGACCTTGCCGAAAGTGGTCACGTCGGGCGTGATCCCGAACTTGCCCTGAGCACCCTGGAGGCCGCCGATCCGGAAGCCGGTGATGACCTCGTCGAAGATCAGCAGCGCACCGTGGTCGTCACAGAGGTCCCGGAGCGTCTCGTGGAACCCGTCGACCGGCGTCACGATCCCCTTGTTCGCCAGGATCGGTTCCGTGAGGACTGCGGCGATGTCCTCGCCGTGTTCCTCGAAGACCCGGGTCACGGTTTCCCGATCGTTGAAGGGGACCGGGATGGTGTGCTCGGCGAAGGCCTGCGGAATGCCGGCGGTAGACGGACGCTGGCTGTCGGGACCACCCGCGACCAGCGTCGATTCCTGGGCGCCGTGGTAGCCGCCCTGCATGACCACTATCTTGTCACGCCCGGTGTACCCGCGAGCGAGCCGGAGCGCCGAGACCGTCGCCTCGGTGCCGGAGTTGACGAACCGGATCTTCTCGACCGAGGGGACGTGCCGGGCGACGAACTCGGCGAGTTCCACCTCGATCTCCGAGGGGGCACCGTACATCGGTCCCTCGCTGGCGCGTTGCTGGACGGCCGCCCGGACCGGCTCGGGCATGTCGTGGCCCAGCAAGAGCGGCCCCAGGCCCATCACCCAGTCCACGTATCGGTTCCCGTCGGCGTCGACGACGTGCCCGCCGTCGCCACGCTCGATAAAGAAGGGGTAGGGCTCGATGGCGGCCCGGACCGAGGAGTTCACGCCGCCGGGCATGACCGACAGCGCGCGGTCGTACAGTTCGCGGGAGCGTTCGTGGTGCATGACCGGGCCTTCGGACGGGAGCGAAAAGTAGGTACCCCCTCCCGCAGCATCTCGCCCGCACGAATCGCGGACGCTGTGCGTTCCTGTCAACTCGCTCCGAACGAGAGCGACGAATCGGTCGGATTTATCGGGTCGGTCTCGAAGGGTTCGACGTGAAAGGCTGGCGCGACGCGGCGGGGTTTCTCGCCCTCGCTATCGTCTGGGGCAGCGGCTACCCGGCCATTCGGGCCGCCGTTCGCGGGATCGATCCGCTCTTCCTCGCGGCGGTCCGGTTCGACCTTATCGGGGTGATCGTCATGGCGTACGTGATCGCTTCGGGTCGACAGTGGTGGCCGGCCCGTGGCGACTGGGGCAGCATCCTGGTGGGCGGGGGCCTGCTCATCGCCCTGCACAACGGGTTGCTGTTCGTCGCCCAGACGTTGATCTCGAGCGCGATGGGCGCGGTGATCATCAGTACGGTTCCGATCCTCTCTGTCGCGTTCGCCATCCCCCGGCT
Organism: Natrialbaceae archaeon; assembly: GCA_035269625.1. Classification (GTDB taxonomy): domain Archaea; phylum Halobacteriota; class Halobacteria; order Halobacteriales; family Natrialbaceae; genus DATFIX01. Next base: position 5,074 of record DATFIX010000300.1, read on the forward strand.
ACCGGACGCCCGACCGACGCCGATCCGTGTACTCGGCATCCTCCTGGGGCTCGTCGGCGTCGGAATCATCGCCTCGCCGCCACCGGGCGCGTTGACCTCGCCCGATCCGGTGGGCGTGGGCATCATGTTCCTCTCCGCTGCGGTCTTCGCGTTCGCGTCCGTCGAGATCCGACATCGCCGGACTGACCTCCCGGTCACGTCGTTGCAGGCGTGGATGATGCTGGTGGGTGGACCGCTGTTGCACGTCGGCAGCCTCGTCGTCGGCGAAACGCAGGCGCTCGCGTACCGAACCGACGTCCTCGTGGGATTCGTCTACCTGGTTCTCGTGGCCGGCGTGGTCGGCTACCTGCTCTATTTCACCCTGCTCGACAGTCTCGGTCCGGTCGAGATCAACCTCGTCGGGTACGTCGAGCCACCGGTGGCGGCCGTGGTCGGCTGGGTCGCCCTCAACGAAGTCATCTCGCCGAACACCGTCGTCGGCTTCGCCGTGATCGTCGTCGGCTTTACGCTGGTCAAACGGCAGGCGCTGGCGTCTTTCGTACAGGGCCTCCGGGGACCGTGATCGGCGCTACTTCCTGAACGCCGACAGTATGAACTCGTCGAGGCCATCCTTGATGCCGCCAGTCTCCCCGCCGACTGCTTTCCTGAGAAACGTGCTCATGTGGGCCGCGAAGATCATGTCGGCGGCCGCCTGGGGGTCGACCTCCTCGAACGTCCCGTCCTCGATCCCGTCACGTATCGTCTCGGTCAGGGCCTCGCGGATGGCCGCGTCGAATTTCAGCAGTGCTTCACGGAGGCGCTCGTGTTCGGTCGCCATCGCGTACATCTCGAGGTACGCCGGAACGAGGTCGTCGTCCTCGATGTCGACGAGGTCCACCGTTACGTCGAGCAGTGCTCGTAGTCGCAAATCCGGTTCGTCGGCCGTCACCATCAGGAACTCCTCGAACCGGTCGCGCTCGTACTCGACGAACGCCGTCGCGAGTTCGACCGCCGAGTCGTAGTACTCGTAGACCGTCTCGCCCTCGTCGGCCCGTTCCGCGACCCGGTCCAGGGTCAGACCGGACAAGCCCCCCTGGCCCAGTTCCTCTCGCGTCGCCTCCATGACTTCGTACTCGGTTTCCGGCGAGAGCCCCCGTTTCATTTTTCCCAAATCCAAATTCGAGGGCCTCGAACCAAAGGCTTCACGGCCGTCGAGCCGGTTTCTGAACAATTCTGCTCCAGCGACATGGGTCAATATTTCGGTTGGTGTGGCTCGTCGGTGCGGACGACCTCGTTCGAGACGGCTACAGTCGGCTCGCCAGGTCCTCCGCGAAGTACGTCAGGATCAGGTCCGCGCCGGCACGCTTGATCGACAGGAGCGACTCGTGGGCGGTCGCTTCGAGGTCGAGCCACCCGTTCTCGGCGGCGGCGTGCAGCATGGCGTACTCGCCGGAGACGTTGTAGGCGGCGACGGGCCGATCGACCGTCTCGCGCACGTCCCGGATCACGTCCAGATACGGGAGGGCAGGCTTGACCATGATCACGTCCGCGCCTTGCTCGACGTCGAGAGCGACCTCGCGGCGGGCCTCCCGCCGGTTCGCGGGGTCCATCTGGTAGTGCCGGCGATCCCCGAAGGCGGGTGCGCCGTCCGCGGCGTCACGGAATGGGCCGTAGAACGCAGACTCGTACTTGGCGGCGTAGCTCATGATCGGGACGTGATCGTGACCGCTTTCGTCCAGCGCCTCGCGGATCGCGGCCACCTGTCCGTCCATCATCCCGCTCGGGGCGATCATGTCCGCACCCGCGTCGGCGTGTGAGGCGGCGATTTTCTGCAGGCGGGCGAGCGTCGCGTCGTTGTCCACGGTTACCTTCGGGTCGTCTTCCGCTGCTGGTTCGAGAATCCCGCAATGGCCGTGCTCGGTGTACTCGCACATGCACACGTCCGTGATCACGTAGGCGTCGGTCTCCGCGGACACTCGCCGGGTCGCCCGCTGGACCACGCCGTCTTCGGCCCAGGCCCGGGTGCCCTCGTCGTCCTTCGTGGAGGGGACCCCGAAGAGGATGACCGCCTCGACACCGGTCTCCCGGATCTCCTCGACGCGAGCGACTGCCTCCTCGACGGGAACGCGTTCGTGGCCCGGCATCGACGGGATCGGCACGCGTTCGTCGGTCGTCGCGTCGACGAACACCGGGGCGATGAGGTCGCTCGCGTCGAGGTCGGTTTCGCTGACGAGGTCGCGGACGCCGTCCGTCCGGAGGCGTCGCGGCCGGTTCGTGAGGTTCATGTCCGACGCTCCGCCGGCCGGCACCAAAACGCCACCGCTCGCGGGTATCTCCGATCTTCCGCCCGATCCGGCGTCACTCGTCCCGACCCGTCCGTGACACAACGTATTTACCGCAATGTGGCCATGTTCCCCCAATGGCAGTCGACGTCCCCGACTCCGTCGAATCGAGTCCGCTCCGGCAGTTCCTGGAGGACTACGCGCTGTTGATCGTCGTCGGGGTCGCCGCCGTGCTCGCCGTCGTCGGGGTCTCGCTGTTCTTCCTCGGTGACGAGGCGTTCGTCAAGGACCTCCTCGATCGATACGGCTACCTGGCGCTGTTCTCGATCCTCATTCTCGAGGGGGCGATGTTGCTGTATTTTGCGCCGAGCGAGAGCCTGGTTCCCCTCGGGATCGCCTTCATCGCCGATTCGACGGTCGAGAGCGTCGCGGTCGTCCTCGTGGCCGTCGCCGGGGCGACGGTCGGCCAGTACGTCCTGTTCGTGCTGGCCAAACGCGGCGGCCGGGAATGGCTCCTCCAGAAGCCCTGGTTCCGGATCGGCGAGGACCGCCTCGAACGGTTCGACCGCGCGTTCGAACGGTGGGGCTGGATCGCGGTCCCGGTGAGCAACGCCCTGCTGTTCACCCGCGGGATGCTCACCGTCCCCGCCGGGTTCGCCGAGATGGACGCCCGCGAGTTCGTCGTCCTCTCGGCGATCGGGAGCCTGATCTTCCAGACCTGGCTGGCGCTGCTCTGGATCTACCTGAACCAGATGGGCTTTTTCTCGTTTATCTGACCGGTTTCGATCCCGTCCAGTGGCGAGTGAAGCGGGTTCCGTGAATCACTCAGTAGCGGCAACAAATTTTATGTAAATAGTACTTACAACTGCACCCATGTCGTACTGTTCGAATTGCGGTGCAGAGGTGGAGCCAGGGGAGCGGTACTGTCCCGACTGTGGTGAGGCCATAGAGCACGGTGGCCAGGATACTGGCCGTCGCCAACCACAACAGGGGAGCGCGCAACCACAGCAAGGTGGTGACCAGGCCAGGGGAAGCAGACACCAGCAATCCACACAGAGAACGCGGACGGGACAACGGTCAGGCTACGACGACGGTGAGGGATATCCCAAACGACCCGACCGCGACGACACGGACGTCATCGGTGCCCGTATCGGGGCCCAGATCGTGGATTCCATCGCGATGTTCATCATTCTCATCGGTATCACCGCCGTCTTCGGTGGGTTCGGTGCTACGGCCGGCGGCGACTCCGGGAGCGGCATTGCTGGGCTCGGGCTTCTCCTCGGCTTCGGTGGGATGCTGTTCTACGGCTTTCTCCTCGAAGGCTACTGGGACGGGTATACCGTCGGCAAGAAACTCTTCGGCATCAAGGTAGTCCAGGAGAACGGCGAGGCGTGCGACTACGGGTCGGCCTTCGTACGCAATTTCCTCGAGGTCATCGACGGCCTGTTCTACTACCTCGTCGGATTCGTCGCGATGGCGTCGAGCGACAAGCGCCAGCGGGTCGGCGACCGTCTCGGCGGGACCGTCGTGGTTCGCGACGAACCCTGATCGGCCTGGCCCCATCGATCGCTCGACGAAGCGTCCGATGACCGTCGTTCCTTTCGCGACTCGACGGACCGATACATTGACGGCAGGTGTCTCGCTACAGTGCTCACGATGAGCGGACGGGATGCAGGTATCAGAGATCCGGGCCCAGGGAGACGGTTCCCGTGACGCGCTGTCCCGACTGCGGCGCGCCGGTCGCCGACGGCGACGAGTACTGCACGACCTGTGGGACGCACCTGCCGTCGGCGTTCCCGGAGACGACGAGCGAGAACGAGTGCTGGAACTGCGGGCAGTTGCTGGTCGCGGACGCGAACTTCTGCGAGTACTGCGGGAGTGACCGGCACCCGACCGACGACCCCGACACCCGGCGATGCTGGCGTTGCGGTGAAACCCTCGTCGTCCAGGCGGACAAGTGCCACGAGTGTGGTGAACCCCAGCCTCGGCACGATCGCTCGCGCGACCCCGACTACGGGGAGTGGTTCTGTTTCATCTGTGGGACCGTCGTCCACGAGTCCGACAACTTCTGTACGTTCTGTGGGACGAGGGCCCGGTGACCTCCCGAAAATAGCGACCGACGTCGTCAGACGGCCGGGGCGGCCCTCCCTTCGTCAGTCGGCCAGTCCGGCCTGCTCCTCGATGCCCAGGGCCTCCGCCAGCAGTTCCGTGATGTCCACGACCTCGATGTCGTCCTCGTAGCCGCCGGTCTTGCGGCCGTCCTCGTACATCGTCATGCACATCGGGCAGGCGACGACGAACTTCTCGACGTCGTGGCCGGCGTCGGTGTCCTCCAGCGCCTCGCGCATGCGCTCCTCGCTGGGGCGGACCTCCTCCTCGACTTCGAGCCAGAGGCCGCCACCGCCGCCGCCACAGCAGTAGGTGTCCTCGCGGTTGCGCGGCATCTCGCTCAACTCGGCCCCAGTCGCCTCGACGAGTTCGCGCGGCGGTTCGTACACGTCGTTGAACCGGCCGAGGTGGCAGGGATCGTGGTAGGTCACGGTGTAATCGAGTTCGGTCCCAGCGAGGCCGAGGCGTCCGTCCTCGACCATCTCGGCGACGACCTGGGTGTAGTGCAGGACCGGCACCTCGCCGTCCTCGTTCCAGTGGCCGTCGTACTCGAAGGGCATCATCGGGTCGTCGGCGAACTCCCCGAAGTCGATCTCCGGGTACTCGTTTTTCATCGTGTTGAACGAGTGCGGGTCCGTGGTGACGATCTTCTCGAACTCGCAGTCATCGAAGGACTCGACGTGGTGCCCGGCGAGTTCGAGGAACATGAACTCCTCGCCGACGCGCCGGATGTCGTTGCCGTCGTACTTCTCGTCGTCGTAGAGGATGCCGTAGGAGACGTCGGCCTCCTCGAGAATGGCGGCGAGTGCGCGGGCGATCCGCTTGTTGCGCTCGTCGAAACTCGGGTAGTCGCCGACGTACCAGAGGTACTCGACGTCCTCCTCGCGGGCGTCGGTCACGTCGAAATCGAGGTCCTCGGTCCACTCGCCGCGCTTGCGGTTCGGGTCGCCGAAGGTGTTGCCCTGCTGCATCAGGTTCTGGAAGACGTCCTGGAGGTTCGTGTCCACCTCGCCCTCGTCCGTCAGCTGGCGGTTCATTCGGGTGAAGGACTTGAGGTGCTCGATCTCGACCGGGCAGGCGTCCATGCAGGCCATGCAGGCCATGCACGACTCCATCGTCTCGGCCTCGATGACGGCACCGCCGTCGGCGACGATGGGTTTCGTCTCGCCCTCGCCGGCGTCGACGGAGTCGCGGTACTCCTTCAGGTCGAGGATGACGTCACGGGGATCGAGGTTGCGGCCGGATTCGGCGGCCGGACAGACCGCGGAACAGCGCCCGCACTTCGTGCAGGCGTCCTGGTCGAGCATCTCCTTCCAGGAGAACGAGTCGATGCTCTCGGCGCCCGTCTCGGCGTCGAGTTCCGGCGGGACGCCCGGCAGGCGGACGCCCGCCTTCTCGTCGCGGGCGACGACGTTGACGAACGACGAGAGCAGGTGGAACGGCTTGGCGTAGGGGATCGAGGCGATGAATCCGAACGCGAGGAGGGCGTGGGACCACCAGGCCCACCAGTACAGCGCGGCGGCACCCTCGGGCGTGACACCGATCGCCTGGAAGACGTCGGCGACGAACCACCCGACGAAACTGACGGTCTCGAAGTCGGGGAAACTGGTCGATCCCTGCCCCGTCCCGAGGATGCGCAGTCCCTCGACGACGTAGCCGCCGACGGCGACGAAAAAGAGGCCCCAGACGAACAGGTCGTCCTCGAGGCTCGTGTGTTTGCCCCAGAGGCGCTCGTTACGAACCCAGTACCGGCGGTACAGGGCCATCCCGAGGCCGACGACGAGCAACAGGCCCAGCGCGTCCATCACGAGCGAGTAGGCCAGGTAGAAGTCGCCCTTGAAGATCGTGAACCCGAACCCCTTCTCGAGGACGTCCATGTCGAACGCCAGGATCGACGTCCCGATGAGGAGGGTGAGAAAGCCCCAGATGATGAACGCGTGCATGATCCCGCCGTAGAGGTCGCGGTTGAACTGTTTCTCGTTCGTGAAGACGATTCTCGTCGCCTCGATCACGCGTTCGGTCAGGTCGTCGAACCGGTCGAACCAGTCCTCGTCGGCCCGTGCCAGTCGGGCGAACCGCTCGTAGATCCCGTACACGAGGACGACGACGGTCAGCGCGGCGAGGAAGTAAAAGACGACCTCGCCGACGTGACTGATGCCCCAGAGCGTCTCGCGGGTTGGGGTCGCCCCGACGACCGACAGCGCCTCGAATGTCATATGTTAATCACCGGAAACGGGCAGTATAAAACTTGTCACAGCGTCTCGTCGGGGAACTGGGCCCGACGGGTCGGTCGGTCCTATTGTCAGGTTCGTTGTCGAGTTATCTGCAATCCGATAGATTCATAAACGCAGCGACCCAATTACACTCTTCACGCCAAAATGGACGAGAAAACCGAGGAGCTTCGTGACATCTTCATGGACGTTTCCGACTCAGAGACAGTCACGGAGCAACAGGAGGAGACCCACGGGTCGCTGACGGAACAGGAGGAAGAAGCGGTGGTGGAGCAGATCGAAGCGGTCATCGGACGGATGCGCGACCGTTTCGAGTTCGACGCCGACCTCGACGATGAAGCGTATCGCCGGGTGGTTCGACGCTTCTACGACGGCGCCTCGGACGCCGCCATCGCCCGCGAACTCGAACTGTCACGCGAACGAACGTTCCGCGCGCGACTCGATCTCCATCTCTTTCGCGATCGCGATCTCGACGCTCCGTTCGAACTCTCGACGCTCCGCGATCTCCTCGACGCCGGCCGCTCGGTGGAGGACATCGCCGACGAACTCGACGTCAGCCCCTCGACCGTCCGCCGGTACCGCCGGGTCGTCCGCGCACGGGACGAGGCCAGGCGATCGAACGACCGATTCCGTGACGAGTTCGAAGCGATCCTCGCGGACGCCGACCTCTCGAATCGGTTGACCGGCGACGTCCAGGAGGACGGGCTCGACGACGCGACCGAAGGAATGGAATCGAACGTCTCGTTCTAATCTACCTGCTGCCGCGGATGGACGACGTCCCGACAGCCCGGACATTCGGCGAACATCGCCGGGCCGTCGTCGGTTTCGTATTCGATCAACAGTCGGCCTTCGGGGATCCGACTCTCGCAACTGGGACACTGACCGAGCGTGGCGTGGGTACTCATGGGCGTGTTTCGGGCGGGTGGGCAGCCGTGGCGATTGAGCGTCCGATGCTATTTCCAGATCCGATCCGGGCGACCCTCAAGGTGAGCCACGCGAGGTGAAAGTGAAGGTGGTCGTATGACGACGGTATCCGTGCCAGGGTTCAAATCCGATGGCGCGACCAGCGGTGGCATGACCGTTCCCTTCAGCGACCTCCGGATCGCCGCGTACTGCCCCCGCAAACTCTATTACGTCCGTCGCGACGACCGCGAGCCGCCGGCGCACGTTCGGAACGTCCGGGAACTCGCGTTCCGGTATTCCGACCTGCTGGACGCGGACGACGG
>DATFIX010000301.1:0-7494 GCA_035269625.1 Natrialbaceae archaeon
CGACGTCCCGGTCGCGTTCACGGGCGCGCAGCGCCGCCCGGACGAGGTGGGGGCCGACGGGCCCGCCAACCTGCTCGCTGCCGTCCGGGTGGCGAGTCACGAACGGGTGATCGACGCCGGCGGGACCTACGTCGTCTTCGACGAGGCGGTCCACGCCGCCCGGGACGTCACGAAAGCCCACACGAGCAAACTCGGCGCGTTCCGATCGCCCGAGAAAGGCCCAGTCGCCGCGCTCACTCGCGACGAGATCCGGTTCTTCCGCGACCCCGGAACGCGAACCGAGACCTACCCTGCGACCTCGCCGTTGCCGACCGTCAGGATGGTCAACAGCGGCGTCGGGGTGGGCGCGGGGGCGATCGAGACGGCGCTCGCGGACGACGTGGACGGGATCGTTCTCGAAGGGACGGGACTCGGCAATGCGACGGCCGCGGTCGGCGAGGCGGTCGTGGAGGCCATCGACGCGGGCACACCTGTCGTCGTCACCTCACGGTGTCACGCCGGCGCGGTGCGTCCGGTGTACGGCACCCCGGGCGGCGGGGCAACGTTGTCCGATCGTGGTGCCGTCTTCGCCGGAGACCTGCCCGCCCACAAGGCCCGGATCAAACTCGCGCTGGTGCTGGCGACTGCCTCGGGCGGCGACGCGGTCCGGGACGCCTTTTGAGCGGTCGAAAGCGCGTCAGTCCTCCAGGGCACGTTCCAGGTAGTCGAACTGGTCCTCCAGTTCGCTCTTTCGCTGACGGCGAACCAGCGTTTCGTCCAGGACGCTCCCGACGACGCCGCCCAGCGTGAACTCGGTCCTGGCCTCCAGTTCGGTTCCTCCGGCCGTCGGTTCGACGAAATACTGCATCGTCATCGCCTCGAAGAGTCCGGCCTCCTGCTCGAACGCGAGCGTGGCTTCCTCGCCGTCGATCGGTCGGAGCGTGAGCGACAGGTTCGCGAGGCCGAGTCTGCGTTCGATCTCGAGACAGTCCTCCTCGACCGACACGGAATCGAACCCCGCCGCTTTCATGAACCCCACGACGTCGTCGGCGATGAGACGCTCGACGGTCTCCGGGTCGGCCTGGAAGAAGCGAGACCGCGTTACGGAAGCCATACGCGACCCAGGAGGTCCGGGATCAAGAGTGCTGGCCCGAACGTCTTCGAGACGAATCGAACGACGCCCGATCGGTCGACGACGATCGGGCGCTGAAGGGTCCTCGCCCGGACCGGCAGGCGAACATGTTCGAGGAAGAGTTGGTGGAGGAGGGGCGAATATGTTCGCACGACCTATGACTCGCGCGACGCTCACGATCTCTATCCCGGCGGATCTCTGGATCGGCCGCGTGTCCAGAGACCATCCGGACGCCGAGTTGACGATCCTCTCGGCATTTCCGGGCGGCGAGACGGCGACGGGGCTGGTCGAAATCTCGGGATCCGACGTCCCCGCGGTGATCCAGGCCCTCGACGACGAGGAACTGGTAACGGAACTGGACGTGCTCAACCACGCCGACGATACCGGACTCGTCCAGCTCGAGACCTCCGAACCGACGCTCCTGTTCCCGATCGTCGGATCGGGAATCCCCCTCGAGTTGCCCTTCTCGATCCGCGAGGGGCGGGCTCGCTGGACGGTAACCACCTCGCACGATCGCCTCTCCGAACTCGGCGAGCAACTGGAGGCGTTCGGAATCTCGTACACCCTGCACACCCTGGAACACGACCACACCTCGGAGGACGTCCTCACCGACGAGCAGGGGGCGCTGATCGACGCCGCGATCGACGCGGGATATTACGAGATCCCCCGGACGTGTACCCTGACCGAACTCGCCGAGATCGTCGGGATCGCGAAGTCCACCTGTTGCGAGAAACTCCACCGCGCAGAGAGCAAGATCGTCCGGGAGTTCGCCGCGGGGGAGAAACTGGAGGCCGTCGAACCGGAGCGTCGGGAACTGATCGCGCAATGACCCGGAACCACTCGCATTCCCGCAGCGAGGGCGACGGCGGCCGAACCCCGATCGGGCACACGTCGCCGGGCGACGCGTCGCTGACGGGGGAGCAGTCCGTCGAACTCCAGGCCGTGGACCGGATCATCGCGGTCGCCAGCGCGAAAGGTGGCGTCGGCAAGACCACGGTCGCCGTCTCCCTCGCGTGTGCCCTGGCCGACCAGGAGCGCGTCGGCCTCTTCGACGCCGACCTCCACGGGCCGAACGTCCCTCGACTGCTGGACGTCGAGGGGCCGGTCTACGCCGACGAGAACGACGATCCGGTGCCGGCGCAAACCGACGGACTGGAGGTGATGAGCGTCGGCCTCCTGCAGGACGGCGGCCCGCTGGCCTGGCGGGGCGCGATGGCCCACGAAGCGCTCTCGGACCTGTTCGAGACCACGGCCTGGGACGACCGCGACACCCTCGTCGTCGACCTCCCGCCGGGGACCGGCGACGTCGTGCTCACGACCCTCCAGGAGTTCCCCATCGACGGCGTGGTGTTCGTGACGACGCCGTTCCCGACGGCGGTCGCGGACACCGCCCGGAGCGTCGCGCTGTTCGAGGAAGAGGGCGTCCCGGTACTCGGCGTCGTGTCGAACATGGGCTCGTTCGCCTGCCCGACTTGCGGCGACGAGCACGACCTGTTCCGGGGCGACGATCCGGCCGCTGACTTCGACGTCCCCGTGCTCGCGGAGATTCCCTTCGATCCGTCCGCACAGGGCGAAATCGGACCCGGAAGGGTTCCCGATCCTTTCGCGTCGATGGCCGACGCCGTCGACGAACGGCTGGCCACCCTGTGGGACCTCTCGGTGTCCGAGGACGCGGTCGACCTCCGGGACGTCCCCCCGAATCGCCGCCACGAAGCCGTCGAGGAGGCGTTCACCGACCTGTCGTCGGGCGACGAGTTCGTCCTCGTCAGCGACCGCGACCCGACGCCCGTCCGGTCGTTTCTGGCCGACCTCGAAGGCGTCGAAAACTCCGAGGAGGCGTTCGACCGGTTCGAAGTCGAACGGGCGACGCCCGAAGCGTGGGTGCTCAGAACTCGGCGGCCCTGAATTTGATCGGTGCGCTCACCAGAGTTCTGTCGGCGGCGTCTCGCCCTCGTCGCCCCCGTCGTCCTCGTGGACGAGCGTCCCGCCGTAGGGTCGAAAGTCGAACCCGTGAGTCTCGGCCACGGACTCCAGCCGTTCCTCTCGCCTCGCGACCCGGGTCGTGTCGAAGTCGTTCGCCTCGACGGCCCTCACCATCGAGTCGTCGTCGAGGAACCCGTCGGCGTAGGCGTTCGCGATGGCGTTGCGGAGCATGTCGGCGTTGCGCCGACATCGGGCCGCCTCGTCGAAGCGGTTGCGGACGTCGGCCGCGGCTGTGTCGCCGCCGACCGGGATTTCTTCCAGGTGCTCGATCGCCCGTTCGTCGTAGTCGGTCGCCATGCCGAGCATCTCCCTGGCCCGCTCGGCCGCCGACAGTCGATCCCACTGCTCCCTCGCGTCGTCCGGGACCATCGCGTCGACGGCTGCCGACCAGGTCGTCGAGCGTTCGGGGTCCTCGAACACCTCCGCGACGAACGCGCCGACGTGATCGTCCGGGATCGAGAGCCCGACAGATTCGGACGCCAGTGACGGTCCGTCGTCCGGTGGTGCTCCACCGGCGGTCCGCTCGTCGGCGTCGTTCGGGTCACTCATCCTCTCGTCGCCCCCGTCCCGGTCTGTCGCCATGGGTCGACCCGCACGAGTCGTCCGAGCAGCCACACGACGCTTCCGACGGCGGTGTGGCCGGTTCTCTCGACGGTCGCCCCGATCCGGCCGAGGGCGGTCTCGACGGCCGTTCCGACCCGGTCGAGGGCGGTCCGGGCGGTCGCCCCGACGGCGATCCGTTTCCGCCACCGCCGGGCGGCGTCGGATCGTCCGTCTCGATCCGGTCGGGGTCGATCCCCCGCACCGCCGCCAGCGCCCGCTTCGCCGCACGTCGGACGTCCTCGCTCCGGTCGTTCAGCCCTTGTTCCTCGAGGGCCCGTTCGGCCAGGTCGGTTCCGAGGTCGCCCAGTCCCGTCGCCGCTTTCGCCCGGACGAACGCGTTCGGTTCGCGGGCCAGGACGGCCGCGAGGATCCGGGTCGCCGCTTCGACGTCGTCGTCCCCGTCCCCCGCACCGTCCACGGCGTCCGGGAGGTAGGCGGCCGCGTACTCCCGTACGGCCGGGTGAGGATCGGTCCGAATGCGCTCCTCCAGCGTCGATCGAGCAACCGTGCCCGTCTTCCCCAGCGCGATCAGCGCGTTCCGGCGCACCCACGGGCTGTCGTCGGTCAGGCGGTCCTCGAAAGTCCCCGTCGCGTCGGGGGCGATACGCGAGAGTACGACGACGGCTTCAGCCCGGACCCACTCGTCGGGGTCGTCGAGCGCGGAGCGAACCGTGTCGATGCCGGCGTCCCTGCCCGCGACGCCGAACGCCTCGACGGCGAACTGTCGCACGTCGGCGTCGGGGTCGCGTTCGACGCGTTCGGTCAGGGCCCGAGCAGTGGCCCCCTCTAAGCCATCGTCGGCGCGGTCGATCAGTGTCAGCGCGGCCTCGCGGCGCACTTGGTGGTCGTCGTGGGTCAGAGCCTTGCGGAGGACGGCCTCGTCGGGTCCGTCGGTCCCGTCGAGGTTCGACACTTCCCCCGTCATTCGGACAACCTCACCCCCGCGTAGGCGAGTCCCCAGAGGAGAACGAGTGCGCCGGCCACCAAGGCGAGGGTTTCCAGGGAACGCGGAATCAGCGGGAGGCTCCCCGTCGGATTCGTTACCGGAGTGGCCGTCGGGGTCCCGACGTCGGCGGGACCGAGTCGCCCCGACTCGTGATCGAGGCGCGTGAACTGCATCGTCAGCGACTTCTCGCCGTTGGCCTCGCCGGCGCTCCCGTTCCAGACCGCGAACGCGAGGTACTCGTCCCCGCCGTCAGCGAACCCGGCGTCGTGGGTCCCGTCCGTCGAGCGCGCCCGCCAGAACACGACCGACCAGCCGTCGTCGGTCCGGGTCGCCTCGGCGTGGACTGGCTGTTCCGGCGCGTGGCTCAGCGACCCGAACCCGCGGGCGTAGTAGTTCTGCGCCAGTCGCTCGTACCGGGCCCGCGAGAGCGGGTTATCCGCCGCCCGCCCGGGCTTCGTCGCGTTCGACTGGTGTGGATAGGCGTACATGTCGCCGGTCCACGACGATTCGTTTTCGCCGAACTGCCAGGCCGCCCGCCAGTACCAGACGTTGACCGGCGTGCCCGTCGCGCCCATCGTGATCGGCGGGGCTTCGCCGTCGTGGACCATGATCGCCGCCGCGTCGCTGTACTCCCGCGGCCCGGCGAGCGATTCGTCCCGGGTGGCGTCCGGCCACGCGAGCCTGAAGCCGACGTGGGTCTCGTTCGAGACGGCCTCGACAGTCATCGTGTCCACGCTTCCGCCGCCGAACGGCGGGGCGATCGTCTGTTTCGAGAGCGTCACCCGCCGACCGGGGATCGACTCCCAGGCGTCGGCCGTCGGCGAGGTGGGCACTTTCTCTCGGGTCAGGAGGGGCTGGCGGTCGCCTGTCACGGCGGCCACGACGGCCGCCTGCGCGACGACCAGGACGCCCACGACGACGAGCGTAATCACCGTCGCCCGGACCGCCGCGTCGCGGTCGATCATCGCGGGTCACCTCCCTGGAGTTCGTCATTGCGGGGCGGTTCCCCGGAGCGATCCGCCGTCGTCGGGATTTCCATCGCGTCCGGGTGTCGCTCGTGGTCGAGTTCGACGAGCGAACTCGCTAGGTCGGCCGCCGTCTCGTACAGCGCAACGTCGGTCGCGTCCCGGAGGTCGCGGGCGAACGCCGGCACGAAGTCGATCAGGTGCTCGGCCAGGAACGTCGCCTCGAGGTCAGCGATGCGGCCCGCTTCTGCTCGCTCGTTACCGTGCAGCGCGACCGCCCGCTGGACGGCCAGCACCTGCGCGAGTTCGAGTTCGGCGGCCACGTGGTCCTGGCGCTCGGCGAAGGTCTCCCCTCGCTCGAACCCGGCGGCCTCCATGACGCCGATCACGGCCGCGATCCGGCGCTGTTCCCGGTCGATCGCTCCATCGACCGTGTACTGGGCCTCGTAGGGGACGACCGGGTAGGTACCGCCCTCGTCCGGGACGCCGAAGAGTCGGTCGTAGGCGCTTGTGGCGGTTTCAGCGTCGGTCGTTTCGAGAGCCCGGACGAACGCCGCAGTCTCGGACTCGACGCCGACCCGCTTTGCTGCTGTCAGGATGCCTTCGATCGCGTCGTCGTGCGCGAGGTCGTCGATCGCGCCCTCGTCCGGGTGGACGAACGGGGCCGCCACCGCGCCGTAGAGGGCGGCCCGGGCGCCGTGGTACTGGGGCGTCTCGTGGGCGGACGACGGGTCGTGGCGGTCGAAGTCGTGACCGTCCTCGAGGGGTGCGTCGATCCGGTCGGTGGGGTTTGGTGTCATGCTCGGATCACCTCACGGCTGGTTGGTCCACCCCTCGCCCTCGCGGACTTCCAGTTCCTCCTCGATGGGCATGTCGACGACCTTCTTGCCGTTCCGGTCCCACCCCTTCACGCGGTTCTCCGTCACGCGGTAGGTCTCGATGAGCTTCGTCGTCGCGCCGAACAGCTGGAGGATGCCGAGGACGTGGTGGCTCGGGTTCCGGACGCGCTCCTGGACGATTTCGATCGTCTCGCGGTAGGTGTCGCCGGGCCAGTCGTTCAGTTTCTCGTCGGCGTTCGGGGTGAACAGCTGTTCGAGGAACCCGGGCGGGACGTGATACGGCGGCAGGTAGTAGACCTGGGGCTGGGTGCCGAAGCCGGGATACAGCGGGAGCGCGACCTTCTCGTCGGACTTCGCGAGGTAGTTGATCGGGCTCCGGCCGGCCGCCGCCGAGGACTTCCCGTTCGGGTGGCCGGCGTCGGGCCCGCGGTTGATGTTCCCGTGGAGGCGGGTCTTCCCGATGCAACTGCTGACGCAGCGCGGGACGTCGCCGTTCTCGATCCGGGGGTAGCACCCGACCGGCTTCTCCGTGATCCCCGTCTCCGGGTTGTACATCGGCTTGTGGTAGGGGCAGGCCCGGACGCACTTCCGGTAGCCTCGGCAGCGCTCCTGGTCGAGCAGGACGATGCCGTCCTCCTCGCGCTTGTAGATGGCCTTCCGCGGGCAGGCGGCGAGGCAGGCCGGGTTCTTGCAGTGGTTGCACAGGCGGGGCAGGTAGAACTGCCACATGTCGTGGTACTCTCCCTCGGCGGGGTCGCTCTCGACCACGTCACCGTCCGGGTACTCGCCGTGGACCATGTCGTCGCCCAGCGCGGGGTATTCCCACTCTTCCTTGCCGGCGATATATCCCTTCGCTGCCTCGCCGTTCTCGGCGGCCTCGAAGATGGTTTGTCCCGGACCGAGGTCGTCGAGCAGGCGCATGTCCCAGCCCATCGGGTACCCGCCGTAGGGCTCGGTCTCGACGTTCATCCACCACATGTACTCCTGGCCCTTCCCGCTGGTCCACGTCGATTTGCAGGCGAACGAGCAGGTGTTGCAGTTGATGCA
>DATFIX010000302.1:0-2976 GCA_035269625.1 Natrialbaceae archaeon
GGCCAGTGATCTGTGGGACTCCCACCCCGGAAACTGAGAGGGCTGCAACCCGTTCACTCCTCGATTTCCCGCATGACCTTTTCCTTGAGAAGATCGACTGCCCGCCGGTTCGCGCCCTCGGGGATGATGAGGTCAGCTCGCTTTTTCGTCGGCGCGACGAACTGTTCGTGCATCGGTTTGACCGTCGAGAGGTACTGGTCGATGACGCCCTCCAGGTCCCGGCCCCGCTCGACCACGTCCCGGCGGATGCGCCGGATGATTCGCACGTCGGCGTCCGTCTCGACGTAGACCCGGAGATCCAGGCGGTCGAGCACGCGTTCGTCGTACAGCGCGAAGATGCCCTCCACCAGGATGACGTCCGTCGGTTCGACGGTCACGGTCTCGTCCTTGCGGTTGTGGAGCGAGAAGTCGTACTGGGGCATCTCGATCCGCTGGCCCGACAGCAACTCGTCGAGGTGATCGCAGACCAGTTCCCACTCGAACGCGGAGGGGTGGTCGTAGTTGACGTCCTCGCGTTCACCCAGATCCAGGTGCGAGAGGTCGCGATAGTAGTTGTCCAGCGGGATCCGGGTGACGCCGCCGTCCCCGTCGGCCACCGATTCCTCCCGGACGGTATCCGCGAGCGTCCGTGCGACGGTCGTCTTGCCGGCACCCGTCCCGCCGGCGATGCCAATGACGAAGGAGGGATCGGCCATTACCCGCGTAGAGCCATAGCAGCAAGTTTTACCTTTCGACTCCGGCGCGAAACGGGGGATGGATCACATCGCGATCCAGTCGCTCGTGACGTCGCCGTCCCGGAGGTGCCACCGCTGTTCGACGGTGCCGTCCATCGTTCGAACCTCGACGATGGCGTCGAACAGCGGGTCCAGCAGGCGGACGATTTCGTGATCTCGGGGGAGCCTGAGGTGGAAGTGGCCCATCCCGTTTTCCTCCCGGATTCTGGCCGTCATCATGTGGAGCAACCGGAACACCGTCTCGGAGCGATGTCGTTCGACGAGCGGGCGAACCGAGTCGAAACAGACCCGCAACTGTGCCGGTTCGAGGCCGTCGCTTTCGGCCACGATCTCGTCGACGACGTCGAGAAAATCCATGCCGAGTGCGCTGAGGAACTCGCTGTCGACGGTGGTGGTCAACACGTCCGCGCCATCGACCGTCGGCGCACCTGCCTGACGAACGACGCGGACCGGTCCGGCGTTCGCCGTTGCCGCAGGTGCGGTCGTGCACCCCTCCTCCCCGTCGCGGGTGAGCACGAACAGCCGATACCGCGGCGCGTCGTCGTCCTCGCCGAGGAGTCGGCGACAGACGTCGTCGTGCGCGTCGTTCGACTCGTCCCCGACCAGCAGAATATTGCTCCCCTCGCGCTTCAGATCGGAGAGCGTCCGCGCGAACGTCGACCGATCGGGGGTGCCGCCGAAATCGGTGCCCATTCTTTCAAGGACAACGAGGCACGATCCAATAAATATTGTGCATATGGGGTCGAAAAAACCGGTGCGTTCGAGGTGATTGCGGCCGATTTCCGGGGGGAACACCACACACTTCCCGTGCGAGGACGAACGGCCGATCGATGACGACCGACCTCTTCTCGACGCTCCCGATCCGGGACGTGACGGTCCGGAACCGGGTTATGGTGTCGCCGATGTGTCAGTACTCCTGTGAGGACGACGGACTGGCGACCGACTGGCACCAGGTCCACTACGGCAGTCGGGCGACCGGTGGCGCCGGGATCGTGATGGCGGAAGCCACGGCCGTTCGGCCCGAGGGGCGCATCACGCCTCACGACCTCGGGATCTGGAGCGACGACCACGCCGCGGCCCTCGCCTCGACCGCCGAATTCGTCTCGGACCGGGGTGGGACCCCGGCGATCCAGCTGGCCCACGCCGGGCGGAAGGCCAGCAAGAGCCGACCCTGGGACGGCAGCGAGTACCTCCAGCCCGACGACGGGGGCTGGGAGGTCCTCGGCCCCACTGGCGACCCCTACCCGACCGACGGCAAAACTCCGGAAATCCGGGCGATGACGGACGAGGACGTCCAGCGCCTGATCGCCTCCTTCGCCGACGCCGCGGAGCGGGCGATCGACGCCGGCTTCGAGATCGTCGAGGTCCACGCCGCCCACGGCTACCTGCTCCACCAGTTCCTCTCGCCGGTCACGAACGACCGCGAGGACGCCTACGGCGGCGACTTCGAGGGACGGACCCGACTCGTTCGCGAGGTCGTGAGCGCGATCAGGGAGCGGATCCCGGCGGGAACCCCGGTCTTCGTCCGCGTCTCGGCCACCGACTGGCTGCCCGACCGCGAGTCCTGGACGATCGAGGACACCGTCCGCCTGGCCGAGGACCTGTCGGACGAGGTCGACCTGATCGACGTCAGCGCGGGCGGGATCCACCCGGACCAGGAACCGCCGACCTCCGGCCCCGGGTTCCTCGTTCCCCACGCCGAGCGCGTCCGGGAGGACGTCGAGGACGTCCTCGTGGGTGCAGTGGGCAAGATCACGGCACCCGAGCAAGCCGACGAACTGGTCCGGAACGAGCGCGCCGACCTCGCCATCGTCGGCCGGGAACACCTCCGGGACCCCTACTTCACGCTGCACGCGGCCGAGGCGCTCGACGCGACCGACCGGATCGAGTGGCCGGTCCAGTATCGACGAGCGGTTTGAGGGCCCAATCGCGAACCCGATCGACCCGCGGCTTTTTCCACGCGCTCTGCCAACCAAAGCCCATGAGCGACGACGACACCCCGCGAGACGAGCGCCAGGAGCTGGCCGACCTGGCCGGTGATCTCGAATCGGTTCTCCGGGACCTCCGCACCGAGATCGAACCCGACGGGAGGCGTGGGCCACTCGGTTCCGACCGGCGACGCGGACCCCTCGGCTTTCCTCGGCCACCCGAACCGCGTCGAGTCCTCCGGTTCGCCGACGAGGTAGCGATCCCGGCGACCATCGCGGTCCTCGAGGCGAACGTGAAACTCCTCCAGGCGCTC
>DATFIX010000303.1:0-3039 GCA_035269625.1 Natrialbaceae archaeon
GGACGCCCGGGCCGACGTCCTGATGCTCCCACCGTTCAACCGCCTCATCCGCGGCGTCACTGTCAACGGCACGCACGCGGCCGACCTCCAGTCGCCGTTCGTCCGCCGGTTGGAGGAGTTCCACCCGGTCGTCCGCGACGAGGACGGCGACGAGACCCTCCGGTTCCCCTCGCTGGGGAAGCTCCGATCGCACCTCTGAGGAACCTGAACGCGGCCTACAGCCCGACGTCCAGGTCCTCGCGAACCGCCCGGGCCGCGTTCCGGCCGCTCTCCATCGCGCCCTGGATCGACGACCACTCGGTGTACTCCCCGGCGAGGTAGACGGGGCCGTCGGGATCGCGAACGTCCGGCAAGGTCTCGTGGATGCCCGGCGGCTGGGTGAACTGTGCGAAGGGAATCCGGTCGGTCCGCCGGAGTTCCAGATCGTCGAAGCGCTGTTCGGGATACCACGACGCCAGGGTCTCGCGGGTTCGTGCCGCCAGCGCCTCGTCGGACTCCTCGCGCTCGCCCAGGAAGGTCGCGCTCAGGAGCGCCCGCCCGTCCGGGGCGTACTCGGGCGCGACGGCGGTGTGTTCGACGACGTGGTTCGGCGCGTCGCTCGACGCGTTGAGGTGGAGTCGCGCCCCGGCGTCGAGCGGTTTCGATCCGGGATAGTCGTACCACTGGGTGACGCAGGCGTTCGTCTCGGTCGGGATGCCGTCGACGTCGGTCAACTCCCCGGCCGAGTAGGCGTCAGTCGCGACGACGACGGCATCGGCCGTCACGGTCTCGCCGCCGACCTCGAGGGTCGCCTCGTCGTCACCACAAGCAACGCTTTCGACCGCCGCGCCGGTTTCGATCGTCGCCCCCGCGTTCTCGGCCCGGTCGCGGAGTTGCTCGGTGATCGCTCCCATTCCACGGGCCGGGACCGCAATGTCGCCCGCAGAGAGGGTGTGGAACGTGTACTCGAAGACGCGTTTGGAGGTCGAGAGGGAGCGATCGAGCGTGATCCCGCCGTAGAACGGGGCGGCGAAGTTCTCGACGAACTTCCGCGAAAACCCTCGCTTCCCCAGGTACTCGCGGATCGTCGCGTCCGGCCCGGCGAAGATCTCGTCGCGGTGTCGGCCCTTCAACTCGCGGCGGAGTTTCAGCGTCCGCAGTTTGTCCGCGGTCGTCACCTCCCGGTTGAACAGTGAGTCCGTGAGCGCCATGGGATCGCGAAGCGGATCGGACAGGATGGATCGCTCGCCGGGGCGGGCGATGCAGGCACCCGGTTTGAATCGTCGAAGATCGAGCGTGCCGTACTCGAGCTCCCGTCGTGCGGCCGGATAGGCGGTGAAGAACACCTGGAAGCCGCGGTCGTAGACGTAGCCGTCCTCCCGGGTGCTCCTGACCCGCCCGCCGACCGTTTCCTCGCGCTCGAACAGGGTCACGTCGACGCCGGCGGTGGCCAGTCGCCGAGCCGTTACCAGTCCTGCGAGTCCCCCACCGGCGATGGCGACCGTGGATTCGGTCATGGCCCGACCTTGGGGTGGGAACTACAAAAAATCGAGTCGACGCACCCGGGCGGCAGCGATCCGGTCAAACCCGGCGGGAGTCCGACCCCTCGACGACGTAGTCGCGGATGAGCGACCGGTACTGGACGTTCGAGGGGAGGTCGTGGGCGTCGAACCAGCCGATGGTGTCGATGGCTGCTTCCCGTGCTTCCGCGTCGCCACCGATGTAGGGACCGGCGAAGACGGCCTGAGCGACCGGATAGGGGTCGTCGCCGCCGTAGTGAAACTGGAGGAGTTCCACCAGCAGGAGGGCCGTCACGTCGCAGGTGACGCCCGTCTCCTCGCGGACTTCGCGCCGGGCAGTGTCGGCGGGGCGCTCGTCCGGCCGTCCCTTTCCCCCGGGCGGTTCCCACTCGAGGGTGTCGTGATCGGGATCCTGGAGCACGAGTACCTCGTCGCCCCGGGTGACGAGACACACCGCCGCCCACGGGAAGAGGTCGTTCGGGTGCTCGGGTGGCGAGTGCTCCAGCGCCGGCACCGTCCGTTCCCGCGTCGGAACCGTCCCCCACCGATCCGCGAGCGTCGCCCGGACGTCCGTCGCCCGGGCGTGGAGCTCGCGGCGGACCGCCTCGGGCTCCATGCTCGCACCTGGTCGTCCCAATGACATAAAACCGGGAGAACCGGTAGCGTCCGACGGATCGAAAGCGAGGCTCGAGACACCCAGTTGGGGCGGGCTCTGCTGGGAGGCGTAGGTCTTAGTCCCCGTCAGTCCCAGTGTGGGGCATGGACACGACCCCGGCTTTCACCGGCCTGACCTGTGTGGATTGCGGGAGCGAGTTCGAGCCCGACGAGGGGACCCATCGCTGTCCGGAGTGTGACGGCATTCTCGACCCGACTTACGACGAGGATCGTCTGGAGTTGACCCGGGAGGATCTCGAATCGCGGCCCTTCGACTCGATGTGGCGCTACGAGGAACTGTTACCGTTCACGCGCGAGGCGGCCGTCACGATGGACGAGGGGGCAACGCCGCTGGTCGAGGCACCGCGGATCGCCGAGGACATGGGCGTCGGCCGGGTGCTGATCAAGGACGAGGGTCGCAACCCGACCGGGACGTTCAAGGATCGCGGGCAGACGATGGCCGTGACGGCGGCCCACCAGCACGGGGCGACCGACGTCGCCCTCGCCTCGGCGGGCAACGCTGGGCAGGCGGCGTCGGCCTACGCCGCCCGTGCCGGCCTCGACTCGCACGTGTTTCTGCCCTCGCGCGCCGGGTTCACGAACAAGGCGATGGTCAACGTCCACGGCGGCGATCTCACCGTGGTCGGCGGGAACCTCGTCGACGCCGGCGCGGCCTACGGGGACGCCATGGACGAGCACGACGACTGGCACTCCGTCGCGACGTTCGTGACGCCCTACCGCCACGAGGGCAAGAAGACGATGTTCTACGAGATCGCCGAGCAACTGGACTGGGAGAGTCCGGACGCCATCGTCTACCCGACCGGCGGCGGCGTCGGCCTGATCGGGATGCACAAGGCGGCCAAGGAGTTCCGGGACCTCGGCCTCG
>DATFIX010000304.1:0-3278 GCA_035269625.1 Natrialbaceae archaeon
CGATCTCCATCTCGTTCGCCTCGATCCGGTCGCCGGCGACGTGTGTGAGGACGACGATTTGCTCGTCGCCCTCGGCGACGAGTTGGCCTTCGGACTCGGCGACGTTCGGTGCCGGATCCCGAACGCCGTCCGTAACGCCGAGGGCGTACGCTCCGACGGTACCTGCCAGGACGACGACCAGGGCCACGACGAGGATCGTTCCGATCACCGACGAGACGCCCCGCGTTGCGTCGAAACGAGTCACGAGGTGATCTTCGATGACGATTGCCGAAGGCGTTGTGGCCAGGGCGAGCGCGCTTCCGGGATCGGATGACAAGGCACAAACGCCAGCGCTGCCGAAACGATCCGTATGAGCATGTTCGAGGACGCGCGGGCCTTGCTGGCGACCGGGCCGCTCTGTCACGCCTGCCTGGGGCGGGTCTTCGCCGACCGGAGTTTCGGCCTCACCAACGTCGAGCGAGGGAAGGCGCTCCGGGTGGCCATCGCGATGGAGGACGACGAACCATACGAGCCACCGGAACCGGACGCCTGCTGGGTCTGCGAGGGCGAATCCCTGTGGGCCGAGGCGTGGGCCGACCGCGCCGTCGAGGCACTGGAGGGCATCGATTTCGAGACCTACCAGGTCGGCACACGGGTCCCGCCCCTGATCGAGGAGAACGACGCCCTGCTTCGCGAGGAGGCCGGCCTCGACCCCGACGCCGGGGAAACCTGGAAGGGCGACTTCAACCGCGAGGTGGGCAAGCGCGTCGGCGGGATGACCGACACCGAGGTGGACTTCGAGCGCCCCGACGTGCTCGCGCTGCTGAATATCGAACGCGGCATGGGCGGTGGGGAACGCGTCGACGGCGAAGCGGCGAGCGACGACTCCGACGCCATCCCGCCGGGTGCCGTCGACGTGCAGATCAACCCCGCGTTCGTCTACGGCCGGTACCGCAAACTCGAACGCGACGTGCCCCAGACGGAGTGGCCCTGCCGGGAGTGTGGCGGGAGCGGCAAGCAGTTCGGCGACGACGGCGAGGAACCCTGCGAGCACTGCGGCGGGACGGGCTACCTGTATCCCACGAGCGTCGAGGAGGAGGTCGCTCCGCACGTCCTGGAAGCGATGGAGGGGACGGAGGCGCTCTTTCACGGTGCCGGGCGCGAGGACGTGGACGCGCTGATGCTCGGGACCGGCCGGCCCTTCGTCGTCGAGGTGAAGGAGCCGAATCGGCGGACCCCGGACGTCGAGGCGCTGGAGGAGCGAATCAACGACGGGAGCGAGGTCGTCGAGGTCGTGGGGCTCCGCCTGGCGACCCACGAGATGGTCGAGCGCGTCAAGGAACTCGACGCCTCGAAGACCTACTGGATGGAGGTCGAGTTCGACGGGACAGTCGACGCCGACGCGTTCGAGACGGCCCTCGCGGAACTCGGCGGGACGACCGTCGAACAGTACACGCCCCAGCGGGTGGACCACCGGCGGGCGAACCTGACCCGCGAGCGGACCGTCTACGCCATCTCGGGCGAACTGGAGGACGACACGCACGCCACGCTCGAAGTTCACGGCGAGGGCGGGCTGTACGTCAAGGAGCTCGTCAGCGGCGACGAGGGGCGGACCGAACCCTCGCTGGCGGGGCTGCTCGGTGTCGGTGCCGAGGTGACGGCCCTCGACGTGATCGCGGTGGAGGGCGAGGACGAGGTCTTCGACGATCCCGAGTACCTTCGAGAAGCCGACTCGGCCGATTGAGCGGGCGTCGGCGCCCGCTCCCACCCGTTCCACTCCGTCCTACCGTTCCTTCCACTCCGGATCGCGGTCTTCGAGGAACGCGTCGATGCCCTCCTGCGGGTTCCCGGTCGCGAAGAGGCCGGCGAACAGTTCGGCCTCGTACTCGATCCCGTCGTCGAGGTCCATCCGGGCGCTGGCGCGGATCGCCTGCTTGGCGTATTCGAGCGCGACGGGATGCTTCTCGGCCATCGCGCCGGCGAGGTCGGCGACCCGGTCGTCGAACTCGCCTTCCTCGCACACCTCGTCGACGAGACCGATGTCGGCGGCCTCCTCCGCGTCGATTAGCTCGCCGGTGAGAATCAGCCGCATCGCCTGCCCCTCGCCGACGAGTCGGGGCAGTCGCTGGGTTGCCCCGCCGCCGGGGATGAGCCCCAGGTTGATCTCCGGCTGGCCGAGTTTCGCGTCCTCGCGGGCGATCCGGACGTCGCAGGCCTGCGCGAGTTCGCACCCGCCGCCCAGGGCGTGCCCGTTGATCCGGGCGATGACGGGCTGGCGGAGGTCCGCGACGGCCTCGTAGACCCGGGGGCGCTCGCTGGCCCGGCGCTGTTCGAGGTACTCGCGCTCCCGGAGGTCCTCGACGTCCGCACCGGCGACGAACGCCCCGGACTCCTCGGCCCCCGTGAGCACGACCACGCGAACGTCGTCCTCGCTCTCCGGATCGTCGATGGCCACACAGAGGGCCTTCAGTTCTCGACGCACCGTCTCGTCGAGCGCGTTCCGCGCCTCGGGGCGATCGATCGTGATCGTCACGACCCCCTCGACGGGTTCGTCGATGGCGGCCCGGACGTGGTCGTGGTCGGCGGCGATTGCTTCGATCGTCATGGTCGATCGCCCCCTCCGTTCGCAGCCCCCTCGCCGTTCCGGCCGCTCACGCCGACGATTTCGCCGTCCTCCCAGACGTAGAACCCCTCGCCGGTCTTCTTGCCGAGGTTCCCTGCCCGGACCTTGCGCTTGAGCACCTGCGGCGGTCGGAATCGCTCGCCCAGTTCTTCCCGGAGGTATTCGAGGATGTCCAGGCGCACGTCCAGCCCGACCACGTCGCCGAGTTCGATCGGGCCCATCGGGTGGTTGTACCCCAGTTCCATCGCCCGGTCGACGTCCCGCGGGTCGGCCACGCGTTCCTGCACCATCCGCATGGCCTCGGCACCGAGCGCGACGCCCAGGCGCGAGGAGGCGAACCCAGGGACGTCCCGCACCTCGATCGGCGTCTTGTCGATCCCCTCGACGAACTCGCGGGCGAACGATTGGGTCTCCGCGTCGGTTTGTTCGGCGACGACGACCTCCACCAGCGCCATGACGTGCACCGGGTTGAAGAAGTGGAGGCCGACGGCGCGCTTCGGGCGGTCGAGCGCGTCCGCGATGGCGGTCACCGACAGCGAGGAGGTGTTGGTCGCCATGATGGCGTCACCGTCGGCGTGCTCCTCCGCGTCGGCGAGCACCTCCCGCTTGAGGTCGAGGTCCTCGGGTACCGCCTCGATCACGAGGTCGGCGTTCTGGATTGCCATTTCGAGATCCG
>DATFIX010000305.1:0-13838 GCA_035269625.1 Natrialbaceae archaeon
CGGGGAGGTCGAATGCCGGGAGGACGGCGTTCTCCGCCGGATCGTTCTCGGGGAGGGCGAAGTAACGGCGCCCGGCGGCGCGATGGGAATCGTCGCGGGCGCGGACGAGGACATCAGCGACCTCGAAGCCGAAGCCGGAGCGGGCGAGGCGGAAGTTGCAGAAGCAGAAGCCGAACCCGAGGAGGCCGAAGCCGAGGCCGCGGAGGAGGCAGTCGCGAGTGAAACGACAGCGGAGACCACCGCGACAGCAGAAGCGGAGACGACGCCGAGCGAGGTGAAGGCCTCGCCGCGGGCGGAAGAGCGGGCGTCGGAACTCGGCGTCGACCTCACTCGCGTCGAGGGCACCGGTCCCGGCGGGGCGATCACCGAGGACGACGTGGAGGCCGCGGCGTCGGAAGGCGCACCGACGCCCGCGAGTGAAGTGAAGGCCTCGCCCCGGGCGGAGGACCGCGCGGACGAACTCGGGGTCGACCTCACTCGCGTCGAGGGGACCGGACCGGGCGGCGCGATCACCGAGGACGACGTCGAAGCCGCCGCGGCCGCCCCGGCCGAAGCGGCGGGACCGGCCCAGCGAACCGTCAAGGAGGCCGTCGAGTTCGGCGGCATGCGGCGGACGATCGCCGATCGACTCAGCCAGAGCGCCCGGAACGCGGTCCACGTCACCGAAAACCGGACCGTCGACGCCGAGGAACTCCTCGCGGCGACCGAGGCCGCGAAGGAGGCGATGGACACCGACGTGTCGATGCCCGACATTCTGCTGGTCGCTATCTCGGCCACCCTCGACGAACATCCCGGGTTCAACGCCACCTACGAGGACGAGAGCCACGTCATCTACGAGGAACACAACCTCGGCCTGGCGGTCGATATCGAGGCAGGCCTCATCGCGCCGGTGCTGGCCGACGTCGGCGGGAAAGACCTGACCGAGATCGCCGACGGCCGCCGTCGGATCACCGGACGGGCGCTCTCGGGCGAATACACGATGGACGACCTCTCCGGCGGGACCTTCACGGTTACCAACCTCGGCGTCCTCGGGGTCGAGTCGTTCGACCCGATCATCAACCCGCCGCAGGTGGCGATCCTCGGGGTCAACGCGACCCAGGAACGCGCCGAGCGAACGGAGCGCGGGATCGAGTTCCGGCGCAAACTCCCGTTCAGCCTCTCGTTCGACCACCGGGTCGTCGACGGCGCGGACGCGGCCAGGTTCCTGGGGACGCTGGCCGAACACGTCGAGAACCCCTGGCCCCTGCTCCCCCGGGAGGTCAGAGCCGCGAAGGAGGGTGCCCCGGCAGCGGGCCGCAGCGTGACCTCGCGGTCGCCGTCCGGCCCCGCCGGAACCATCACGGCCGGACCCTACGCCTGGGAGTGGGGCGACGACGCTCCGTCACCCGTCCACCTGTTCCTCGGGTCGCTCGCGTCCTGTCTCGGCTACTTCACCCGGGCGCGCTGGGACGAGGAGGACGTCGACCTCGGCGAAATCGAGATCACGACCGGCACGCCCGGCGATCACGGGGCCGTGGAACCGATCGAGGTCGTCGCCGACCTCGACACCGACGCCGACGAGGACACCGTCCGGCGGATCGTCGACTACGCCGAACAGGACTGCGTCGTCGCCCAAACGGTTCGCGAGGACGTTCCCATGTCGGTCCACCTCGCCGGCGACGCGGATGCGGACGTCGCCGCGCTCGGTCGGGCCGCGACGGCCCGGACGACCGACGGCGCGACCGGGACGATCACCTCGGACGGCCACACCTGGGAGTACGGCGACGGCGCCTCGCCGGTCCACGCGTTCCTGGGGTCGCTGGCGTCCTGCCTGACGTACTTCGTCCGAGATCTCGCTATGGAAGGCGACATCGAGATCGGGCAAGTCGACGTCGAGGCTCTCATCCCGTCCGAACACGGCGGGATCGACGCCATCGAGATCGAGATCGACCTCGAAACCGAGGCCCCGGACGGCGAGGTGACCACACTCGTCGAGAACGCCAAGCGCGACTGCGTTGTGGACGATCTGATCGCCGATGACGTCCCCGTGGACGTGGAGTGGAGCCGGCTCTAAAAATAGAAAACCGAACGCCCCCGTTCAGGCGTCGAAGCACCCGGCGACCGTCGCCTTCTCGAACAGCGCGTCGAAATCGACGAGACGCGGGCCGTCCATATCGGGCCACAGCCGAACCCGGGCGTCCTGCACCTCCACGTCGCGTTCGCCGTCGAAGCTCACGACGCCGCGGCCGATCTCGAATTCCATTTCCTCGCCGTCCGCCAGGTCACGGTAGTCCTCGATGCCGATCCGGTCGACGACGCCCGGCACGGGAATCGCTCGCACTGCCCGCTCAGTTTCCTCGGGTGGGCCGAACCGGGCACCGATGCCCCCAGGCTCGTCCGCGCGCTTCGTTTCGAGGGTGCCGATCATGCCCGAGAGGCCGCTATCCCCCGCGTCGGCCCGCGAGACGACGCCGCCGACGAAGTCGGCGCTGTGCAGGATGGCTCGCGTTCCGGTGAACTCCTGGTCGATGACGCCGGCCGTGCCCAGCCCCATCACCTCGCGCTTGCCGTGGGGTTCCTCGATCACGCCCCTGACGGTGCCGTGCCGGTAGGTCACCTCGTCCGGGTCTACCCCGCCCGTCGCCAGCACGGCCGCGCCGAGTCCGGCGGCCGTCCCGTCGATGTAGGTCGGCACGACGTTGTTGGTCCCGGTCGAGATGCCGGCGATGGGGAGGTCGCCGGCCTCCATCGTCACGTCGCGAACGGTCCCGTCGCCGCCCAGCACGACCACGACGTCGGCGAGTTCCCGGAGTCGGGCCGCCGCACGCCGGGTGTCCTCCCGGCTACCCTGCACCGGGATGTCGAGCGTCCGAACGGCCACCTCCTCCGGTGCGTTATCGAGGATTCGCTGGGCAATCCCCGTCTCGTCCGGCATGACGAGCGCTTCGACGGGTTCGGCAACGCCGGTGAGTCCCTCGAGCACCGAGACGCCGGCCCAGCGCTTGGCGTAGTTGTCGCTGACGACGGCGCTGCCGACGAGGCGTCGGCTGTCGCGGCCGGCGGACGGATTCACTATCAGCCCAATGGTACCTTCTATCACGGGTATCAGTCCGGTATCGGTCTAAAAAACCATGTCGGTGGGGTAGCTCAGGCGATCCGCTCGATCGCTGCCCGGACCTGGTCGCCCGAGGGCACCACGTCGTCCTCCAGCGGCGGGCTGAAGGGAACGTGGACGTCCGCAATGCCGACGCGCTGGATCGGCGCGTCCAGGCTGTAGAAGCCCTCCTCGACGACCCGGGCCGCGATCTCGGCGTGGGCACCGTAGGACAGCGGGCTCTCGTCGGCGACCACCAGGCGACCGGTCTTCTCGACGCTGTCCAGGATGGTGTTCGTGTCCAGCGGGTAATACGACTGGACGTCGATGACCTCGACGTCGGTGTCCCCGTCGAGGTCGTCAGCAACCTCCAGCGATTCGCCCACGAGTCGCTGGGAGGCCACGACGGTGACGTCGTCGCCCTCGCGCTCGACGTGGGCCTCGCCGATCGGGATGGTGAAGTCCTCGTCGGTCGGGACCTCGCCTTCCATCTCGTACATCACCTTGTTCTCGAAGAAGATGACGGGGTCGTCCGATCGGATCGAGGACTTGAGCAGCCCCTTCGCGGCCCGCGGGGTTCCCGGGCTCACCGCCTTGATGCCCGGCAGGTGCGCGAACCAGGTGTGATACGACGAGGAGTGCTGGCTGGCCGCGCGCTGCCCGCCACCCTCCGTCGTCCGGATGGTCACCGGGAGGTCGGCCTTGCCGCCGAACATGTAGCGCATCTTCGCGAGCTGGTTGTGGACTTGCTCCATCGGGACGCCGATGAAGTCCACGAACATGATCTCCGGGACCGGTCGGAGGCCGGTGGCCGCGGCACCGACTGCCGCGCCGATAAACCCGGCCTCGCTGATCGGCGTGTCGATGACCCGGTCCTCCCCGAATTGCTCGACGAGGTCGCCCGTGACGGCGAGGACGCCGCCGAAGTTCGCGACGTCCTCACCGAAAACGACGACGCTCTCGTCTCGGGCCATCTCCTCGCGGAGGGCCTCACGGATCGCTTCGCGGACGGTCATCGTCTCGGTCTTGGGCATCGTTTCGCTCATTGTCGGTCACCTCCCTCGCCGTCCGTCCGAAGGCGGTCGGCGAAGTGGTCGATTTCCGGGACAGTTTCCGCGTACACGTCCTCGTAGGCCAGGTGCGGGTCCGGGTAGTCGGCGTCCTTGGCGAACTCGATGGCCTCGGCGATCTGGTCGGCGATTTCGTCCTGCATCTCCTCGAACTCCGCTTCGGTGAGTTCGTCGCGGTCCATCAGGCGCTCCTTGAACGTCTCGATCGGGTCCCGCTCCGCGCGCCACTCGTCGATGTCCGAATCCTCGCGGTAGGGCTGGTGGTCGCCCTCGAAGTGGCCGCGGTACCGGTAGGTCACGGCCTCGATCATCGTCGGCCCCTCGCCTTTCAGGGCACGTTCGCGGGCCTCCTTGACTGCCTCGTAGACCGCCGTGACGTCCATCCCGTCGACAGTGAAGCCCGGAATGCCGTAGGCCTCGGCGGTCTGGGAGAGGTCCTCGATGTTGTGCTGTTTCGAGGCCGGCGTCCCCTCGCCGAACTGGTTGTTCTCGATCAGGAAGATACCCGGGAGGTCCCAGGTCGCCGCGAGGTTGATCGCCTCGTGGACCTGACCCTGGGCGACGGCACCGTCGCCGAAGAACGCCAACGCGACGCGGTCCTCGTCGAAGTACTTGCCCGACCAGGCCGCGCCGGCAGCGATCGGCGGGCCCGCACCGACGATGCCGTTCGCGCCGAGCATGTTCTCGTCGACGTCGGCGATGTGCATCGAGCCCCCCTTGCCCTTGCAGTACCCGGCTTCTTTACCATACAGTTCCGCGATCATCTTCTGGGGGTCGAGACCCTTCGCGATGCAGTGACCGTGGCCGCGGTGGGTGCTCGTGATGTAGTCTTCGTCCTCGAGCGCACCAACCGCCCCGACGGCGACGGCCTCCTCGCCGATGTACAGGTGTACGAACCCCGGTAGCTCCCCGTCGGCGAAGAGTTCCCCTGCCCTATCCTCGTGTTCGCGGATGAGCATCATCCGCCGCAGAGCCTCTTTTCGCCCCTCCTCCGTTTCGATATCTATGGCTGGCATGCGTCTAGAGTTACATTATTGTAGGTGATATAGTTACCCTTTAGAATCTGGCAAATCCTTACTATATATAAATTTTGGCCAACAGGTGAGAAACCCGACTCGCGGCCTTCGGCCCACTCGGCCCGAAAACGACCCGCGGTTCCGGAGGTCAGTGGGTGTTTCGGGAACGTTATCCGGCCCTGTCAGGTCTTGCCATCGGACGCCAGAAAAACCGCGCGTCAGTTGCGGTCGAAACGTCGACCTACCGGTAGGGCGTGATCGAGGAGCCGAACAGCGGCGTGTCGAAGTACGTCTCGACGCTGTAGTCGCCGAGCGTCGGGTCGTCGGCGAGCGCGTCGAACGACTCGAGGAAGCCGACCTTCGTGAGTTCCATTTGCCGGCCGAAGGCCTTCTGACCGAGGTCGTCCGACTGATAGGCAACTTCGTAGAGCATGCCCGCGACGCCCGCATCGGCCTCGGGACCGCCGTTGGCGAAGTTCGGGCACATGCCGTCGAGGTACGAGCCCCACAGCGGGAAGTAGCCGTAGCGCGTGATGCTGTCGAAGATGCTGTTGCCTCGCTCGCCCAGCGCGTCGATCACGAGCGAGTTCAGCTTGATCGAGCGCGTGCTGGTATCCTCGTCGAGGAACGGATTGACGGCCTCGGAGACGGGCGTGTGGTCGGCCGGATAGAACGGCGACCGGTCGAGATAGTCCTCTCCGAAGGCCGCCATTACGCTCATGAGCGTCTGCTTCTGTGGCTGGTTGCCCTTCCCGTTCCCGTTCTCCTCTTCCGGATACAGGCTCCCGCCCTTGTGGTGGTGGGTGATCGCGTAGTCGGGGTTGAAGTCGTTGAACGACTTTGTCACGGCGCGGATCTCCGGTGCCAATCGGAGGCCGCTTGCGAAGAGCGTGTACCCTTCGTAGGGCATGTCCATGTACCGCTGGGCGTACCACCAGCTCTCCTCGTCGTCCGTCCGGGGGTTGAACTCGTCCGGCGGCTGGACGTTGAAGTCCCGGTTCATGTCGTAGCCCGGCGGGTTTCCGTAGTGGTAGTAGGGTTCGTATCGGGAGTCTCCCTCCATCCAGTCTTGCGTGTTCTGCCGCCGACCGATCCACTCGTCTTTGCCGTCGCCGTCGAAGTCGTACTCGAACATCGCGCCGTCGGGGTTGACCCGCGGAATGATGGAGAACGACAGGTTGTCGAGGATGTGGTCGACCTGTCGGGAGTTGCTCGTCCCGAGGCTCTTGATGACCTTGAGGGCCACCTCGGTCCCGATCATCTCGTCGCCGTGGATCTGGGTGATGAGGTGAACCTTCGTCTCACCCTCGCCGACCTGCACCTCCCAGAGCGGATCGTTCCGACCCGCGGAACGGCCGATCTCCTCGAGTTCGATCCGGCCGCTCTGCTTGTCGATTTTCAGCAACTCCTTCTCGAGCTCCTCGTTCGTGTGGAACGCGTTCAGGTTGATCGATTTCGGGCTGCCGAGCTTCGGGCCACCCGGACGATACTTGTCGCGGTCGACGCCTGGCTGGGCACTCGCGGTGCCGATCGCTGCCAGTCCGAGGGACGATACGCCCACCGTTTTCAGGAATTTTCTCCGGTCCATTGGTGAATTCACCCTGGTATCAGGGGCCGGCGGCTGGCGGGGCTCGCCAGTCCTGGTTCCCGCGGTTATGCTCCCCCCACGAG
Source organism: Natrialbaceae archaeon (assembly GCA_035269625.1). Classification (GTDB taxonomy): domain Archaea; phylum Halobacteriota; class Halobacteria; order Halobacteriales; family Natrialbaceae; genus DATFIX01. The sequence goes on from DATFIX010000305.1 coordinate 6,831, forward strand.
AGACCGAAGGATCACTTGCTCCCCCAGTTCCGGTGATAACTAACTACAATGAGGAATAGTATAAAGGTTCACTAAAGATTTCAGACACCAGGGCGCAAGCCTGTTTCGGATTTCCAATGGAAAACTACCATCGAGCGTTTCGGTTCGGACCGTCGTTCCACAACAGAGCGTCTGCTGAAATTTGTTTCAAAAACCCAACTAAACAGTTACAAACGCCACCGACTGGAGCGCCGAGAGCATGCTTTTTCCCTTCCAGGCAACCAGTATCCGATCATGAAAATCGCCATCCTCACGGTCGGTGACGAACTGCTGGCCGGGGAGACGGTGAACTCGAACGCCACCTGGCTCGCCCGCCAGCTGTCGGACAAGGGCTGTTCAGTCCGCCGCATCCTCACCGTGCCCGACGACAGAGACGTGATCGCGCGTTTCGTCCGGGAGTGGAGCGAGACCTTCGACGCGCTCCTGGTCACCGGTGGCCTCGGCGGGACCCCCGACGACGTGACCATCGACGCCGTCGCCGACGGCCTCGACCGCGACCTCACCGTCGACGGGGCCGTCCGTTCGCAACTCGAAGCGAACTCGAAGCAGTTCGCCGAGGAAAACCCGGAGATCGTCGAATCCTACGACTTCGACGTGGACCTCGACGCGGCCGCATCGCTGCCCGAGGGAAGTCGCGCGGTGTTCAACGAGGTCGGCTGGGGACCGGGGTGCGTGGTCGAGAACGTGTACTGTCTGCCCGGCATCCCCGAGGAAATGAAGGCCACGTTCGAACTCGTCGCCGACGAGTTCGGCGGCGAGACGACCGCCACGACCCTCTACACGCCGGCCCCGGAAGGGGCCCTGAACGGACTCCTCGAACGGGCCGGCGAGCAGTTCGACGTTCGGGTCGGCAGCTATCCGAGCCCCCTCGACGAGCCAGCCCGCGTGAAAATCACCGGCGAGGACCCGGACGCGGTCGCCAGGGCGACCGACTGGCTCCGCGACCGGATCGAGGTGGTTGACCCACCCGAAGAAACCGACCCCTGACGCCGGTCACTATCTGAGAATCCCCGATACGAACGAAAACGTGAACGTCCAGATTAGTTCTTCTCGACCATTACCTCTGTCGCCTTGATCACCGCGTCGATCTCGTCCCCCTCCTCGATGCCGAGGCGGTCGACCGAGTTGCTGGTGATCGTCGAGGTGATCTCCTGTCCGTCGTCGAGTTCGACGACGACTTCCCCCATGAGCCCCTCCGATCTGACGGATTTCACGGTCCCCGAAAGCCGGTTTCTGGCACTGAGTGTCATGCGAACAACCGATAGTTGCCCTGACGGATTAAACCTGTCGTGGGGCGATTCCACGAAGGGACGGACGGATCGCCGCCGAGGGCGAGAAACCGTCAGTCGCCGAAAAGTTCGTCGGCGGTGACGTCGAACGGTTCTCCATCACTGGTCGATTCGCCCGCGGTCTCCGCGGGCCGAGCAGGCGAAAAATCCTCCAGAAAGGCCTCGAACGCCGCCGAATCGACGCTACCCGAGGACTCGTCCTCGACGTCGGCGAGTTTCATCACCTCCGCCGGCGTCTCTTCGGGAAACCGTTCGAATACGTCCTCTATCGCCTGACCCTCGTCGAACGCCCGACGCAGGCCTGCGACGTCGCCGAACCGATCCATGTCCCGTCATGGGCGGACCAGCTACAAAAATCCCGTCTGACGGTTATCAAAAACCAAACAAGAATCCTGGCCCAGTGTTCGTCGATTTCAGGTTTGTGGTTCCCTGCCCCGCGGTGTCGTCCCACAGTGTGTAGAAAAACTCATGCCGTCCCGGAGTGGGTCACCATTCATGGATCTCGAATATCGGTCCGTCCCGGACGACCGCCGGGAGGAGTTTCACGATCTGTTGCACTACGCGTTCCGTCTGGAGGACGGCCATTCGGAGTACGATCCGGAGGACCTTCCGGGCGAGGTCGGGGCCCGCCGTGGTCTCTTCGACGGGAACGACCTCGCGGTTGTATGCAGTCACTACTGGTTCGACGCCCAGGTTCGCGGAACGTGGGTCCCCGCTCCCGGGCTCTCCGCCGTGGCATCCCCGCCAGAACACCGGCACAAGGGGTACATCGCCCACCTTCTCGAGGAGTCGCTCCGCGAGTACCGGGAGCGCGGGAGCGTCCTGTCCGTCCTCTGGCCGTTCAAGTATTCGTTCTACCGCAAGTACGGCTGGGACACCTGCAGTCGCTTCTCCAAGATCACCGTCGAGCCGGATCACCTGGCGTTTCTCCAGGAGGACGCGAGCGGGGAGTTCCGCCGCGCGAGCGCCGACGAGTGGGCGACGCTCGACGAGATTTATCGGGCCGACGCGACCGACCGCGACCTCGCCATCGATCGAAGCGAGGAGTTCTGGCGCCACCGGGTCTTCGAGGGGTGGGAGAAGGATCCGTTCGCGTACGTCTGGGAGGAAGACGGCGATCCCCGGGGGTACGTGATCTACACCGTCGAGAGCGACGACGACGGGAAGACGTTCCAGGTGTACGACCTGGCCGCCACCGACGAAACGGCGTTCCGGAACACCCTCCGTTTCCTCTATTACCACGAGGCACAGGTCGGGTCGGTGTCGATCCGTGGGCCGCCCGACGCACGATTGCTGGACCGGTTGCCCGAACAGTGGGACGTCGATTGCGAGGTCTCTCGGGGACCGATGGCACGGATCGTCGACATTTCGACTGCCGTCGAGGCGCTCGATTACCCGACGGAATTGCAGGGCTCGATCCGGATCGGCGTCGACGATCCGCTCGTGGAGTGGAACGATGGAACGTTCGAGATATCCTTCGAGGACGGAACGGCTACCTGTCGCCCGGTGGAGGACGATCCCTCGGTGGAGTTGTCGATGGCGGCCCTCTCGCAACTGTACGTCGGCTACCGGTCGCTGAAGCGGTTGCGGCGCGAGGCCGACGTCGTGGTCCACGACGAGGCCGCGGCAGACGTGTTGCATCGTGCGTTCCCGCCCCGGGACGTCTTTCTCCGGGAGGGCTTTTGAGGGCGGAGCGGACGGGGGCCGACAGTCGCGGCCACGAAAGGTATAATCCCCCCGTTCCAAAAGGGGACAACGACGGACGATACCGTGTACGAATCCGGTCGTTCGGGGTCGAATAGGGACCGCACTCCGTCTGCGGACGTCGAGCGAATGCTGTCTTCGAGTCTCGTACGATGAACAGGGAACGCTTCGAGGACGCTCGACCACTGCTCGACCGCATCACCGACGCCTTCTTCGCGGTCGACGATCGATGGCGGTTTACCTACCTCAACGACCGTGCCGAAGAGATGCTGGACCGGTCCAGGGACCAGCTCCTGGGCCGTGTCATCTGGGACGAGTTCCCGGAAACCGTCGAGACCCAGTTCCCGGACAGTTTCTACCAGGCCATGGAGCGCCAGGAGCCGGTCTCCTTCGAGGTCTATCACACGCCGCTGGAAACCTGGTTCGAGGCCAACGCGTTCCCCTCGGACGACGGGCTGACGGTGTACATGCAGGACGTCACGGACGAGAAGCACCGGAAGAAGGACCTGGCTCGCTACGAGTCGATCGTCGAGGCGGCCCACGACGGGATCATCGCCATCGACGCCCAGAACCGGGTCGCGTTCGTGAACGACGCCCTGGAGGACGCGGCGGGAATCGATCGGTCGGCCGTCGTGGGCGAACACCTGGAGACGCTGATCGATCGCATCGACGTCCCCTCGGATCGCCTCGGTCGCGTGGGGCACGCGCTGGACGCGCTGCGTTCCGGCGACGCGGACCTCCGACAGATCGAACTCCCGTATACTGGCCCCAACGGCGACCAGCGACACGCCGAAGTTCGATTCGTTCCGCTCGACGACGGGACCGCTTCCGTCGCCGGGATCGTCCGCGACATCACCGACCGTCACGAGTACCAGCGCGTGGTCACCTCGCTCCACGACGTGACCCGTGAGCTGTTCGCCGCGCACGACCGGGTGGAGATCTGTTCGGTCGTCGTCCACGCCGCGAGCCAACTGCTCGAAATGCCGATCAGTGGCGTCTGGCTGCTCGACGACGAACTCGGGAAACTCGACCCGGTCGCTGGATCGGCCGGCGCGTACGACGAACTGGGCGGGTTGCCCCAGTTCAACGAGGGCGAGGGGCTGGTGTGGAAGGTCTTCGAGCGCAACGAACCGACGGTTTTCGACGACATCCACGAGGAGGAGGATCGCTACAACCCGGACACGCCGATCCGGAGTCAGATCATCGTCCCCCTGGGGTCGAACGGCATCGTGATGACCGGCGCGCTCGAACCGGGCGCGTTCGACGAGACCGACCTGGATCTCCTCTCGACGCTCGGGGCCAACGCGGAGGCCGCCCTCGAACGGGCCGATCGGGATCGCCTGTTGCGGGAACGGAAACAGGTACTCGAGCGCCAGAGCGAACGCCTCGACGCTGTCTCCGCCGTCATCCGTCGACACGCGAAAGCCAGACTCGGCGCCGCGTTCGCCCACCTGGACAACGATTCACCGGCCGCGGAGCGTGTGGCCCAGGCGGACTCCCTGCTCGACGACGTTCTCGAGTTCGCCCACGGTCGGGCTTCGGTCGGGCCCCGGTCGGAAGTCCGTCTCACGACGACCGTCAGCGAGGCCGTCGGGGACTGCACCGTACCGCTCGAGGTCCGGATCGAGGCCGACGCGACGTTGCGCGCCGACCGCGAACGGTTCGGCCGGTTCTTCACGGCCCTGTTCGACGCGATTGCCGACGCCGACCGGGAGGCAATCGTCGACGTACATCTCCTGGACGGCCGCCACCGCGGGTTCGACCTGCTGGTGCGAGGGAGTCGGCTCCCGGAGGACCCCACAGACGAGGTGTTCGATGTCGGGTACGAGGTCTCCGAGGACTCCGCCGGTCTGGGACTGGCAGTCGCACGTGAAATCGCCGACGCTCACGGCTGGTCGATCGGCATCGACGAGTCCCACGAGGACGGCGTCAGGATCCTGGTTGACGGAATCACGACGCTCGAACCGGTCGCGTGACCGTCCGGCGCCCGTACTGGCGAGGGCTCGACTATTCGGGCGAGGAGGAATCGGCGTCCGACTGTTCCGGCGCTTCCTCCGATCCGCGATCGGAGATGTCCTGGCAGATCCGGCGGTAGCCGTTCCGGTCGGAGAGTTCCGACACGGTGTCGTCGATCTCGGCCCGGAGAACCGCCAGCCGATCCTCGAGGCGGGCGTATTCCTCGCTCGCCCGGAGTTCGGCGTCGGTCTTCTGGGCGTCCAGAACCGCCTTCTTCGAGGCGAGCGCGAAGAACTCCTGCATCTGGTCGTCGTAGGTCGAGCGAAGGAGCAACTGGTCGACGGTCTCCATCAGGTCGCGCTGGGAGACCGGTTTGACGAGGTAATCGTCGAACCCCATCCCGATGATGTCGAAGTCGGGTTCGACGGCGGTCACCATGGCGACGCGGGTGTCGAGCCCGCGGTCGCGGATCGTTTCCAGCACCTCGTCGCCCGAGAGGCCCGGCATCCGCCGGTCGAGGAGGACGATGTCGATCTCCTCGTCGATGGCGTCGAGTGCCTGGGCACCGTTGTAGGCGGTCCGGACGGTACAGGCCTCCCTGAGCCAGGCCGAGTACAGGTCCGCCAGGTCGGGTTCGTCCTCGACGATGAGGACGATCGGCGAGACGGTCACCCGACCACCCCACGTATCGAGCGCATCGGTTCAACGAGGGACGGCGAGATATTTTAATATGGCGGTGAGTGCGACAAAGCGGACGGCCGTCGAACGGCGGCCAGGGCGAGTCAGTCCATTCCCCGGTCGATCGTCGACCTGAGATCGGCGATTTCCTCGCCGCCGAGTTCGAGCGTGTCGTCATCGAACGAGAGCGAGAGCAGACCCTCGTCGGTCCCGACGCCGATTTCGTGGACGGGCGCGATCCCGTCGAAGGCCTCGCGGACTGCGTCGGGGTCGGTCGTCTGGATCAGTGCACGACCGGGTTGTTCGTGGAACAGGGCCCCCTCGACGTCCTCGACCGACAGGGTGGCGTCGATCCCGGCGTCCTCGCTCACCATCTCCGCGAGCGACACCGCGAGGCCGCCATGGCTCACGTCGTGGGTGGCCCGGACGTGTGGTTCGTCGACCACGGTCGCGAGGGTCTCGACGAGTGCCTTCGGGTCCTCGGGGAGCGCCGGGAACCGGTCCTCGCCGTCGAACCGGAGGAGGTACTCGGACCCGCCGAGGCCGAATTCGCCGTCGTAGCCGAGGTCGCCCACGAGCAGGAGGGTTCCCTCCGGAGCGACTGCCATCGGCGGGGCGTCGGGGTCGTCCCGCGTGCCGACCATCGCCAGCGTCGGCGTCGGCGGGATGGGGCCGGCAGGCGAGTCGTTGTACAGCGAGACGTTGCCCCCGACGACCGGGACGTCGAGGGTCGAACAGGTCTCGGCGAGGCCGTCGACGATGCCCGTGAAGCCGCCGTAAACGTCGGGCTTCTCCGGGTTGCCGCCGTTCAGGCAGTCGACGGCGGCCAGGGGCGTCGCGCCCTTGACGGCCAGGTTCGTCGCGTTCTCCAGCGCGACGGCCCGCGCACCGTCGAACGGGGCCGCGTCGGTCCAGTTGGGCGCGCCGCCGGACGAGATCGCCAAGCCAAGCCCGGCCTCGCGGATCGACAGGACACCGGCGTCGTCGCCCGGCCGGCGGGCGGTGCGGACCCCGACCTCGTGGTCGTACTGGCGATAGACCCAGCGCTTGCTCGCCGTGTTCGGACTCGAGACGATCGTCTCGAATGCCTCGTCGAGGGCGGGCGCAGGGTCCGGACGGTCCCGAGAGAGTGCCGGCGGTTCCTCGGCCGGGAGGTCGTTCATGGGAGCCCCCTCCCCGAGGAATTCGGCGTCGACGTCGACGACGGTCTCGCGCTCGCCGTCCTCGCCTGCAAACGTACAGGTGTAATTGCCCTCGGTCACCTCGCCGATAACCGAGCATCCGAGGTCGAACCGCTCCGCGATCTCGCGGACGCGGTCGACGTTCTCGGGGCGGACCTCGT
>DATFIX010000306.1:0-6627 GCA_035269625.1 Natrialbaceae archaeon
ACGACGCCCTCCTCGGTGAACGGCATGTCCTCCTGGGGCGCGATGTGGCCGACGACCCCCTTCTGGCCGTGGCGGGACGCGAACTTGTCGCCGAGTTCCGGGATGCGCTCGTCGCGCACCGAGACCTTCGAGAGCTTCGAGCCGTCCTCGCCCTCCATCAGGGTCACGGTGTCGACGACGCCGGACTCGCCCGAGCGCATCGTGACGCTCGTTTCGCGGCGTTTCTGCGGGCTGAGCCCGCCCATGTCGTCCGGCTCCTCCAGGAAGCGCGGCGGCGAGGTCTTGCCGAGCAGCACCGAGTTGCCGTCGACCGGCGTCTCGGGGTTGATGAGGCCGTCCTCGTCGAGGTGGTTGTAGGCCTCCTCGCCGCGGGCCCCGCGGACGTCCTGGGAGGGGATTTCGAAGTGGTCCTCCTGGCCGCCGGGATACCGGCGTTCCTCGCCCTCGTAGGTCCGGAAGAAGTGCGATCGGGCGAGTGCGCGGTCGACCGATCCGCCGTTGAGCACCAGCGCGTCCTCGATGTTGAACCCCTCGTAGGACATGACGGCGACGACGAAGTTCTGGGCCGCCGGGCGCTCGTCGTAGCCGATCTGTTCGGTCGTCTGGGTCTTGACCATCGACAGCTGCGGGTAGTGCAGCAGGTGCTGGCGCGTGTCCGGCCGGATCCGGTAGTTCGCGCTCGGAAGCCCGAGCGACTGCTTGATCATCCCCGCACCCATCGTAATCCGGGGTGAGGCGTTGTGCTCGGGGTAGGGGATCATCCCGGCTCCGATCCCGAAGATGAGCTGCGGGTCGATCTCCAGGTGGGTGTGTTTCTCGGTGAGGTCGTCCTCGTCGACGCCCACGAGGACGTCCTCCTCCTCCTCGGCGTCGATGAACTCGACGTAACCGTGCTCGACGAGGTCATCGAACTCCAGATCGCCGTTCTGGACGGCCTCCATCTCCTCCTCGGAGATCAGTGGCTCGCCGTCCTCGACGACGAGCAGCGGGCGACGGGCCCGTCCGGCGTCGGCGTTGACGATGACCTCGCGAGTTCGCTCCTTCACGGAGACGTTCACCATCTGGCTGACGTCGCCACGACGGCGTGCCTCCCGGATCTGTTCCGCGAGCTGGTAGGGGTTGTCGTGCGTTCCGACCAGGCTCCCGTTGACGTAGACTTTGGCTTCGCGGTCCTGACTGCTCATGTTAGTCGCCCTCCGCAGTTCGTTCGATCCCCTCGATGCCGGGGATGCCCTCGACGCCCATCGACGCGAGTTCGCGCTTGAGTTCCCGTTCGTCCGCGACGTTCTGTGAGAGCTCCATCGCCTGCGCGAAGTTCTTCACCAGCCCACAGTTGGGCCCCTCCGGCGTTTCGGAGGGACAGATCCGGCCCCACTGGGTGGCGTGCAGGTCGCGCGCCTCGAAGTGGGGCTGGCTCCGCGAGAGCGGGCTCCGGAGCCGGCGCAGGTGGCTGAGCACGCCCATGAAGTCGGTGCGGTCGACCAGTTGCGAGACGCCGGAGCGCCCGCCGACCCAGTTGCCGGTCGCGATCGGGTGCTCCAGGCGTTCGGTCAGCACGTCCGAGCGAACGACGGTGTTGACCGAGAGCTGCCGGTTGCGCATGTTGGCCCGCTCGAGCTGGTATTTCACGTCGCGGGCCAGCTTGTTCAGCGCCGTCCGGAAGAGGTCCTTCATCAGGTCGCCCGAGACCTTGAGGCGCTTGTTCGCGTAGTGGTCCTTGTCGTCGGCCTCGCGGCGGTCCAGCGCGAGTTCGAAGCACGCCTCGGCCATCCGGCAGAGGTAGTAGGCCTTGTTGATCCGGACGTCCTCCTCCTCGACGCCCTCCTCGTGGAGGTGAGGCAGGAGGTAGCGGTCGATGACGTAGTTGGCGCGCTTGAGCTGGTAGTTCTTGCCCTGGCCGGAGGCGACGCGCTTGCCCAGCGCCTCGATGGCCTCCTCCTCGGACTGGACCTCGGCGGCCTCCAGGTTCTCCAGCATGAACTTCACGATCTCGGGGTCGTCCGAGACGCGGTGGACGATCTCCTCGTCGGATTCCAGTCCGAGCGCGCGCACGAGCGTGACGAAATTGATCGAGCCCGACACCGAGGGAAACGAGACCTCGAGCAGGCCGTCGCGCGTTCGCTCGACGAGCACCAGGGCGCGGTACCCCCGGCGCTGGGAGAACGTCTTCGCGACCTGGATCTCGTCGCCGTACTTGGTGTCGTACTCGGCGAGGATCTTGTTCGGCGCGAGGTCCTCGCTGGTCATCAGGACCCGCTCGGAGCCGTTGACGATGAAGTAACCGCCGGGGTCGACCGGGTCTTCGCCGATCTCGATGAGTTCCTCGTCGGAGAACCCGGAGATGTTGCACTTGTTCGACCCGACCATGATCGGCATCCGCCCGATCTTGGTCTCGGTCGTGTCGACGACGCGCTCTTCTTCCTCCTCGCCGCCCTTCACGATGCTCATCTCCATGAACACCGGTGCGGCGTAGGTGATGTTCCGCAGGCGGGCCTCCTGGGGATAGAGCAGTTCCTCGCTCCCGTCGGCCTCGCGGACCCGCGGGGTCACGACCCGGACGTCGCCGAGTTCGACCCAGACGGGTTCCTCGCCTTCCTTGTCCCCGATGTCGGTGTCGATGGTCTCCTTCTCGTCGACCACCTGCTGCATGCCCCGGTCGAGGAAGGCGTTGAACGAGCGGAAGTGATGGTCGGCGAGCCGTTCCTTCGAGAAGTACTGTCGCGAGATTTCGCGTCGATCCTGTCGATCCATTATTGGACCACCAGCCGGAAGACGACCGCCTGATCGGTGGTTCGCGAGTCGCGCACGATGCGGATCACGTCCCCGACCTCCGCCTCGTCGGGCAGGGCCGGGTCGTTGCGTTTGATTTTCGGTAGGTCTGTCCTGTCGACGTTGTACTCGGTGAGCACCTCGTCGACGCGGTCCTCGTCGACGACGGTGTGCTCCGGCACGAGTTCGTGTTGGCTTACGTCTACCATGAGTGTGCGTTCGATGTCTGTGGGTGGGCTGGACGGAGAGAAGCGGCTGTCACGAGATACTACAGTGGCCTATAGGGTCCGACCATTTAACCCTTACCAACCGCGGGGAGAAAGCCAGCTATCGGACCCGGAACGAACCCCGCCGAACCGTGCGAATTGCCACGTCGTCTCATTCGACCGGCGCGCTTTTAGCGTTTGTGGATATCACTGTTAGACGATCACAAGGGTCACGATCGTGGTGTAGCGCATCGTCCCCGGTTGCCCCGGTATCGGATGGCAATCCCGGGTCGTTTGGAAAGTCTTAAGTCCGTCTCCCGGAAACGATTGAGTGCAGCAAGCCCGGATGGTGTAGTGGCCCATCATACAACCCTGTCACGGTTGTGACGCGGGTTCAAATCCCGCTCCGGGCGCTTTTCCTGCGAACAATTTCGGCGAGCACCGCGTAGCGTGTGCTCGCCTCCCCGTGAGCAGGAAAACGTCAACGAGGGATTTGAACCCTGGAAGACGCAGCCGGCACAGCCGAACGAAGTGAGGCGAGCAGGACCGTCTTCCTCCGGTTCAAATCTCATCCCGCTCCGGGCGCTTCTCTGATTTCAAATCCGTGAGCGGCCAGCTTGCTGTGTCGCGAACACCCGAAATCAGAGAAACGAGAAACCGCGTTCGGAATCGCGGGATCTGCGCCGAGACTCAGGCGTCCGAACCCGGCCAGTACGTGTAGGCGTACCCGGACGGTGGGTGTTCGACGGTCGCCTTCTGGAAGACCAGTTCGACGACTTCCGGGTGGGTGCCGTTGTAGGCGATTTGGCCGTCCATCGATTGCGAGACGATCCGGACCGGTTCCATGATGATCGTGAGGACGGTTTCCATTCGACCGGACCCGCTCCCGGTGGGTTGCTGGAGCGTGAGAAGCGCCCGGTCGTGCTGTCGTTGATCCGCCACCGAGCGCAGCAACTGTGGCGTCGTCTGGTCGACGTCCTTCTGGAAGTACAGCGGTTCGATGCCAGTGAGCGAGTCACCCGTCCCCGGGGCCGGGATGGTCCAGCCCCACGCGAACCCCGGAATCGAGTTTTCGGGCGCGTTCTTGACTGGAGCTGCGTCGATGTCGTCGATCGAGAGATACATGAACGCACCCCGATCGTATTCCCCCAGGCTATCGTCGTAGGCGATTGCTCCCGCCGGGAGTCCGGCGAGCGTTCCGGCGGCGAGTCCCCCCATGAAGGTTCGCCGGCTGGTGGTGTAGTCAGTCATTCGAGACACCGGGAACCTATTCGTCACACAACACGATAGCTCGGCGCTGCCGTTCTCACCGTGTGAGAACGTACCACGACGCGCCTGCCACAGGCCGTCACTCCGTCCCGTCGTCTTCGACCGGAATCTCGACCTCCCGCAGGCCCTCGTACACCAGCGTCTCGGGATGCTCGCGCCACCACCGCACCTGCCGAATCTTTGCCTCTCCGGGCTCTGGCGTCCCCTCCAGATAGGTGCCAGCGAACGCCAGGACCAGTTGGACGATCGAGGGCCGATCGGGGTTCTCGGCGTCCGCCATCTCGACGACGTGCGCCAGCGCCACCCCCGTGATCTCGCACTCGACGCCGGTCTCCTCGCGGACCTCCCGGCGGGCTGTCTCCTCCAGGCGTTCCTCCGGCCGGTGTTTGCCGGTCGGTTCGGACCAGCCCTCGCGCCCGTCCTCGTCGATGAGGAGCACTTCGCCCTCGTCGTTGGTCACCCAGACGCCCGCATAGCCGACCGACCCCGCCTCGAACCGGTCCCGGATCGCCTCGTACCGGTCGGTCGGGACCGCGTATCGATCCTCGTGGACGTCGAAGGACCCGTAGTCGGCTTCCAGTCGATCGAGTGCGGCCCGCACCCGGCGTCGCGAGCGGTCGTGGATCGTCACGACCGACGATTCGCGCTCGGGCTGGATAAACTTCGTCAGGGAGCGCGACGGCTCGAGACGATTAGATGTCGACGTCCACGTCGCCGCCGCCGTTCCCCTGCGAGGGCATCCGGGAAACGATGTCGCCGATGAAGTTGTCGTAGTTCCGGGTCTGGACGAACACCTCGCCCGGACCGTCGAACCGCATCACCAGGCCTTCCTCGCTGAACAGCGTCTCCTTCATCCCGCCGACGCGCTCCGTACTGTGGGACATGGTGCTGTCCCAGGCCACGACGTGGCCCGAATCGACGGTGAACGTCTCGCCACGGGCGACCTCGTGGCGCTGGACCCCGCCGAAACTGCCGAGAAACAGCAGCCCGTGGCCCGACGCTTCGAGGAAGAACAGGCCCTCGCCGCCGAGCAGCGTGTCGAGTCCGCCGACCTCCGTGTCGAGAGTGACCCCCGATCCGGCGGCCACGTACGCGCCGGACTGGAGGTACAGGCTGTTGCCATCCAACTCGACGACGTTCACGTCGCCGGGTACGGTCGGTGCGAGCGAGACCTGGCCGGGGGCGCCCTCGGCGGTGAACCGGTTGCGGAACAGGGACTCGTCGCCGAGAACCGAGTCCTTGACGGACTCGAGAAAGCCCTCGTCCTCGTCGCCGATGCCGGTCTCCATCCTGATGGAATCGGTGTGTGACACGAGCGCGCCGGCCTCCGACGTTATCGTCTCGCCGGGATCGAGCGCGATCGTTGCGACGGTGTAGGCGGGTCGAGAATCGAGTTCGTAATCCATTGGTGACGACCTGCCCCCACCAAGACGTGAGGTTGACAAATATCCTCGGATCGTTCGACGTTGGAGTCTTCGGCGACACGGGGGATTCCGCCCCGTCGCCCTCAATCGACCTGGATCTCCGTTTCGGCGTACGCCAGGTCGGACCGGTCCAGAACGGCCTGCAGGTTTCCCATGCCACGGTCGTGACCGAACCCGACGCCGTCGATGTGGGGGTTCGCGTTCTCCGTCGGTTCGAGTTCCCAGTGCGCGTTCAGCGCGACGCCGTCCCGGTGGTCCCACCCGCGGACGTGGGTCTGCCACCACCGGTAGGTGGTGCCCTCGACCGTATGCGCCTCGTACTCGACGCGGGCCAGGTTCAGCACCTCGCCGCGCTCGTAGTAGGAGAACTCCCAGTTCGGGGCGTAGGACTCGCGACCGAGTGCGGCCTCCACCTCCTCGACTGACCCCGCGACGACCAGGTACGTCCCGCTGGGCCGCGGGGCGGTGAACAGCGCCTTGCGGAGTTCGCGGTAGCCGTATCGTATCGAGTCGAACGGGACCCGGATCACCTTCCAGAGATTGGTCGTCACGCCTGGATCACCTCGACGACTGTCCGATATGGACCCAGGATAATTACTATTCTGGAAGCTTCCGGGCGTCTTCGATCCTCGCCGACCCGCTTGTCCATCCCCGGTTGGCCGGGGACGTTTTTCCCGATCGGGACTGAGGTCCAGGTTATGCGAGGCTTCTTCCCCGGACGGTTCCAGCCGTTCCACCGCGGTCATCGTGCGTTCGTCCAGCAAGTCGCCAGCGAGGTCGACGAGGTCGTCGTCGGCATCGGCAGCGCCCAGGCCTCCCACACCGGCCGGAACCCGTTCACGGCGGGCGAACGGGTGAGCATGATCCACGCCGCCATCGAGGACGTGGAGGCCCCGACGTACGTCATCCCGATCGAGGACATCGACCGATACTCGCTGTGGCCGGCCCACGTCCAGTCG
>DATFIX010000307.1:0-6911 GCA_035269625.1 Natrialbaceae archaeon
AGGATTTCGGGGTCGTATCCATCGATTCCCTGCCGGACCCCCTTGGCGAGCTCGCGAATCCCGCCACAGTGTCTCGGCTGGTCGGCACAGTCTACGAGCGTCTTTTCGGGACTCGCGATGGAGACCGAGTGGCCTCCCACGGAATACCGTTCGTGGCCGAAGAACTTCCCTTCGGCGAGTGTGACGAAGTGATACTCGACGTCGTGGACGGTCCGGTCCGAGAGCCGCTTGGTCGTCGCGACGAAAACCGAGCGTGGCACCTGTTCGGTGAACCCGTGGAATCCGAGCGCGCTCCAGAATCCCACGTACATCGGCTCCGCGAGGTGGCTGGCGATGTAGAACTCGTGAGCCGTGTACTGGCCCCGTTCCCCGGCAGCCAGCGGCACGACGAGATAGAGGCCGGGCTTCAGACGCGTGAGCCACCCGTTCCGCTCCAGACGCGACGCCGTCGATTTGGCCGCGGCGTACGTCGTATCTAGCACCTCGGCCAACTCGTCGATCTCGAATATTTCCCTATTCTGGCTCGTCAATCGGGTGAGTGCACGACTCTCCCGCTCCGACAGCCCGCCTCGTGTAGTTCGATCGTCGTTCGTCGGTGTCACTATTACACGTAATAAATGAAATGTAGAACTCCTGGAAAAGCCTTTTGCCCACGGATCGTTTCCGAAAGGTCGGCTATATCGTTACATCTATTGAACGAACTGTAGGCTACGAGGAGCTAATCGCTCAGAGTTCGCCCTTCGTACTCGGTGCCTCGCTCCGTCGTTCGTCGATCCGCGTCGCGTCGTCCAGCGCCCGCGCCGCGGCCTTGAACAGCGCCTCGACCTCGTGGTGGGCGTTTTCCCCCGTCACCTCGGCGTGCAGCGTCAGGCCCGCGTTGGTTGCCAGCGATCGGAAGACGTGTTTCGCCATGACGCTCGTGAACTCGCCGACCGTCGGCTGGGAGAACTCGCCGTCGAAGACGAAGTACGGGCGGCCGCTCACGTCCACGACGACGGTCGCCAGCGCCTCGTCCATCGGGACGCGCCGATCAGCAAAGCGGCGGATCCCACGTCGATCCCCCAGCGCCTCGTCGAAGGCCTCGCCGAGGACGATCGCCACGTCCTCGACGACGTGGTGCTCGTCGATTTCCAGGTCGCCGTCGCACCGCACGGTCAGGTCGAACAGGCCGTGGGTGGCGAACGACTCCAGCATGTGGTCGTAGAACCCGACGCCGGTGTCGACGGTCGCCTCGCCGTCGCCGTCGAGGTCGAGGGTCACCTGGATCTCCGTCTCGGCCGTCTCGCGGGAGACGGCGGCCGCGCGGTCGGTCATGTTCGAGACGGAGCCCCGCGACGTGAAAGGTGTTGTGCCGGTCCGGGTCACGGCACGAGCGAGGCGAACCCTCGGTGACGATGCCGGATATAATCGCCGGTTTGTAATTCATAGTAGTTACTTACTCGCAATTTCGTAAGCGAAACCTATTCCATTCCCAGTCGCGTACGTCGGACTAGATGACGTCTCACGACGACGGACGGTCTCGGATCGGGCGCGGATCGACGCGGCGGCGATTGCTCCAGGTGGCCGGGAGCCTCGGGGTGGTGGGGACCGCGGGCTGTCTCGGCGATGCCCTCTCGGCCGGATCTCCGTCCACGACTACGGACGGCAAGGGGGACGGTTCGGGCACGCCGACCGATGACAGTTCGGGGACTGCGACGACCCGGACGGTCGGCGACGGGACCGTAACGGACGCGAACGGACGGACCGTGGATCTCCCGGACTCTATCGACGACGTCGTCGCGGTGGGACCGGGAGCGCTCAATCTGGTGGCCTCGCTCGAGGCGACCGACATGGTCGTCGGCGTCGAGGAGAGCGAGCACTCCTGGGGGACGGACATCCCCTACAACATGGCGAATCCCGAACTCCGCGATCTACCGGTCATCGGCCCGCCCAAGGGCGGTGACCCGGAACTCATCGTCGACGCGGATCCCGACCTCGTGGTGGCGACCTACCTGACGCCCGGGGCCGCCAGCGACCTCCAGGGCAAGATCGACCGCCCGGTGGTGGTCGTGAAGGCCCAGAGTCGACCCCTGCACCGACTGCGGAAGGCGTACGGGGACCTCCGCTTTCTCGCGAAAATCGTCGGGCGGGAAGACGAGGCCGAGCGGACGATCGAGTTCTTCGAGTCCGAGCGGGAGGCTCTGGCCGAACGGACGAAGGACCTCACTGACGAGGACCGACGGGACGCCTACTTCGCCGGCCGGAGCGACTCGGGCGGAGCGGGTGCGACCTCCACCCAGCACCCATTCGCGCCGTTCGCGTTCGTCAACGCGGACAACGTGGCCGACTCGATCTCCGGGCACGCGACGGTCAACGAGGAAAAACTGCTCACCTGGGACCCGTCGGTCGTGTTCGTCTCCGGTTCCAACCTCGATCGCGTGACGCAGGCGTTCTCGGCCGGCAAGTATTCGAACCTCACCGCCGTCGAGGAGGGCAACCTCTACAGCCTCCTCCCGACGCGGTTCTACGGCAACCTCTACGGGAGCACCCTCGCCGACGCCTACTACGTCGGGAGCGTCCTCTATCCCGAGCAGTTCTCGGACGTCGACCCGGTCGCCCGTGCCGACGAGATCTACGAGGCCCTGTTCGGGACCGGCGTGTACGACCAGCTGGCCGACCGCTTCGGCGGTTTCGGCCAGGTCCAACTGTAACCGCGATACCCCCACGATCATGACCACATCCGACGGCACCGAACTCGCCCGCGACTACCGGTCCCACGTCCTCAGCCGCCGGAACGTCCTGACGGTCTCGGGCGTCCTGCTGGCCGCGGTCGCGCTGGTCTCGATCGCGGCCGGCCCGACCGACATCCCGATCGCCCGGTCGGTTGGCGTCCTCCTCGAAGGGCCGGGCGGGGAGGCCACGGCGTCGACGATCATCTGGCAGATACGGGTGCCGCGGGTGCTCGCGGCCGTCCTGATCGGGGCGGGGCTGGCGCTGGCCGGGGCCGTCATGCAGAGCGTCCTCAACAACCCGCTGGGATCGCCGTACACGCTCGGCATCTCCCACGCGGCGATGTTCGGCGCGGCGCTCTCGATCGTCGCGCTGGACGCCGGCACGATCACGGTCGGGGCCGGTCTCGGGATCACCTTCGCGAACCCCTATCTGGTGACTATCGCGGCCTTCCTCGCGTCGTTGTCATCGGCCGGGGTCATCCTGGCGCTCGCGAAGTATCGAGGGGCGTCCCCCGAGACGATGATCCTGACCGGGATCGCGCTCGGATCGCTGTTCACTGCCGGGACGACGGCGATGCAGTACTTCGCCTCCCAGAACGACCTCGCGTCGATCGTGTTCTGGTCGTTCGGCGACGTCGGCCGGGCGACCTGGCGAAACCTCGGTATTCTGGCGGTGGTTCTCGTGCCGAGCACGGTTTACTTCCTCCGGCATAGCTGGAAGTACAACGCGCTGGACGCGGGCGACGAGACGGCGACGGGGGTCGGGGTCGACGTGGAGTCGGTCCGGAATCGCGGGATGCTCGTCGCGTCGTTTATCACCGCCCTCGGCGTGTCCTTCGTCGGCATCGTCGGGTTCGTCGGGCTGGTCGTCCCCCACATCGTCCGGAAACTGGTCGGGAACAACAAGGCCCACCTGCTGCCGACCTCGGCGGTGCTGGGGGCGTTGCTGTTGCTCGTCTCCGACACGGCCGCGCGGACGGTGCTGGCCCCGACGGTTCTCCCGGTCGGGATCGTCACGTCGTTCGTCGGCGCACCGTTTTTCATCTACCTCGTGATCCGCGGGAAGGAGTACTGGAAGGCATGACCCTGCACGTCCACGACGCACGGTTCGCGTACGGCGACGCGACCGTCCTCGAAGACGTCTCGATCGAGGTGCCGGACGGCGAACTCCTGGGCCTGCTCGGCCCGAACGGATCGGGCAAGACGACGCTGCTCCGGGCCATCGACGCGATGCACGACCTCGACGGCGGCCGAATCACGCTCGACGGGACCGACGTCGCCACGCTCTCGCGCGAGGACGTCGCCCGGCGGATCGGCTACCTCCCGCAGGTCGAGGGGTCGAGCCCCCCGGCGACGGTGTTCGACACCGTGCTGCTCGGTCGCCAGCCCTACTTCGAGTGGCGGCCGACCGCCGAGGATCGGCAGGCGGTCGAAGCCGTCCTGCAGGACCTGGGCATCGCGGACCTCGCGATGCGCGAGGTGCCGACGCTCTCGGGCGGCCAGCGGCGGACGGTCCTGCTCGCCCGCGCGCTGGTGCAGGCCTCCGACGCCCTCCTGCTCGACGAACCGACCAGCGGGCTGGACCTGAAACACCAGCACGAGGTGATGCGGCGCGTCCGGTCGGCCGTCCACGAGTCGAACCTCGCCGGGATCGTCGCCATCCACGACCTCGACCTCGCGACCCGGTTTTGCGATCGCTACGCCTTCCTCTACGACGGCGAAGTGTACGCCGCCGGCGGCGAGGAAATCCTCACGGCGGACGTCGTCGGTACCGTCTACGACGTCCCGGTCGAGGTGTTCGAGCGCAACGGCCGGCTCCACGTGGTGCCGGAGGATCCGGCCGACGAGGACGAACTGGGTCGCGAACCACTCGGGGACGAGTCGGTGCCCGAACCTGCGGACGAGCCACTCTCCGCGGTCACGGACGGGTCCGGCGAAGATCCAGGAAACGACGCCGACGGCTGAATGGGGCGGCCGAACGCCCCGGGTTCACTGCCGGTCCGGTTTCTCACCCGCACCGCCACCGACCAGCAATTCGACGATTCGGGCCGGGAGAGCGTCGCGGTTCGACTCGGTGACCTCGATCCGTTCGACGTCTGCGTCGGCCGGGAAGTGGTCGGCGACGCAGGGAACCACGCCCTTCCGGACCGACAGGAGGATCCCGCGATACCGGGTGGGATCCAGGTCGTCCAGCAGCGGGGCGAACCCCTCGCCGCGACGCTCGAGTCTTCCGATCTCGTCGACCACGAGGACGTCGCCCTCCTGCGTTGCGAGCGCCAGCCCGCGGTCGATCGCCGCCGGATCGACGGCGTACCGTCCGACGGAGATACTGTCGTCGAATTCGGCCGATTGCGAGGCGAAGACGGTGCGCTCGCCCGTCCGGACGTCGACGAGTTCGAGCGTTTCCGGGCCGCCGGCCGTGTAGAAGCCCACGGGGTCGAGGCCGCGGTCCCGTAACTGTGCCACTACCCGTTCGACGGCCGTGGTCTTGCCGACGTTTCGCTCGCCGGTGAGAAGGACGTTCATGACGGCGTCTCTCTTTCTCGACGGGGATTCGGTCGGTTTCCTCCAGTAGGTTTCGGTCTGGTGGGCGTCGCAGCGGGGAACAACGGCCCGTTCGCTGTCGCCCTGCTGTGGTCGCCGTGATACCACCAACGACCGGGTCGCGGACGCCGAGGGCAGCGACGTGGCCCTCCCGCCGAGCGAGAACGTGGCCGTCGTTACTCCCTGCCGACGGCTAGCGTGGTCAGTCCCCGTCGACGGCCGCCATCGCGTCCCGGAGCGAGAACCGGCCCTCGTATAATGCTGTGCCGACGACGACGGCGGCTGCCCCGGCCTCGTGGAGCGCTCGCACGTCGTCGACAGTGGCGACCCCGCCGCTCGCGATCACGGGGACCTCGACCGCCTCGACCACGGCCCGGACCCGATTCGCCTGGACGCCCTCGAGTCGCCCCTCGACGTCGACGTCCGTGAAGAGGATCCCTGCAGCGCCGCGGTCGGCGAACCGGGTGGCTGCCTCGGCGGGATCCAGGCCGGTCCCCTCGGTCCACCCCTCGACGACGACCTCGCCGCCCTTCGCGTCGAGGCTGACGACGACGCTCCCCGGGTGAACGTCGTCGATTTCGCTCACGATCGCCGGGCGCTCGACGGCCGCCGTGCCGAGGATGACCCGGTCGACGCCCCGGTCGAGGAGGTCGGTTGCGTCCGCCACGGTCCGGATCCCGCCGCCGACCTGCACGTCCACGTCGTCGCCGACCGCCTCGACGACTGACGCGATGGCCGCCGCGTTCCGGCGCTCGCCCTCGAACGCGCCGTCGAGGTCGACCAGGTGGAGCGTTCGCGCACCCTCGTCGACCCAGCGTCGGGCGGCGTCGACCGGGTCGCCGTACGTCGTCTCGGTGCCGCGCTCGCCGCTGACTAGCTGGACGACCTCGCCGTCTTTCACGTCCACGGCGGGGACGACCTCGAAGGCGGGGAACATGTCCGTTCGCTCGGGCCGGACGGGCGTAAACCCGTCGTCGATCACGCCTCGTCGTCGAACAGGGTCCGGAGGAGCTTCCGTTCGCCGCGCCGGAGGTGGCTGTGCAGCGTCGGCGAGGAGATGTCCATCGCGTCGGCGACCTCCTCGGCGGTGCTCTCGCGTGGCCACTCGAAGTATCCGGCGTGGTAGGTGGTCCGGAGCGCGGACCGCTGGCGGTCGGTCAACTCGTCTTCCAGCAGGTGCCGAATCTTTCCCGGCGGCCTGATCGCCCCCTCGCGCTCGCGCTGGGCGAGCAGGTTCGAATCCGGGTACGCGTCGGTGACCCGTTCGACCACCCGCCGGACGTCGGTGCCGGCCGGCACCTCGACGACGAACCTGGCCTCACCGTCGGTAGCCGTTCCGGTCCTGACGCTGCCGCCAGCGAACAGCACCGTTTTCGGCAGGCACTCCCCGGTCACCCGGACTTCGACGTGGCCTCCTGCCCCGTCGTCCGCGAGGACGCGCGCCGAGGCGACCGATTCGACGTCGTCCAGGGCCTCGACGACTGCCGCGGGTGACGCTTTCTGGACGTCGAGGTACAGCAGCCAGCTCCCGGCGTCGGTCTCCACGTAGCCATCGAGCGACGCCGTGCCGTCGGTTGTCGTCGTCGCGGTCACCAGCGGCGAGGCAGGGTCACGGACGCCGAACTCCAGTTCGATCACCTCGTCGGCGACGAGGAG
>DATFIX010000308.1:0-6950 GCA_035269625.1 Natrialbaceae archaeon
CGAGCATGCCGAACGCGCCACAGAACAGCAGGTAGGGCACCGAAAGCGCGTGGACGGCCAGCAGGTCCGCGGCAGCGATCGGTTCCTCGACGAACGCGGCACTGGCATATACGACGACCCCGACGACGGCGTTCACGATCAGGATGGGCACGAGCAGCGCGAGGAATTTCTCGAGGAGGATCCTCGCCCGGGAGATCGGTGCGGCCAGCAGCGTGTCCATCCGGTCGTTCTCGATGTCGCCGGCGATCGTGCCGGCGGCGCTGTAGGCGACGTAGACGCCGAAGCCCAGGAGGAAGACGTACTGGTACAGTTCGAGCGCGATGAACCCCTCGATGGTGGCCATGACCTCGAGGTCCATCGCCTCGACCATCCCTGGCGGGAGCTGGTCGATGAAGGCCTCCATGTCGATGTCCCCGATGATTCCGGGCGCCAGCAGGGTCATCATCCCGCCGAAGGCGGCCAGGCCGACCGCGATGACCAGCGAGGCGAGCACGCGCTGCTCGGCCTCGAATCGGGTGGTTTCAAACATCGCCGGGCTCCGGGGCGTCCTCGTCGGCGTCGCCGGAGTTGACCCGCTCGACGGCCGCCTGCACGTCCTCGCCGTAGAAGCGCATGAAGACGTCTTCCAGGGGTGCCTCCTCGATGCTCAAATCGAGCAGGTCGTACTCGAGGAGTCCCCGGAGCAGCGGTTCGTAGGTCCCGGTGTAGGTGAACGCGACCGTCGTCGCCTCGCCGTCGGTGGCCTCCTCGACGCCTTCACCGCCGGATTCCACGCTGACGTCGAGGTCGTGGGCATCGGCCAGGTCGAAGTCGCGCGGTTCGACCCGGCCGTCGATCCGGACGCGGACGGTCTTCCCGCTGCGGTCGATCAGCGACTCGACGTCCTCCAGTTCCGCCAGCCGTCCGTCCCGGATGATGCCGACCCGGTCGCACACCTTCCGAACCTCGCTGAGGATGTGCGAGGAGAAGAAGAAGGTCTTCCCGCGCTCCTGCTCGGAGCGGACGAACTCCAGGAACTCCTCCTGTTTCAGCGGGTCGAGTCCCGTCGTGGGTTCGTCCATGATCAGGAGGTCGGGGTCGTGCATGAACGCCATGACGATGGCGAGCATCTGCCGGTTGCCGTGGGAGTACTGGCCAACCTTGCGGTCGAGTGGCGGCGAGAACAACTCCAGCAACTCGTCGCTACGCACGTCCCCGCGGAGCGACCCGTGGTATTCGAGCAGGCGCCGGCCCGTGACGTTCTCGTTGAACCCGGGTTCGCTCGGCAGGTAGCCGACGTTCGCCCGGACCTCGCGGAGTGCGGCGGCGTCCCGGATGTCGGCCCCGAGAACCGTCGCCGTGCCCTCGGTCGGCGACTGGAACCCCATGAGCGTCCGGATGGTCGTCGTCTTCCCGGCCCCGTTCGGGCCGAGATATCCGAAGACCTCGCCTTCCCTCACGGAAAAGGACAGGTCCTCGACCCCCCGGACGTCGCCGTAGTACTTCGTGAGGCCGTCCGTCTCGATGGCTGGCATGGATCCTCTAGACCGTCGATGGGTCACTGGAAAAACATAGTGGTCGTTCACCACACCGATCGCCCCGGTATCGGACCGCTCGTCGGTGCTTCGGTTACCGTTCCAGCGCCCGGGCGATGTCCTCGTCGCTCGCCTCGTCGACGTCCCGCGCATTCGTGGACGGCCGACTGTCGGCCTCGACGACCACGAAACGCTCCTCGTCGTCGAGTTCGTCGAGTCGCTCGAGGATCTCTTCGTCGGTCGCCTCCTCGAAGGACTCGTCGGGCCCAACCGAAGCCTCGTCGGCCGGTTCCACGCGCTCGATCGTGTCGAAGATGGACCCGAACGTGTTCACCACCGTCTCGTCGTGGGCCGTCGGGTCGAGGTGGTAGTGGGCCACGGCGTCGGCCGAATCCAGGCGGTTGGCCAGGACGTGGACGAACCGGAAGGCGGCGTCGGGTTGATTGTGATCGAGCAGGTCGGTCAGCGAGTCGAAACAGAGCACGATTCGATCGAGGTCGTCCCAGCGCTCGATGAACTCGCTCACGGAGAGGCCGATGCTCTGCAGGTCGCCCGGGTCCGGGATGGCGTCCACGGCGATGGCCCCGGAGAAATCCGGGCCGCCGGTGCCCGCGGCCGATCGGACCTCGTCGCCGACGGCGATGACGCCGTGGCGGGCCGGATTCCTGTCGGTGACGGGTGTGGACCCGACGTCCGTCCCCCGGTTTCCATAGACGACGCGCAACTCGCCCACCCGGTTCACGTCGTCGTCGAGGAGCGTTCCGCAGGTCCCGTCCCCGGCGTCCGGGCCGTCCGTCGAGTCGAGGAGCAACACGTTGGTGGCACCCTCGACGGTGGACGGATCGAACGTCACTGTCTGCCCTCCTGCGATACTGGTTGCAAGTCGTTTAACACATCTCGAACGGCACCTCAAAGGGATTCTGGCCGATTCGGGTGCCGGAGGGGTGTTTCTTCAGAAACCGAAAACGGGTCGGGCTACAGTTCTTCGTCCATCAGTTCGACGTCAGCCACGAGGTCGTAGGGATGCTCGCCCTTCCTGATCCCGTCGAGGATGAGGAACGCCTGTTTCGGTGAGAGGAAGTGGGTCGTGACGGCCCGGCCCAGGGGCGTCGGCTCGAAGCCGTCGATGAACTCGTACTCGAGCAGTTTGCCGAGGGCGTGCTTGGTCGGGACGTCCCCGAGCATCTGGTCGTTGAGGCGCTTGGCGGCCTTGCCGCCGACGGTGACGTTGGCGAGCGTCTCCTCGACGGCGGCCACCTCGTCGTAGCGGGTGACCACCGGTTCCATCTCGCCCTTGAGGAGTTTGAACGCCACCTCGTCCTCGGTCATCTCCATGGAGTTGTGATAGCTGGCGTCGGGTTCGACCAGCAGGTACACGACGCCGCGGTCGTGGTAGTCCGGCCGGCCGGCACGCCCGAGCATCTGGCTGAACTCCTGGACCGAGAGCCACTCGATACCCATCGCCAGGTTGTCGAAGACCACCTGCGAGGCCGGGAAGTCCACCCCGGCCGCCAGCGCGGCCGTGGTGACCACGGCGGCCAGGTCCTGGTTGCCGAACATGCGCTCGACTTTCTTCCGGCGACCGTAGTCCAGGCCGGCGTGGTACGGGGCCGAACTGTACTCCAGTTTCCGGCTGATCTCGTGACAGCGCCGCCGGGAGTTGGTGAAGACGATCGTCTGGCCGCGATAGCCCTTCGAGGACTCGCGGTCGAACTCCCGCTTGACCAGGCGGTTCTCGATGCGGACCTTCTCGCGGTCGTTCGCGAAGGTGACGTGGCGCTCGATGGGCACCGGGCGCTCCTCGAACTCGACGAGGTTGGCCCCGAGGCCGGCGGCGAGTTCGCGGGGATTGCCGACGGTCGCCGAGAGGTAGATCCACTGGGCCCCGCCGTAGCCCTCGCGCTGGCGCTTGCGGCGCTCGGTGTAGTACTTCAGCCGCGAGATGAGGCCGTCGAGGCGGTGGCCGCGCTCGTCCTCCTTGAGGTTGTGGACCTCGTCGATGACGACCGTCCCGATGTCGCCCAGGTCCCGCCCGGTGCGGAGGGCGTGGTCGATCCCCTCGTAGGTGCCGACGATGACGTCGGCGTCGGGTTCGAACCGGACGCCGTCGTCGCGGATCCGACTCGCGCCGACGCGGATCGTCACGTCCACCATGTCGCCGTACTCGTCCTCGAAGTCCTCGTGTTTCTGGTTGGCCAGGGCGACGAGGGGGACGAGAAAGAGCATCTTGCCCTTGTTGTTGAGCACCCGATCGAGGCCGGCCATCTCGCCGACCAGCGTCTTGCCGGTCGCCGTCGCCGAGACGACCAGTTGATCGTCGCCGTCGAACAATCCGTTCTCGACCGCCAGGCTCTGGACCGGCAGCAGGGTGTCGAACCGGTCCTCCAGCAGGGTCTGGATGCCCGGATGGAGGTTCAGCGAGTCGGTCGGGACGGGGTCCACCTCGTCGACCGTTGCCGAGATCTCGTCGAACTTCGTCAGGTCCGGGTCGAGGTGCCCTTTCAGCAAGTCCGTGATCCGGTCGAGGTCCTGGGTTTCCAGCAGGAGTTCCTCCAGGCGCTCCTTTGCCGCCCCGGTGATGTCGCCCTGGTACTTCAGTTCGGTTTCGAGTTCCCGCTTCGCGCAGTCGAAGCAGACGTCGTCCTCGTCGGACTTGATCGCCGTGTCCTCGGTGATCGGGGAGTAGCGACCCTTCGCCGCGCAATACCGGCAGGTCCGTACGACCGTCGCCTCGAGCTGATACCCATCCAGCATCGCCCGGAGTTCCGTGCGGCCTCCCGACGAGGTCTGCTCGGAGATGCGGATGCGGTCGGCTCGCCGGGCGATTTCGACGAACTCGTCGGGGTCGCGGGGTTCCTCGTTCGACCCGGTCTTGATCCGGAAGCGCCCGGGTCGGGGCCCCGCGCTCGTGTCCTTGAGTTCGAGTCGCGCCCGGAACAGGCGATCCCCCTCGCGGATGACCGTCGCGGTGTAGTGGTCACCCGTCTCGTGGAGGAAGAGCGTATCGACCCGCTGGACCTGCCGTGACACGGTGTCGGCTATGGGAACCGGGTATTTGAGGCGTTCGGAAACGGGGCGGAGACGAGGGCTCGTTCCGGACATCTCCCAACAGGTGTTGCGAACGGAAACTCGACGGCGTCGCTCGCCGTCGTCAAAACGTCGAAACGGAGGCGCGGCCGATCAGTCGGCGGCTTCGCCTGGTTCGTCGTCCGGGTCGACGTCGAACACGCAACAGAAGACGCCGGCCCAGAGCCGTGCCCGGCGGTCGACGGGTCCGTCGGGCATGTCGTCGGCCGTCGCGTCCCGGAGGATGGCACCCATCTTAGGTGAACCTAAGTCCTTGCAGGCGAAATAGGTTCCGGCTTCCGATTGGAGGTTGGATCTTTTTTCGTTCCCGTTATAGCCCCTTCAGGCGTCGATTTCCAGATTTTCGTACAGGAACGTCCACTCGTCGAGTTGCTCCCGGACGACCATCGACGTGGGCTTGCCCACCCCGTGGCCGGTATCGGTGTCGGTTCGAAGCAGGAAGGGGCCACCCTCGGCCTCGGTTTGCATCCGGGCGGTCATCTTCCGGGCGTGCGATGGATGGACCCGGGTGTCGCCCACGGCGGTCCTGAAGAGGATCGGCGGGTATTCCACGCCGGACTCGACGTTGTGGTACGGCGAGTAGGCCCGCAGCCACTCGTAGGCCTCGGGGTCCTCGGGCGAGCCGTATTCGGTGGTCCAGGACTCGCCGAGCAGGAACTCGTGGAACCGGAGCATGTCGAGCAGGGGGACGACGCTCAGCGCGGCCCCGAACAGGTCCGGACGCTGGGTGACGACCGCCCCGATCGAGAGCCCGCCGTTCGACCGCCCGGAGACCGCCAGCCTGTCGGGGCGAGTGTATTCGCGGTCGATCAGGTGCTCGGCTGCCCCGACGAAGTCGTCGAAGGTGTGTTGCTTGTGTTCGAGCATCCCCTGCTCGTGCCACTCCTCGCCGAACTCCCGGCCGCCACGGGCACACACCTGCGCGTAGACGCCGCCGTCGGCCAGGAAGGGCAGGAAAAAGCGCCGGAAGACCGGCGTCACGCTGTTGCGAAAGCCGCCGTAGCCGTAGAGAACGGTCGGGGTGTCGCCGTCGAGTTCGATCCCCTCGCGGTGGACGACGAAGACCGGTACCTCGGCCCCATCGGTCGAATCGAACCACTCCTGGCGCACGACGAGGTCGTCGGGTACGTCCACGTCCACCTGGTCCCGGACGGCGGTCGCCGCGTCGTCGAGGTCGGCCCGGACGACCGACGGCGGCCGGTCGAACGACTGGACGAGGGAGAACGCCTCCCGGGCGTCGCGGTTGGCCGTCAGCCCCGCGACCGTGCTGTTGTCGGGGAGGTCGATCGTCGCAGGTTCACCGCCGTTCAGGTCGTACCGCCGGAGTTCCGAGGTGGCGTCGCGCTGGTGGTGGGCCACGAGCGCGTCCTCGGCGAGGGCGATCGATTCGAGCGTCCCCTCGCGCTCGGGGACGACCGCGTCGAGGTCGTCGGGGTCGAGTTCGCCGTCGCCCTCGCCCGCTTCGCGGAACACGTCCAGCGAGCAGGCCAGCACCTGGCCCCGCGGCGCGCCGTACTCGGTCTTCAGGTAGACGGTCCCGTTGTGCAGGGCGACCTGGAACGGGGCGTCGTGGCCGGTGAGGACGGGTTCGAACTCGACGTCGGCCACGGTTTCGCCCGAACGGCCGTCGCCCCCGACGGCCACGTAGAGGTCCGTCCCGCCGGACATCTCGCTCAGGCCGAGCACCAGGGTGCCCGTCTCGCGGTCGGTCCACAGCACGGGCCAGACGTGCTGGTCGTCGTGTTCGAGGAGGACGGGATCCGCCCCGGCGCTCCCGGACGCGTCCGTCCCGTCGATCGCGTGGTGCCGAAGTTCCTTGTCCATCTGACTGCCGTCCTCGGGGCTCCCGGTAGCGACGTAGTAGAACCCGTCGCCGTCCGGATCCCAGGCGAACATCCTGGGCTGAGTCCGTCCGAGGCCGTCGAGGCGGTCGATCTCCTCGCCGGTCGCGACGTCGAGGACGTGCACGTCGTACTGTTCGTCGCCGGCCTCGGTGACGCCGTAGGCAACGCGGTCGCCGTCGTGGGCGGGCACGTACCAGTTCAGCGAGCGCGTGTCGTCCCACTCGTTTGGATCGACCAGGATCCGGCGCTCGGCGTCGAGGCCGTCCCGGACGTAGAGGACGGGGTGGTCCTCCTCCGGACCCTCGATCCGCTGGAAATATCGATCGCCACGAACGACGACGGGGTGATAACTCGCGACGTCGGCCAGGCGCTCGAATCGTGGTCGGAGGGCTTCACGGCGGTCGGCGTCGAGGTGGGCGTCGGTGTACGCGTTCTGGGCGTCGACCCACTCGCGAACCTCGTCGGTGTCGGCCTCCAGCCAGCGATACGGGTCGGTGACCTCCTC
>DATFIX010000309.1:0-2925 GCA_035269625.1 Natrialbaceae archaeon
GAAACGCGACGCGGACATCATCATCCCGGAAGGGGCCAACCGGATGGCGGTCGACCTCCTGACCGAGAAGGTGTGTGCCGAGATCGCCGACGACGGAACGACCGTTGCCCGATCGGAGTGGGACGATCGGTGGCGTCAGGCCGCGACGACGCCGGACGACCGGGGGTAAGAACCATATGGGTGGGGATCTGTTATACGATCGATGGGTTTCCGGGGCTGGGTGCTCATCGTCGCCGTAGTGCTCGTTCTCTCGGGTTGTTTAGTCGATCCTGTCGCCCCGACCGCCCAAGAGCACGACCGTCATCTGTCGAACATCCCAAAGGACGACCCCGTCACCGACCAGTACGAAGGGACTGCGTCCGATGGGGTCCTCGAGGTCGGTGACATCCCGGTCCCCGATGAAGACGGGACGGATCGCCCCGTCACGGCCGACGAGGGATTGCGACTCTACCACCAGCCGAGAGGGGAATCGGTGACCGAATCGCCCGTCGTCGTCGGCGTCGTCAACAGCGCAAATCGGACGCGAAACGTGACGGCGCTGATCGATCGGGCCATCACCTACTGGGAGGAAAACGACGAGCGTTACGTGGACTACGAGGTGGATTTCGAACTCGACCCGGACGCCGAGAGCCCGGACGTCATCGTCAGTTTCCAGCGAACGGTCGAATGTCAGGGCGAGGCGGGATGGCTGGGGTGTGCGCCTGACGTGGAAGCCATCGACGCCACGTCCGACACGATGGTCGTCTCGATCAAGAGCGGCTACCGGGACAACTCGACGGTGAGAACAATCCAACACGAGTTCGGACATTTGCTCGGGCTCGATCACGGCGACGCCCCGATGCCGCTCATGTCGCCCCAGCAGGAATCGTTGAAACTCCAGCAACCGGACGCCTCCGGGCGGACGTTCCCCTGGGCGGATCGAAACCTCACGGTGTACACCGACTACAGCACCCTCTCGCCGAACCGCCGGATGGATGCGGCGAAACAGGTCTCCCTGGCCCTCGACTATTACGAGAACCACGCCAATTCCTCCCGGTGGGCCAACGTGTCGTTTACCGCGACCCGGAACCCGGCAGTGGCGGACGTCCGGATCGACTTCGATTCCGACTCGTCGTTGCTCCAGGGGGCCGGATCGATCGGACGGCCGAAGGGCCCCGACGTCGACGGCGACGGCAGCGTCGAGTACTACACGGAATCGCGAATCGTGGTGTCGAACGTGCGGACGGAGGCCATCGGCTGGCACGTCGGGTACTGGATCGGCGTCTCGCTGGGCGCCAGGAACACGTCCGAACTCCCGGAACCGTTCCGGAACGGGACCCGGACCGGCAAGTGGTGGCGGTAGAGCCACAGGGCGGCAGAGCCACTGTCGGGCGACTGATCGATCGTTGTGAGACTCCTACTCTCGAACCCCGAATGTGGTGTGTGCACCCGCCTCAGGCTCTCTTCCCAGGATCTGGGAACCGGCGGGGTTTATACATGTGGTTGCGGCGAACCTCTACTTAGGTGAGCCTAAATGGGGAATGTCCTCTCGAACGCCGGCCCCGGTGACGAGTTCGAGATCGATTCGGTGCCGGACGAGACGGTTCGAGCGAAGTTGCTCCGACTCGGCTTTCTCGACGGTGCCGTCGAGTGTCGAAGCCGCGTCCGGAACGGTCCGGTCGTGGTTCGTCGCAACGGGACCGAACTCGCGATCGGGGCCGCGATGGCCGATCGCATCACTATCCACCTTACCTGAACACACATGTCCTGTCACGAGACCGGTAGCGAGGTCGATCCCGACGCCCTTCTCGACGAGACGGTAGCGCTGGTCGGCGCGCCGAACGTCGGCAAGAGCGTGCTCTTCGGCGAACTCGCGGACACGTACGTCGACGTCTCGAACTACCCGGGGACGACGGTCGACACCACCGTCGGTCGCCTGGACGATCGCACCCTGACCGACACCCCGGGCGCGTACGGCATCTCCTCGTTCAACGAGGAGGAGCGGATCGCTCGCGACATCGTTCTCGACGCCGACGCCGTGATCAACGTCGTCGACGCGACCCACCTCGATCGCGACCTCTTTTTGACCCTCCAGTTGCTCGACATGGGCAAGCCGACCGTCGTCGCGCTCAACATGATCGACGAGGCCGAGCGCGACGGGATCGAGATCGACGTCGACGAACTCGAACGTCGCCTCGGCGTCCCGGTCGTCCCGACGGTCGCCATCGACGGCACGGGTGTGGACGACCTCCGCGACCGGATCGACGACGCGACGGTCCCGGAGGAAACCGGGATCGAGAACTGGTTCGAGGAACTCCCCGCCGACGTCGATGCTTCGCGCGCCGAGAAGACGCTGCTCGTCGAGGGCGACGAACCCACGGTCGAGCGCGTCGCCGATCGCGGGGCCGTGGTCGCCGACGGGGGGACGACGACCATCGCGCCGGAGGGGCTTCGCGACGAGGTGTACTCCCACCGCCGTGACCGCATCGGATCGCTCACCGACGAGGTAGTCACCCCGGCCGACGGCCCCGGCTCCGTCGCCGACCGCCTCTCGGATCTCCTCGTCTCGCCGCTGACCGGGACGCCGATCATGCTCGGACTGCTCGCGGCCATCTACTACCTGATCGGCGACCTGGTCGCCCAGCGGGTCGTCGATTTCATGGAGGTCGAGGTGTTCGGGCAGTATTACAACCCGGTCGTCACCGACGCCGTGGGTTCGGTCGTCCCCGCCCAGGGCTGGACCGAACCCCTCCACTTCCTCCTGCTCAACGAGAACCTCGGCCTGCTCACCGTCACCGTCCAGTACATCGTCGGCGTCCTGCTCCCCCTCGTCGTCGCGTTCTACTTCGCGATCGGCGTGCTGGAGGACTCGGGCGTCCTGCCCCGGCTCGCGGTCCTGACCGACCGCGGCATGTCCCGACTCGGGCTCAACGGGCGGGCGATCAT
>DATFIX010000310.1:0-2615 GCA_035269625.1 Natrialbaceae archaeon
ACGTTCTCGCGGAACTCCAGGCCACGAATCCGCTCGACGCGGGCCATCGTCCGCGCCACGAACCGGTCGAGTTCGGCGTCCGAGAGGCCGTCGGACTGGTCGACGTCGATGGATTCGTCGTACCAGTAGCCGTTCTCCCACCCGATGACGTCCTCGTCGGGGTCGGGCGGGGCCGCACTCGACGCGTTCGAGATCGCTTCGTCGGCGAGTCGGTCGCTCGGCGGCGTGAAGGAATCCGGCCGATCGTCGGCGGGGGCCGTAACGTCCGCCGTTCCCGCCGACCCGGCCATCGCGAGTGGAACGAAACCTGTCGCGATCGTTCCCGTCAGGACGGCGACGACGAGGAGGGCCTGTCGAACCATGTGGATTCGAGATGGTGTGCTACCGTCTAAAAATCGACGGAACTGACGAGTCGTGGGTCCGGAATACGGAGTGGCGATCGTGGCGGACCGAGTGAGACTCGACCGGGTCAGATCCGGTCCAATACGTCCCGATATCGCTCGTCAGCGACGAGGTCCCCCTCCGATTCGACCAGCCAGGTCAGCCAGCACACCTCGATCGGGCGGTGATCCGTCGCGGCCGCGATCTCGTCGATCGTCCGGACGAGATCGAGATCGCCCGCCGTCGGCAGGTCGACGCCGGCCTCGGCCAGCAGGCGGTCGATCACCCGGCGGACGATCGAATCCGGCATGGCCGTGTCGACTCCGCCCATCATCCGGAGGTACTGGACGGTGTTGACGCCGACGCCCGACACTGCCCCGGTCGAGTCCTCGTTCCAGGTCTCCGGATCGACGTCGGCCGCCCAGCGACGGAGCGCCGCTCGGTCGTCGACGCCCTCGCGTTCGGCCACCGTAGCGAGGTGGTCCGCCACCCCGCGAGCGACCCGCCAGGATCGCCGGTTCGCCCAGACGTCTTCGACCGTCTCCAGTCGAACGTCGGCCAGGTCGGAAAGCGTCCGCACGGTTCCCGGTTCGTAGATCGATCGTTCGAAGTCGAGAACCGACGGGGCGACCGTGTTGAAGTAATCCAGCCCGACCGACGTGAACGCCGCGTCGACGACCATCAGGACGACGTTGCCGTCCCAGCGCTCGGTCCGGAGGCACCGACCGGTGTGATCGTACAGGCCTTTTTCGGCCGCCTCGGCAACGTACTCGTCGACGACGGGCTGGAGGCGCTCCCGCTCGTCCGCGTCCATATCACCGGAGTCGAGGCGCCGACGAGATGTTAAATCGAGGGGTTCGAGATCGACCGGCATTTAAGCGCCGCCAGGTCGATCCACCGCCATGGCCGAGGTCAAACTCGCCCGGCGGCGGATCGAACCGGGGAAGGAAGCCCGACTCAGATCGTGGTTCGACGAACTGGCGGACCGCCAGTCAGCGGTCGTCGAGACGCTCGAGCACGAGGGGGTCTACACCGAGACCGCGTTCGTCGGTGCCGTCGACGGCGCGACGTATCTCTACCTGTACATGGAAGCCGAACGCCTCGACACCGCCGAAGCGGCCGGGGAGGAAGAGCGGTACGAGATCGACGAAGAACACCACGCAGTCCTCCAGGAAACCCTCGCGGGAGAGTGGGAGGTACTCGACACCATCGGGCACTTCGTCAACCCCTCGCTCCGGTAACCCAGGAGTGCCGGAGATCCAGCACCGAGGAACGATCAGAAGTACACGAAATCGGCAGCCTGGTAGGTAGAGACGCGGGCATCGATCGTCTCCGCGAGACGGTCGTACAGCGTCCCCAGCTGTTCCAGAACGGCGCGTTCGCACATCGGTTCGATGCCGCGTTCGCGCGCGTCGGCCGCGTAGGCGGTCCCGGGAGTATCGACCAGCGGCGAGAGGTAGACCACGTCGCCCGTCCCGAGCGAGAGGTCCGTCACGAGGTCGACCGTCCGCCGGACGTGGTCCCCAGCGAGGGTTTCCCCACCGACGCCGGCCATGAGCATCGCGCCGACGCCGGTCCCCGCCGCAGTCAGACGATCGACGGCCTCGCGGACGTCATCCCGGGTCTGCGGTTTCCGGAGCAGGGAGAGCACGTCGGGATCGCCCGACTCGACGCCGAGATAGACCCGTTCCAGCCCGCGGTCGGCGAGCGATTCCAGGGTCGCCACGGGCGTCCGGGCGACGGTGTGGGCGTTCCCGAACGCGAACACCCCCTCGGCGTGGCGCTCGGGGAGATGGCGCTCGATCGATTCGAGGGCTCGAACGAGCACCTCGGCGTCCGCGGCCAGGGGGTTGGCTTCACCCAGAAAGACCCCCTGACGCGACTGGAGTCCGCGACCGAACGCCGACGCGACGGCCCGGACGTGCTCGTCGAAGGTCTCGGGCGATCGGGCCCCACCGTCCTCGGCGTAGAGCGTGCAAAACGAGCAGTCGTAGGGACACCCCGTCGTCAACTGGCAGACGACCGCGCGGTAGCTGTCGGGCGGGAGGATGCCGGCCGGCGCGTAGATCGAGCGGAACCGTTCCGCGTCGCCTGCCAGATCGGCAGGGGTCGTTTCGAGGACGCGTCGGACGGACTCGCGGGCCTCGTCCGCCAGTCCGCCTTCATTCGACCCGCGATTCGAGAGGTGTTCACGCACCGTCTCGGAGGCCGCCTCGACGCGCTCGCGGGCCTCG
>DATFIX010000311.1:0-44193 GCA_035269625.1 Natrialbaceae archaeon
GCGCGAGAAGAACGTCGTGGTGGTGAACATCCGCGACGTGTCGGGGTCGATGCGCGAGCAGAAGCGCGAACTCGTCGAACGCGTGTTCACGCCGCTGGACTGGTACCTCCAGGGCAAGTACGACAACGCCGAGTTCCGCTACGTCGCCCACGACGCCGAGGCGTGGGAGGTCGAGCGCGAGGAGTTCTTCGGCATCCGGTCGGGCGGCGGGACGAAGATTTCGACGGCCTACGAACTGGCCAACGAGATCCTCGAGGAGTACCCCTGGAGCGAGTGGAACCGGTACGTGTTCGCGGCCGGCGACAGCGAGAACTCCTCGAACGACACCGAGAAGAACGTCATCCCGCTGATGGAGGCGATCGACGCGAACCTCCACGCCTACGTGGAGACCCAGCCCAGCGGGAACGCCATCAACGCCACCCACGCCGAGGAGGTCGAGAGCACGCTCGGCGAGAACGACGACGTTGCCGTCGCCTACGTCTCCGGGCCGGGCGACGTGACCGACGCCATCTACGAGATACTGAGCACGGAGGACGAATCATGAACGGGGACCGCATCAGGAAGCGACGGATCGCCGGCGAACTCGAGAAACCGGTCGAGGAGGCCAACGCCCTCGCCGAGAAACTGGGCCTGGAACCGTACCCGGTCAACTACTGGATCGTCGACTACGACGAGATGAACGAGTTGATCGCGTACGGCGGGTTCCAGCATCGTTACCCGCACTGGCGGTGGGGCATGCAGTACGACCGCCAGCAAAAGCAGGGCCGGTACGGCGGCGGCAAGGCGTTCGAGATCGTCAACAACGACCGCCCGTCCCACGCGTTCCTCCAGGAGTCGAACGACCTGGCCGATCAGAAGGCGGTCATCACGCACGTCGAGGCCCATGCCGACTTCTTCGCGAACAACGAGTGGTTCGGCCTGTTCGCCGACGAGACGCCCGACGCGGCGGCGATGCTCGAGCGCCACGCGAACACGGTTCAGTCGTACATGCAGGACCCCGACGTCGACCGCGCCGCGGTCGAGAAGTGGATCGACAACGCGCTGGTCCTCGAGGACAACGTCGACCAGCACCGCCCGTTCTCGAAGGCCCGCCTGGACGAGGACGAAGAGCGGGACCTTCCCGACGATCTGGAAGAGAAACTCGAGGAACTCGGGCTTTCCGAGGAGGTCCAGGCCCAGGTGTTCGACCAGGAGTGGCTGGACGCCCAGGCCGGGGACGACGATAGCGTCTCGTTCCCCGCCGAACCGGAGAAGGACCTGCTCGCGTTCCTGCTGGCCCACGGCAAGGCCTACGACGAGGACGCCGGCAAGGCCGTCGAGATGACCGACTGGCAGCGCGACGTGCTCGACATGCTCCGCGAGGAGGCGTACTACTTCGCGCCCCAGAAGATGACGAAGGTGATGAACGAGGGGTGGGCCTGTGTTACTCCGGATACGCGTGTGTTCACTGCGGACGGGCTCCGGCCGATGGGGGAAGTCGTCGACGATCACCCGCCAGTGTCGGATGGTGAACGCGAGCGGAGGGTGTACGATTCGAACGTCATTCCCGATCACGATACGGTTACGATCGAAACCCGTCGCGGATTCGAACTGACGGGATCGAACAATCATCGCATCCGGCGGCCGAACGGATCGTGGGCCCGGCTCGACGAACTCTCCGAAGGGGACGAAATCGAGGTGTCCGGCGGAAACGATATCTGGCCCGACGAATACGTCGGCGTCGAGTGGGAGAACCCGGAGCACGTTACCCTGGACGACGTTGCCGATGTGGCAGGCGTGTCAGTCTGGACGGTGATGCGATATCGGAAGACCGGGCGTGCGGAAAAGGCCGAGGCGATCGAGCGCGCCCTGTCGCGATACGATGGGCACGACCGAAGTACCCCACAGCGCGATCCGATTCGCGTTCCGGATCGGGTCGACGAACAAGTCGGCCGATTCTTGGGGTTGTTCGTCGGCGACGGACACCTCCCCTCCAATTCCCGGCACATCGGATTCACCAACGGCGACGAGCATCGGGCCCGGGAGTTCGGGAGACTCGTCGAAGAGCTGTTCGACGTCGAACCGACGGTTTCCGAACAAGGGACTCGATGGCGTGTCTACGCGTATTCCGAGAGCCTCATGGATTTCCTCGTCGAAACGTTCGATCTCCCATCGGGTTTGGCAGCCGATGAAAAGACCGTTCCGGAAGCCATTCTTCGGTCGCCCAAGGCCGTCGTCGCGGAGTTCCTGCGAGGCCTGTTCGACGCCGATGGGTACGCTGGCGACCAGGGAGTGATCTTGAGCACGAAAAGCGGGGCCATGGCTAAAACCGTCCAGTTGCTCCTCTTGAACTTCGGGATCCTCAGTCGACGTCGCCAGCAGAGCGACGGCTGCTATCACGTCCACCTGACCGGACGATCTGCGGCGACGTTCGAGGATGAAATCGGGTTCGGCTACCCTGAGAAGGCTATTGCACTGACGGCATATATCGAGGGGTTGGCCTGGTTCGAGGAGGAGTCGTGGACCGACGAGGTGGTCGCCCTCAGCGAGGGGACCGACGACGTGTACGACATTTCCGTCGAGGAGACCCACAGATATGCAGCCGCCGGCCTCGTCAACCACAATTCCTACTGGGAATCGATGATGATGGGCGACGAGGCCTTCGCCGACGCGGACGAGTTCATCGACTACGCCGACCACCAGGCCCGCGTGCTCGGATCGCCCGGGCTGAACCCCTACAAACTGGGCAAGGAACTCTGGGAGTACGTCGAGAACACGACGAACCGGCGCGAGGTGGTCGAACGGTTGCTCCGTGTCGAGGGGATTACCTGGCGGAACCTGACCGACGCGGTCGACGTCGACGCCGTGCTCGAACGCCTCGAACCGCCCGCCGCCATCGACCGGATTCATCCCGACGGGCTGGACGCACTCGAAGAAGTCGACGATCGGTACGTGGATCGCGAGGCCCTCGAACGGGCCCGCGCCGGGGAGATCGACGTGGGTCGCTACCCGTGGAAGGTCCTGACCTACGACGGCCTGGCCCGACGTCACTACTCGCTCGTCAGGCCACAGAACCGCGGGTTCCTCGCCCGGATCGGCCGGTCGGAACTCGAACGGATCGGCCGATACGTCTTCGACGTGGACCGGTACGCGACCGTCGAGGCGGCCATCGACGACGTGGAGTTCGTCGCCGGGTGGGACCGGATGCGCGAGATCCGCGAGAGCCACAACGACGTGACGTTCATCGACGAGTTCCTCACCCAGGAGTTCGTCGACGAGAACGACTACTTCACCTACGAGTTCTCCCACGCGACGGGACAGCACCGCGTCGCGAGCACGGACTACGAGGACGTGAAGAAGAAACTCCTGTTGCAGTTCACCAACTTCGGGAAGCCGACGGTCGCTGTCTACGACGGCAACTACGAGAACCGCAACGAGTTGCTGCTCGGCCACGAGTACAACGGCGTGGCGCTGGACGTCCCGCAGGCAAAGCGCGTCCTGGAACGCGTCTTCGAACTCTGGGGTCGCCCGGTCACCCTCATGACCATCGTCAAGCAACTGGACGACCACGAGGTCGAGGTCGCCCGGCGTCGCAACCGCGAGCCGGACCCCAAAGAAAAAGGCCGACTCATCCGATACGACGGGGACTCCTTCGAGGAGGAGGCACTGCCCTGGGAGACCGTCGAACACCTCGCGGCGGACGACGTCGACTACGACACGAAACCTGACGAGTGGCTGGCCTGATGCTGGCCCGTTGGCCCGCCCGAGCCTTTTGGTCGCACCCGCCGTTTCCGGGTACATGGAACGGCTCTCGATATCCACCGATACCCGATTGACGACCGTCGACGTGACCGACCGAGTCGCCGACGTCGTTCCCGAGGGAACGACCGGAACGTGTACGGTCTTCGTCCCCCACACGACGGCCGGCATCGTCGTCCAGGAAAACGAAACCGGGCTCCGTGAGGACCTGGAAACGATGCTCCGGGACGTCGTCGCCGACGACGGGTGGGCCCACGATCGCATCGACGACAACGCGGACGCCCACCTCCGGGCGACGCTACTGGGGCCGAGCGTCACCGTTCCAGTCGAGGACGGGGACCTGGCGCTCGGGACCTGGCAGTCCCTCCTGTTCGTCGAGTGTGACGGCCCTCGTTCTCGAACGATACGCGTGACCGTGACCGACGAGGCAGAGTGACGAGGCCGTCCACAGGCGCGGATTTATCATTCGCGGGTCCCTGGTGGCTCCCATGTCAGTCACGTTCGACTTCACGGACCGCGTCGTGATCGTCACGGGAGCAGGCGGTGCCCTGGGAAGTGCCGTCGCGGCCCGGTTCGCCGACGCCGGGGCGACCGTCTGCGCCGTGGACCTCATCGCACCGGATTCCGAGGACTCCCTGCTTGCCGATTCGGCCTACGATTCGTTCTACCAGGCCGACCTGACGATGGAAGAGAGCGTCGACCCGACGATCGAAACGATCGCCGAAGAGCACGGGCGGATCGATCACCTCTGCAACGTCGCGGGAACCTGGCGGGGCGGGACGCCGATCGACGAGACCGATCTCGAGTCGTTCGACCTGCTGATGAACGTGAACCTGAAGTCGGCCTTCCTCACGAGCAAGCACTCCCTGCCACACCTCCAGGAATCCGGGGGGTCGATCGTCAGCGTGAGCGCCCGATCGTCGCTGGAGGGTGGCGAGGGCGACGGCCCATACCGGATCTCGAAGGCCGGGATTCGCTTGCTGACGGAAACCATTGCCGAGGAGAACCTGGGGACGGTCCGGGCCAACTGCGTCATGCCGAGCGTCATCGACACGCCGACCAACCGCGAGATGATGGACCCGAAAGACGAGTGGGTGGATCCGACGGACATCGCCGACGTCATGCTGTTTCTCTGCTCGGACGCGGCCGCCGTCACCAGCGGGGCCGCCGTCCCCGTGTACGGCGAGGCCTGAACGCCGACGGGTCGGACAGGCGGCGGTTTGTTTGGGTGCCCCTTCAGCGAGAGGCATGCCCTTCACAACCGTTCGAAACACGTTTCTCGCTGAATTTCCAGGAAGACCGACCGGATAATGAAATATATCCAAAACTAATCGTTCTGGGAAGCTATAAATTTTGGTATATGAATGTATCAAGACCATATTGGGACCATAAACCAGGATGAAAAAATCAAAATTTGCATAATTTTAGCAGAAGAAGAGGGCGGCGATCAGTGCGAAGGGTCTCGCACGACACTGGACAGCGGTTTTTTGGACTAAAGCGGCGTTGTATGAAGTTTCTCGACAAGGCTTATTCGAATTTCGCTTGCCTCGAATAATCCGCAAATAAATAATTTAAATTTCATTTAGTAGGGAGTTTCTAATTGTTTATTGATAATTCGTGCGCCAAGATGGTTACTAGTCACTAACTAAATACTGCAACACCGTAAATACTATAAGAAAAATCACGGCTTCATCCAGTGAGGTGAGTGCATGGCACAAGAAAGAGAGGAATGGGGCACGCGAATCGGCTTCATTCTGGCTGCAACTGGATCAGCGATCGGGCTCGGTAACATCTGGCGGTTCCCCTACCAGGTGTACGCGAACGGTGGCGGGGCGTTCCTGCTGCCGTACCTCGCTGCACTGTTGCTGGCAGGGATTCCCGTCCTGATCATCGAAATCGCACTGGGCGAAGAAACGCAACTAACGACGCCGCTGGCGATCCGCGAGAAGGTCAAAGAGAGCGAATTTATCGGTTGGTGGGCGGTGCTCAACGGGTTCATCGTCAACACCTACTACGTCGTGATTCTCGGCTGGGCGCTGATGTTCATCTTCTTCTCGTTCACGGAACCGTGGGCCGGGGGCAGTACGAACGAGTACTTCTTCAACACGTTCCTCGCCGGGTGGTTCCCGGTCGTGGGGGCGATTCTAGTGTGGGCGATCAACTACGGCGTCCTCTGGTTCGGGGTGTCCGATGGGCTGGAACGGGCAAACAAGTTCCTCGTTCCGGGCGTTTGGATCCTCGTAATCGTTCTGGCGATCCGCGGTATCACGCTCACCGGTGGCATCGAAGGACTCAACTTCTATCTCGAGCCGAACTTCGACGAGATCCTGAACGCAGAGGTGTGGATTTCCGCATTCGGACAGATTTACTTCACGCTGTCCGTCGCGCTCGGGATCATGATTACGTACGCGTCCTACCAGCCCGAGGGGCAGGACATCTCGAACAACGCGTTCATCATCGCGTTCGCGAACACCGGGTTCGCGTTCCTGGCCGGGTTCGCGATCTTCCCGGTGCTGTTCGCGGCGTTCGAGAACCCGACCGAGGCGGTGACCGACGGCATCGGCCTGTCGTTCGTCGTGCTCCCCGAAGCGTTCGCCAAACTCCCTGGCGGCGAGCTTACGGCCTCCCTGGCGGGCGGAGTCTTCTTTCTCATGCTGACCATGGCCGGACTGTCGTCGTCGTTATCGCTGCTCGAAGCAGCTGTGGGGCCGTTCCACGAGAAGCTCGATATTCCCCGCCGCTGGGCACTCAACGCTCTCGTCGCGGTCGGAGCGATATTCAGCGTGGGCATCGCCCTGGAGGGGCCGCTCGGGTTCTCACCCGGTACCCCCCTGGAGATCCTCACGATCCTCGACACCTCTAGCGCGACGTTCACGCTCCCGCTGATCGCGTTCGGCGAGACGCTCATCTTCGCGTGGGTGTACGGTGCCGATCGCATCCGGGAGACGGCCAACGAGGTTAGCGACTTCCACATCGGCGTGTGGTTCGACTGGGTGGTGCGGATCGTCGTCCCGGTCGCCCTGGGCTATTCCATTCTCCGCAACGCAGTGGACACGCCCGGACTGATCGCGCCGTTCCTCATCATGCTCTCGGCGGTCATCGCCTCGCTGGTCAAGGAACGCCGCGATACGGTTACCGAGGACGTGACCGATTCCGAACCGGCCGATCCATCGACGGAAGGAGGTGAATAACCATGGCGGCACTCTCTACCGGCGCACTGATCATGGCGCTGTTCGGATTCGTCGTGCTCTTCGGCGGCCTCGCCGTCGCCCTCTACGTCGCGATGGCCGGCGGGTTCGAGTACGAGGACGACGAAGAGGACGAAGAGCCGACCGATCGGGCCTGAAATCGGTCGATCCCCGCGAGACCGACGTCCCCCGAACCGTCCGGATTTTTTCGGAGCCTCGAAGCCCGATCGGTAGCGAGGCGGCTATCGGTCGGGGTCGTGTTCGGCGCACGAATATCGACGGGACGGTAGCCTGGCTATCGAACAGCCACCCGAAAAAATCGCGTGCGTGTATCGAACCTGCCGAAGCGGCGGGATCCGAGCGTTATTCGAGGACGACGAGCGGGTCGCCCATGTCGACGCTCTGGTCCTCCTCGATGGGGACCTTCGCGACCGTCCCGCCCTGGTCGGCCACGATGTCGTTCTCCATCTTCATGGCCTCGAGGACGCAGACGACGTCGCCCGCTTCGATCTCGTCGCCTTCCTCGACGTTGACTTCGAGGATGGTACCCTGCATCTCGGCCTCGATGACGCCTTCGCCCGCCGCGGTCGTCGCGCCGCCACCGTCGCCGTCGCCGCCGGCGGCCTCGGGTCGCTGCTGCTGGGCAGCGCCACCGCCAGCACCGCTGATGTCGAGGCCCTCGAGATCGATCGCGGCACCGCCGCGCTCTTCGAGGTTGACCTCGAAGCGCTTGCCGTTGACCTCGACCGTGAAGTCACGCTCGGTGACTTCCTCCTCTTCCTCGGGGACCTTCGTCTCGGTGCCCCACTTCTCCTGGGCCTCCTCGATCTTTTCGCGGTCGAGGTGGTCGTCCAGGTACTTCGTGCTGTGGCGGCCGATGAGGAACTCCTCGTCCTCGAGCATCATCCGGTGGAACGGGATGATGGTGACGACGCCGTCGATGTCGAACTCGGCGAGTGCGCGCTTCGAGCGCTCGATACACTCGTCGCGGTCCTCGGCGTGGACGATGAGCTTCGCGATCATCGAGTCGTAGTCCGTCACGAGCTCGTCGCCCTGGCGGAGCGCGTCGTCCATCCGGACGCCGATGCCGCCCGGCGGGTCCCACGTCTCCAGGGAGCCGCCCGTCGCGGGCGCGAACTCGTCGGCGGCGTTCTCGGCGTTGATACGGAACTCCATCGCGTGGCCGCGCAGGTCCACGTCGTCCTGCGAGAAGGTAATCTCGTCGTCGGCGGCGACCCGGAGCTGCCACTTGACGATGTCGATACCCGTCAGTTCCTCGGAGACGGTGTGCTCGACCTGAATCCGGGTGTTGACCTCCAGGAAGTAGAAGTTCGTGTCGGCGCCGAGCATCTCGCCCTTCTCGCGGTCCTCGTCCTCCTCGACGAGGAACTCGACGGTGCCGGCGTTCGTGTATTCGGCCGCGCGGACACCCTCGCGGGCAGCCTCGCCGATCTTCTCGCGAAGCTCGTCGTTGATGGCCGCACTCGGGCCCTCCTCGATGAGCTTCTGCTGGCGGCGCTGGAGCGAGCAGTCACGCTCGCCGAGGTGGCGCACGTTGCCGTGGTGGTCCGCCAGGATCTGCACCTCGATGTGGCGCGGGTTCTCGAGGAAGCGCTCCACGAAGACGGAGGGGTTGTCGAAGTACGCCTCGCCCTCGCGCTGGGCGCTCTCGAACTTGTCCTCGATCTCGTCCGCGGACTGGACGACCTTGAACCCGCGGCCGCCACCGCCACCCTCGGCCTTGATGGCCACGGGGTAGCCGTGTTCCTCCGCGAATTCCTCGATTTCCTCGGGGCTCTCGACCGGATCCTCCGTCCCGGGGACGATCGGAACGTCCGCGTCGGACATGATCGAGCGGGCCTCGGTCTTCTCGCCGAGGGTCTTCATCGATTCGCTCGCCGGGCCGACCCAGGTGATCCCCTCGGTCTCCTCGACCTTGCCGGCGAATTCGGCGTTCTCCGCCAGGAACCCGTAGCCGGGGTGGATCGCGTCCGCGTCCGCCTTCTTCGCTGCCTCGATCACGGACTCGTGGTCGATATAAGAGTCAGCAGCACGAGCAGGACCGATGTTGTACGCCTCGTCAGCGTATCGGACGTGACCCGAATCTTTGTCAGCGTCGCTGTACACCGCTACCGTGTCAATACCAAGTTCCTCGCATGCGCGCATAACGCGCACGGCGATTTCGCCGCGATTGGCGACCAGGACCTTATCGAACATCCTACGCGGAAAATCGCGAGGGCCCTACCTTACTTTATCGATACGCGCCCGAGAGCGACGAATCGATCCGAGGAAAACCGTCGCTATTCGATAGACATTCACGACTACAAGTGCGAAAAAAGCCGCTTGATTGGTTGCCGTGGGAACGGAACGCCGCGGCGTCAGGACGCCGGCGAAGGGGCCCGGATCAGAACCGATCCGCGCGACCGGCGGCCGTCCACGGGTCCCGTGGCGTGTCGAGGGGAACGCGAACGTCCCGTCGACCGATGCCCGTCGAACGGAGACGGCCCGCGAACGACCAGCGCTCGCCGGCCCAGTCCCGACCGGCGGCTGCAGCGGCGATCGCGGCTGCGGCAGCCAGTTGCTCCTGATCGTTGAGGTGGGCACCGATGGCCGTCACGATGGCGGCCGCCTCCTCGTCGTCGGCGGTCGGCGGCAGTTCGATGCGGGCGTCGCCGATTTCGACCATCGTGGGCTCGTCCGGCGTTCCCTCGTCCGTCTCTTTCTGTTGTTGTTCGAGGCTCATAGGACCCTACAGCGGGATGTTGCCGTGTTTCTTCTCGGGGAGCTCCTCGCGCTTGGACTTGACGAGCTCGAAGTCCTCGATGAGCTTCTTGCGGGTCTTCTTGGGCTCGATGACGTCGTCGATGTAGCCGCGGTCGGCGGCGACGTAGGGGTTGGCGAACTTGTCGCGGAACTCGTCGATGAGTTCCTGGCGACGTTCCTCGGTCGCTTCCTCGCCGTCGATCTCGCCGAGTTCCTTGCGGTAGAGGACGTTGACTGCCTGTCGCGGGCCCATGACCGCGATTTCGGAGGTCGGCCACGCGTAGTTGATGTCGGCCCCGAGCTGCTTGGAGGCCATGACACAGTACGCGCCACCGTAGGCCTTCCGCGTGATGACGGTCAGCAGCGGAACGGTCGCCTCGGAGTAGGCGTACAGGAGCTTCGAGCCGTGGCGGATGATGCCGCGGTGCTCCTGGTCGGTCCCGGGCATGTAGCCGGGGACGTCGACGAACGTCAGGATCGGGATGTTGAACGCGTCACAGAACCGGACGAACCGGGACGCCTTCCACGAGGAATCGACGGTCAGGGTACCGGCGTTGACGCGAGGCTGGTTGCCCACGACGCCGACCGAGTGACCGTCGAGTCGGCCGAACCCGACGACGATCTCCTGGGCAAACTGCTCGGCGACCTCGAAGAACGAGTCCTCGTCGACGACGTTGCCGATGACGTCCTTGATGTCGTAGGGCTTCTGGGGATCGTCCGGAACGATCGAGTTGAGCGCTTCGGGCTCCTTCTCGGGGTCGTCCCACGGGTCGACCCGCGGCGGGTCCTCGACGTTGTTCTGCGGGAGGTACGAGAGGAGGTAGCGGATCTTGTCGAGGGCGTCCTCGTCGTCCTCGCAGGCGAACTGGGCAACGCCGGTGTCGCTGGTGTGGACCTGCGCCCCGCCCAGTTCCTGGTGCGTGACCTCCTCGCCGGTGACCGTCTTGATGACGTCCGGCCCGGTGATGTACATCTGGCTCGACTCCTTCACCATGAAGATGAAGTCCGTCATCGCGGGGGAGTAAACGGCCCCGCCGGCGGACGGCCCCATGATGGCCGAGATCTGCGGGATGACGCCACTGGCCTCGGTGTTACGGCGGAAGATCTCCGCGTAACCGGCCAGACTGTCGACGCCCTCCTGGATCCGGGCACCGGCCGAGTCGTTCAGGCCGACGAACGGAACGCCCATCTCGACGGCCTTGTCCATCGCCTTGGTCACCTTCTCGGAGAAGACCTTGCTGAGGGACCCGCCGAAGACGGTGAAGTCGTGGGCGAAGGCCATGACCTTCCGGCCGTTGA
This sequence comes from Natrialbaceae archaeon, assembly GCA_035269625.1. GTDB lineage: Archaea > Halobacteriota > Halobacteria > Halobacteriales > Natrialbaceae > DATFIX01. Next base: position 10,989 of record DATFIX010000311.1, read on the forward strand.
CCTCGCCGTAACCGGTCACGACGCCGTCGCCGCGGACCTTGGTCTCCTCCATACCGAAGTTGGTACAGTCGTGAGTTCGAAGCTGGTCGAACTCAGTGAAGGTACCGTCGTCGAAGAAGTAATCGATCCGCTCGCGGGCAGTCATCTTGCCCTTGTCGTGCTGGCGCTCGATGCGCTCTTCTCCGCCGCCGAGTTCGGCCTCTTCGCGCAGTTCTTCGAGTTCTTCGATTCGATCTTCCATCGTCATGGTCTGAACCACCCGGAACTCATTGATGAATTCCACTCTGAGGGGGCGGAAAAGGTTTCTGTAATTCCGCCTAATAGCCGCCCCCATTTAAATGAATTCGCGAGGATTGCATCACATCGGCCCAGGACCATATCAGATTCGATACGATATAGTCGATATTCGTCGAAAGTCCCGGAAAAATATCATCCTATAAACTATTTTTCCGATTCTATGGGGTCTCGGCAGAAAGGCAGGTTTGTCTCGCGCACGCGGACCTCTCGGAGAAACTATGATAGTTAATGCCAGTCACGGGACTGGTCGAACGATGCCGGAAAAATCTGCCAAGTATAAACGGAAATCCGACAGGTAATTCGTGAAAGGGATCAGATAAAAAACCTCAGCCGATCTACAGGACCTCGTCGAAATCCTTGTGGCCCTCGATCTCGACCCCTTCCTCGGTGATTTCGGCGAGGAAAATGCCGTTGCCGGATCCGGTGTCGCGTTCGACGGCGGAGACGATGCCCTGCGCGGCGACCGTCCGCGCCTCCTCGAGGGTGAGGTCGTCGGTGTACTCCTGTTCGAGGGTACCGTAGGCGAGTTGCATCCCACTGCCAGTCACCGTGTAGTCGTCCTCCATCACGCCGCCGGCAGGATCGACGTTGTAGACGTGCGACCCATCGTCGTCCACGCCGCCCAGGATGGGATTGACGAGGAAGAAGGGACCGCCACGGAGGAAGTTACCGGCCAGCGTCGAGAGCGCCTGCATCGACATCTCCTCGCCGCGGCGAGCCTCGTAGAGGTTCGCCTCCGCACGAATCGACCGGATGAACGACTGGGCACCGCCGACGGAACCGGCCATCGTCAGGGCGGCCCGCGGGTGGATCTGTTCGACCTTCTGGACGTCCTTGTTCGCGACGAACCGGCCGCCGAGCGAGGCCCGCATGTCCGTCGCCATCACGACGCCCTCCGGCGTCGTCAGGCCGATGGTCGTGGTGCCGGTCTTGGTGACGTTCTCCAGGTCCTCCTCGGAGATGTCCGAGGTCGGGAGGGAGCCGACTTCCGGCGCGTACGGGTCGGACGGCCCGTTCGAGAATCGATTCGCGTTCGGGGGCACGTCGGAGTCGCGGGTAGGGTGACGCATTACCGACACCGTACGGCCGTCGCGATATAAAAGACCGATGGTCAGCGTCAACCGTGCCGGTTGCACGTGCGGGTAGCCCCGTCGCTACCGGGATGATGGCGTCGGAGAATCCGTTCGCGTCGTTCGATCCCTGGCGTTATCGCGTCGCGTTTGCGGTTCCCTCGTAGACCTCGCCGACCCGGTCGATGAACCGGTGGACCGGAAGGACGACTCCCATCCGTCGGAACGCTATCGCGACCGGCAGGAGCACGATGCCCAGGGTAATACTCAGTTGGTACGCCGCGAGCAGGGCAAACCGTTTCACCCGTTGTATCATCGTCGTTCGAGTGGACCTCGACCGAGGAGCGTATATAAGCCTTGTTGCGAGATCGAATTCATAATAGTCTATAATTCAGATAAACCTCGCCGCTGTCTAGCGATTCAACTACGCTTGGATCAACGACAAGTAAATGATAGACTGGGGCGAACCACACTTATGCATTCCAGGGGCGAACCAGGCCATCCCCATAAGTTATGGCGATGATCGCGCTTGCATGCGCGCCCGAGGCGAAACCACAAAGCAAGAAACCCTCCGTCTCACAGGAGGTCACATGGGAAACTACTTCGTCGGGCTGGAAGCCGCGTGGGTGGTCAACGACGTCGAGACGATCGACGATGCGATCGGGATCGCGGTCAGCGAGGCCGGACGTCGCCTCAACGAGATGGATCTCGAGTACGTCGAGGTCGACGTGGCCCCCGCGTACTGTCCGGTCTGTGGGGAACCGTGGGACGGCGTCTACGAGGTGGCCGGAACCGCACTGGTGGGCCTGGCGCTCGAAATCGAGGTCTACAACGTCGAGAGCCGCGAGCACGCCCAGCGCGTGGCGAAAAGCGACATCGGTGGCGCGCTCAAGGGCGTTCCCCTGGAGGTCGTCGAGACGATGGAACTCGACGACGACGAGGAAGCCTGACTCGCACGGGAGACTGCACGGAGGAACCTTTATTTCATAACCCGAAGTAATCGCGGGTATGGAACTTCCGACGCCCGCGGATCTCCGAGAACGCCGGACCGAACTGGGGCTCACGCAGAGCGAACTCGCCGACCGGGCCGACGTCTCGCAACCGCTCATCGCCCGCATCGAGGGCGGTGACGTCGATCCCCGGCTCTCGACGCTCCGGCGGATCGTCAACGCGCTCGACGAGGCCGAGGGCGAAGTCATCCGCGCGGAAGACCTAATGCACGAGGCGGTCGTCAGCGTCACGCCGAGCGACGACATCCGAACCGCGGTCCACCGCATGGAGGAAGAGGCCTACTCGCAATTGCCGGTCATCCAGGACGGCGTGCCGGTGGGATCGATCAGTCAGAGCGACCTCGTCCATCTGGACGAGGCCGCGCGCGACGAACCGGTGGGAGAACACATGAGCGAGAGTTTTCCGACGGTGTCGACCGACGCGACGCTCGACGAGATCAGCAGTCTGCTCGATCACTACAAGGCCGTCATGGTGACGGACAACGGCGATACGGTCGGTATCGTCACCGAGGCGGACCTGGCCGCGCGTCTCTCCTGATCGCGAAACTCCCAGGAATCCGGCTCAATCCAGCGTCAGGCCCCGAATCCGGACCTGACCCTCCCCCTCGTCTGCTTCCACCGTTCCGATCACTCGGCCGTCGGTTGCGTCTGCGAGGTCGCGGGCACCGTCTTCGGTCGGGACCGCCGCGACGAACCCGGTCCCCATGTTGAAGGTCCGGTGCATCTCCTCGTCCGTGACGTCGCCCAGTTCCTGGACGAACTCGAAGATAGGCTGGGCGTCGAAGGGATCGTCGATCCCATAGTGGTGTGATCCCATCCGGGTCAGGTTCGTCCACCCGCCGCCGGTGACGTGGGCCGCCGCGCGGACGTCGTACTCGCGCATCGGGCCGAGCAGATCGGTGTAAAGACGGGTCGGTTCGAGTAACTCCTCGCCGATCGTCCGGTCGGGGTTCGGCGGAAACGGGTCGTCGTACTCGTATTCGCGGGTGACTGCAGTCCGGGCGAGCGTCAGTCCGTTCGAGTGAATCCCACTGGAGGCCCATCCAACGAGGACGTCACCCGGCTTTGCTTCACCGTCGAAGACTGCGTCCTTCGGTGCGAGTCCCGCACAGGTCCCCGCGAGGTCGAACCCGGTGACGACTTCGGGCATGACCGCCGTCTCCCCGCCCAGCACGGCCACGCCGGCCGTCTCGGCCCCGGCAGCGAGTCCTCTGCCCACTTCTTCGGACACCGTTTCGTCGGGTTCGTCCACGGCCAGATAGTCGACGAAGGCCACCGGGTCCACGCCGGCCGCGACCAGGTCGTTGGCGTTCATCGCGATGCAGTCGATCCCTACCGTGGAGTAGTCCTCGATGGCCTCGGCGACGAGCAGTTTCGTCCCCACGCCGTCGGTTGCCAGCCCGAGGTACCGGTCCCCGATGTCCAGCAGGCCGGCGTACTCGGTCTCGACCACGCTCCCGAGCGCCTCGATGACGGAGGCCGTCGCCGCCTCGCTCGCGTCGATGTCGACGCCGGCCTCGGCGTACGTGAGTCCCTCTTCCTCGGTGTCCTCCTCGGTCATGCGGGAATCGCCGCCCGCGGCGAGCAAAAGTGCTCCGGTCGGCCCGGAATAACTCACGCCCCGGTGTCAGCGTCTTCGGACCGCCCCTGTTCGCCTTCCGTCTCCTCGCTGTCATCCCCATCCTCGAACAGGCCGTGTTCGCGTGCGCGACGCCGCCAGAACTCCTCGTATCCTTCTTCCTCGCGCATGCGCGTGACCGTACTCTCGCCGCTTCGAACTTGGTCGAGTTTGAGGTTCACCTCGTCCAGCAGGGCCTCCGCGACGTCGGTGCTGATCAGGCCGTCGCGTTCGGCACTCCTGACGGCGCTTCGCTCGCGGGTGAGCACCTGTCGCTCGCCGACGATCCGCTCTCGATCCCGGATTTCGGGATGGGTCGAGAGCAGTTCGGAGATCGCCTCGTTGAGATCCGCCTTCTCGGCCCCGTACTCGCGTTCGAAGCGTTCGTGGACCGCCCGCGGGATCCGTCCCTCGTCGTAGAGCCCTTCGGCAGCCTCGATGGCCGCGTCGACAGCACGGGCTCGTCCCACGAGGAGTTGATAGAGGCGTTCCTCCTCGGTGGTCGTGACGATCCCCAGGCGATCGACGAGCCACCCCATCGAGAGCCCCTGGACGACGAGGCTGAACGCCGCGATTCCAAAGACGAGCACCCGGAACTGTGCGCGATGCGGGAACGGAACCCCGGATTCGAGCGTCGTCGGGAGCCCGAGCACCAGCGCGATCGGGATCGACGCGTGCAGGCCGCCCCAGACGAGGACGTGCTGGTAGTCCAGCGAGATCTCGCGCTGAGAGAACCGACTCAGAATCGTGGCCAGCGGGTACACGGCAACGGCCCGGCCGACGAGCACGAGGACGATGGCCGGCAACAGGAGTTCCGCGTTCTCGATGATCTGGCGGAGCGGGGTCTTGACGCCGATCAGGACGAAGATGAACGTGTTGACTATGAAGGCGGCGGTTTCCCAGGTGTTGAACACCGACAGTTTGGTTCGCGGGCTCATGGCGTATTCGGCACCGCGGTTGCCGATGAACAGGCCGGCGACGACCGTCGCGATGACGCCGCTGAAGTGATACTCGGCGAGCAACCGGCTGACGTAGTGTTCGGCGAGCAGGAAGCTCCCGTAGGCGAGGACGATCGTCAGCACGATCTCGGTCATGTGCTCGTCGAGGTTGACCATCACCCGGTAGACCGAGTACCCAGCGAGAAAGCCGACGACGGCCCCGCCCGCGCTCGCGATGAAGATACCGAGGAACAGGTCGCCGACTGCTTCCATCGTCACCGCCTCGACGGTCGTCCCGGCCACGATCAGTTCGAGCAGGGCGGCGTACACGACGACGCCGACCCCGTCGTTCAGCAGGCTCTCGCCCTCCACCAGCACCGAGAGTCGGTCTGGAGCGCCGAGTTCCTCGAACAGCGCCAGGACCGAAACGGGGTCGGTCGGGAGGACGATCGTGGCAAACAAAAGCGCGACGAGCGGGGCGAACCCGAAGGCGTAGTGCACGCCAACGCCGACGAAGCCGATGGAGATGCCCAGGCCGACGACCGCCAGGAGGAGAATCGCCGAGAGGTTCCGCCGGAAGTACTCGATGTCGGTGGTGGCTGCTCCCTGAAAGAGCAGTGGCGGCAGCAGTACCAGCAAAATGACGTCGTGGGTGAGCTCGATGTCGAGCGTGACGCCCGCGAGCGAGGCGAAGAAGCCGGCGACTAGCAGGGCAACGGTGTAGGGAAAGCGCCCGACCTTGGCGACGAAGATGCCGACCCCGGCCGCGATGATAAACACGGCGATCACGTCGATCAGGCCGGCTTCGATGCCCGTCACCATGCGGACGCCTCCGTCTCCGCAATCGGGAGCGGGGACGAGACCGATACTGCGACGCCTGGCCGAGTCATGTATTCACGACTGGCGCGCCGACCGAGATAAGCGTCGGGGGATCGAACGCCGCTGTTTGGGGCGACCGATCTCACTCGGGAACGACGTACGACCCGAGAACGGCTGACTGCCCGTCCTCCCCGTTCCAGACGAGGCTGACCTGGCTTCCCGCGTCCACGGTCCGGTTGGTCACGTACCGATCGCCAGCCATGATCCCCTCGCCGGCCTCCCAGCGTTCGGTCAGGTTGTCGCCGTCGTGCTGGTACCTGACCAGAAGACCGTCCCGGATCTCGTCGCCGGACGTGTGGGTGATCTCGACGTTCCCGTCCTCACGGTGCGTGAATTCGAACGCCACCTGGGGAACGGAGACCTCCTGGCTGGCCGACGCGCTCCCCGACACGGTCGCGGTGCCGGTGAGGCCGAACCCGAACAGCCGGTAGGCCTGGAAGAACTCCTCGGTGTCGCCGGTTGCCGTGACGAGGAGGGTTCGGCCGTCTTTGGAAACGGATCGGTCTTCGAGCTGATCCTCCGCCCGGTCGCCCCACTCCTCGACGTTGTCGAAGACGGCTTCGACGTCGTCCGTCGAAGCGGCGTCGCCGTCCTCGTAGACGAACGCCATCGTGTGTTCGACCGTGTCGCCGTCCACGTCGCTGGCCACGCCGGCCGCGACGAGGTCGTCGACGGCCTCGACGAGCTCGTCGGGCGTCCCCTCGTTCGCCATCGTCGTGGGGTCCGTGTCGAAGGCGCCACCCAGGACGAGGGTCGCGTCCCCGAGTTGTGAGACGAGTTCGCCGGCGTCCTCGTTGCCCTCCCCGAGGGAATCGACGTCGCCCTCTTCGGCGTCCAGCATCGTACTCACGGCGTCCATGCTCGACGCTTCCGGGGCCTGCATGCCGCCCATCACGACGTGGTCCTCGGAGACGGCGATGGTCGCCGAGTTCGTGTCGGGATCGCCCTCCGCGTACTGGCGTTGCTGGGTCCGCGTGTAGAACGTGTACTCGCCGTGCGTGCTCTTCTCGAATTCGTCCGTGCTCTCCTCCTCGATCTCCGCGGTGATCTTCCCGGCGTCAAACTCGCCGGTAACGACCATCGACCCGCCACCGAGGTCTCGCTTGGGGTGGCCGTAGGCGATGCCCGTCACGCTTTGCATGGTCTCCAGGTCGACCACCTCGACGTTCTCGTTCGCTTTCTCGACCTGCTGCATCATCTTCTCCGGGACAGACTCCTCGTTCTCATAGATGCTGTGGAGATCGAACGTCCCGAATCCGACGTAGTCCGAGTCGTGGACTTCGGTAGGATCGTAGAGCCATTTCGCGTACCCCGGCGATTCGTCGCCGCTACCGACGGCGTCGTTCACGGTTTCGAGACACCCGGCCGTTCCAACGACGCCGAGGAGGGCTGCGAGTCCGCTGGTCTTCAGGAATGATCGTCGCGAGGACTGCATACACCGATCCCAGGCCTCCCGTCACAAGTAGGTTCCGTCACAGGACCGCCTCGACAGGTCGTCTCAACCGATCAGCGGCCCGACGAACACGAACAGCGCGAGCGCCAGGCTTGGAACGAACACGGCGACGAAGACCGCCTTGTTCCACTGCACGACCGTCCGCCCGTCCAGCGGTCCGTACGGGGCCATGTTGAACGCGGCTAGGAGGGCGTTGATGAGGAGGCCGGTCCGTCCGACGAACCGGACGAGTTCCCCCGGTGCCAGCAGGAGCGCGGCGAAGGGGACGACCAGGGCGAGGTTCGTCACGGGGCCGGCCAGCGCGATCAATCCGCGTTCGCGGAGGCTGACCCGGCCCCGGTGGTGGACTGCGCCCGGTGCGGCGACGAGGAAGCCCGCCATCGCGCTCAACAGCGTGAGCACGAGCATGTTGTAATCCGCCCGGAACTCGGCGACCTGCCCGAACCGAACGGCGACGACCTTGTGGGCGAGTTCGTGGAGCAGGAACCCGACGCCGGCAGTGGCGAACCCGATGCCGAACGGGAGCAACACTGCGCCACCGGCCAGCAAGGCACGGGGACCACCTGCCAGGAGGATGCCGAAGGCGACGCCGAGAACGACCCAGGCGATCGAGAAGTCCAGCAGTTCCTTCGTCGAGAACTTCATAGTAGCCCCGTCAGGATGTCGATCCCGTTGTTCAATCCTTGCCACATCAGGTCCACGACGCCGCCGATACCCCCGACCTCCGGCGCGAGCCACGGCAACACGACGAACGGGAAGAGCATGCTCGCGATGAAGCTCCCGATGTTGGTCATCGCGACGACCATGATGAGTTTGAACAACGGTACGTCGAACATCCGGGAGACGAGGTCGCCGATCGGGCTCTCCTCGTCGCCGAGAATCTCGTTGAGTCTGGCGATGTCGGCCACGTTCACCGATTCGTACCGGAGTTCGACGTAGCCGGCGAACCAGCCCGGTGCCAGCAGCGGGTTGAGGCTGGTCAGCCAGGCGACCGCACCACCCACCGCACAGCTACTCCAGTGTGCGCCCGCGAGTTTCGCGAGGCCGAACGCGAAGACCCCGTTGAACAGGAACCAGGCCCCGAACACCTTGAGCATGAAGGCGTTGCTTGCGCCGCCCAGGAGGAGGAGCAGGAAGAACACGGCGAACCCCAGCGTCATCAGGTAGCCGAACAGCTTGTACAGGGAAAAGCGTCCGCTGGAGGCCCGCCCGGTCAGACCCTCCATCGGCGGAAGGCGCTCGGGATGGTCGAGGTACTCGACGATTCCCTGGCGGTGACCGGCACCGACGACGGCCACGACGTGGTAGCCAGCCTCGCGCAGGGCGTGCAGGCGGTGGGCGATGAAGGCGTCGCGCTCGTCGATGAGCGCCTCGGCCCCGCCGGGCGAGAAGCGCCGGAACTCCTCCATCATCGCCGTCACGACGTCGGTGTCGGTCAGGGACTCGATGTCGAACTCCTCGTCGAGTTCCGCCGGGTCCTCGGCGACCGCGTCGACCGCGAGGCCGACGAGCAGTCCCAGGAGGCCGCCGACCGCCGCGCCGCCGAGGACGCCGGTGACGCCCCTGAGTGCAAACTGCCCCAGGTTTTCTAGCGTTTCGACGCCCGGCAGCAGGCCGATCGACGGGTCAGTCAGGGCGATCCAGACCCCGACGGCGACACCGACGACCGCGCCACCGGCCCCTCGCACCCACGTCGAGGTTCCGCCGACGGCGGGGACAAAAAGGGAGCCCGCGAACAGCCCCGCGAGCGCACCGACGACGACCCCGCCGACGACCGCCAGGGATGTCGTACCGGTAACCCCGAGCGTGGCGATGGTCCCCAGGCCGAGTAGCGGTGCGACCGCGAGGCCGAGGAGCAACCCGAAGGTCGCACCCACGGAGATACCGAGGGTGACCCCGGCGGTCAGGGGATCGGTGACGCCGAGGGCGAGGCCACCGATCATCCTGAGCTTTTCGCCGGCCGAAAGCCGCGTCCAGAAGCGCTGCATTGTCGTCTGGATCTCGCGGTCCACGAGGGCGAGCCCCATTCCGTGTTCCTCGGCGGCCTCGATCCCGGCCTTCATGTCTGCGCCCGGTTCGATGTCGAACTGCTCGCCCAGGCGGGTTTGGACGTACGAGAGCATCCAGTAGGCGATGAACTGGAAGACGGTGTTGCCGCGGAGGAGGTCCCTCGAGTCGAGATCGTCCGGCGTCTCGCCCTTGACCTGCCGGTAGCGCCCTTCGTCGAGTTCGACGGCGACGACGTCAGGACGCTCCTCGTCGATCCGTTCCCGGACCGTCTCGACGCTTTCCGAGGAAACGTGGGCCGTTCCGACGACGGTGACGGATCCCTCGCCGTCGGCGTCGGGCTCGGGGAGGGGATCCGGCCCCTCGGCCACCTCGGCGGGTTCGGTCATTGAGAATCCTTTCACCCCGCCCGCTTTTACGGTTGTCGGACCCGTCGAGAGACCGGGGTAGCTGACAGGAACAGACGGGACTGGGGAATCCGTCGCCCGTCAGAGATGCTCCCGTTCCCAGCGATCGTTGACGCCGTATTCCGGCACGCCACAGGATCGTTCACCATCGGACCGCCGTTTCAGCCAGCGGGCGTATACGAACGCCCCGGGAAACAGGGCGACCAGCCCGATACCCAGGAGCGAACGGACGAGAAGCGTTGGAAGAATCCCGGTCATTGCCGGGAATACTGTAGCGAGACCGTAGTAGGCGGGAGCCACGAGGATCAGGGCCGTAGCAAGTCCGCCGGCGCGGAGCACCGACCTGAGCTGTGAACAGGACAGATCGCCATCATGGTGGCCCCCGTCACCGTCGTCGGCCGGTTCCTCGGCGGCGCGTTGCCCGTTCATCGTTCCGTCTAGAACGGAAGCGTCCCGACCGGGTGTCGATTGCTTCCCATAGTTTCCCCTTTCAAGACCGACGATGCCGGTCGGCCGAACCGTTCCCCGTTCACGGCCGACACTTATCACGCGGGAACTCGGGAGTACAGCGCATGGCCAATCCCGACGACTCGGCAACGCTGATGGACTCGTACACGGAGATGACGGAGATGCTCCTTCCCAACGACACGAACACGCTGGGCCGGGCACTCGGGGGTGCCGTGCTCCACTGGATGGACCTCGCCGGTGCCATCTCGGCGATGCGCTTTTCCGGCCTGCAGTGTGTCACGGCCGCGATGGACCACGTGGACTTCATCAGCCCCATCGACGAAGGGGAGGTCGCCATCGTCGAAGCCTACGTCTTCGACACCGGCCGGACGAGCGTCGACGTCAAGGTCGACGTCCGGGCCGAGGATCCCCGCGAGGGCGAGCCACGGGAAACCACGACCTCGTTTTTTACCTTCGTCGCACTCGACGAGGACGGGAGGCCCGCTCCCGTGCCGGACCTCGAAGTGCCGACCGAGAACCAGCGAGCCCTGCGCGACGCCGCCCGCGACCAGCGACTGGACCAGTTGCGGGACGTGATGGATCGGATGGACGTCGAGTCAGAAGAGGAGTGAACCGGCACTCACTCGAAGACGATCCGTTCGTGTTGGGGGTCGATCTCGACCCGGCCCCCGATCGGGATCGGTGCCGTGGGGTACGTGTGGCCGAACTCGAGGCCGAAAACGATCGGAGCCGCCGGGTTGTACCGGGAAAGGACCCGTTCGATCACCTCGCGCTGGCGCTCGCGATACTGCTCTCGCCAGTCGACGGGATGGTCGTACATCTCCTCGTGCGACCGTGCGGCCGGGCGCCCGACGAGCACGCCGTCGAAGCGTTCGAGCAGACCCCGCTCGCCCAGCGCCTGGAGGTACGATTCCACCGCTCCCGGATGGGGAATCAGTTCCGAGGTTTCCATGGCGAGGATCATCCCGTCGAGCGCGTCGGGATCCGGGAGATCGACGTCGGCGAGGAATCGGTCGACGAGGACTTCGAAACACCCGCCCCAGACGCGGCCGGAAACGGCCGATCCGCCGCCGGCCCAGGTCCACCCCGGATTCGGCTCGGTTTCCCTGGGCACGTCCAGCGAGTCGGGGTCGGGCCAGTCGCCGGTCTCGTCGGTGAATTCGTCGGCTTCGCGAAGTTCCCCAAGGGAGTCCTCGAACAGCGCCCGTTCGAGGAACTCGACGGTATACTCGAACAGCTCGCCGTCCATCGCGTACTCCAGCAGCGTCGATCCGCCGTAGTAGGAGACGATACCCTGATTCCAGAGCGTCAGGGCGAGGTGAGTGTTGTCAGACCAGCCGTAGAATCGGGTGGGGTTGTCCCGGAGCACGTCCGGGTCGAGGTGTTCCAGGATCCGCACCTGGTCGTTGCCGCCGATGTTCGCGATCACGGCGGATATCTCTGGATCGCGAAACGCGTCCATGACGTCCTCGGCGCGGGCCTCGGGATGCTCGGCCAGCCATTCGGCCGACTTCGTCGCCGTTGGGTACTCTACCGGGTCGAGATCGAAGCGCTCGCGGATTCGTTCGAGGCCGAGTTCGTAGACGTGGGGAAACTCGTCGGCAGCGTTCGAGGCGGGTGCGGCGATGGCCACGCTATCGCCGCGTTCGACCGGCGGCGGGACCGTGAATTCTTGCATACCGATGGCAGTCGGCGGCAGGCACAAAAAGTCAGGGCCGGTGTGTGAGACGGTACCGTTGCCTGTGCCGTCTCGGTGCGCCTTTGGGGATGCGACGGCAACGATCGGAGGTAGGATGGCAGGTGAACCTTCCCCACCGGACGTACTCGTGACCGGGGCGACGACGGCAGATTTCTATTTCGACGGGACGACTGGCGGGACCGTGGGAACGGAGATGGAATGGATTCCCGGGGGGATCGGCACGAGCGTGGCTCGTGCCCTGGCGCTCCTGGACGAACCACCGTTACTCGCTACGCGTCTCGGGGACGATAGCTTCGCGACTGCGATCGGTCGCCAGTTGGACGCGTACGACGTTCCGCGGACGCTGGTCACGGAGACGACCGCGGACACGCCCCTCCTGTTTTACGTCCCGGAAGCGGCAGGCGGTCCCCGCTGGGAAACGCGGATCGACGGGAGTAGCTTCGGCTTCGATATTCCCGACTGGTCCGAATCCCTGTTCGCGAACCTGTCGGTCGTGCACCTGACTGGAACCACGCTCCCGCCGGAAATCGGTCTCGACGCGATGCGAACGGCGGTCGAATACGCCACGGCCCACGACGTCGACGTCTCGTTCGACACGAACTGCCGCCCGAACCAGTGGTCGGATCTGTCGAAGTACACCGACCTCGCCGCGGAAATGCTGGCGGCCGCCGACGTCGCGTTTGCGAGCACGGACGACCTGGCACTGGCTGGTTTCGACGAGGGCATCGACGGTTTGCTCGCGGCCCTTCCGGAACGAGCCTCGGCCATCGCCTTTCTCACCGAGGGAGGTGACGGTGCGACGGCCGTTCGGGTCGACGACGGTTCGGTGACGGCCCGATACTCCCTCCCGGGATTCGACGTCGACGTGGTGGATCCCGCGGCGGGTGGTGACGCCTTCGCTAGCGCCGTCCTCGCCGCACTCGGGGACGGGAACACCGATCTCGAAACCCTGGTGGAGGTGGGGAACGCCGCCGGGGCCGCGGCCGTAACGTCGATGGGGCCGCTCCGGAAACGAGATATGGAGACCTTCGGGTCCCTTTCCGGAGGGTGGCTATCCGAATGAGCACGGACGGCTGATACCGTCGCGCCGTCCGACTCGGTCAGATCCCCTGGACCGTCTCGATGACGTTGGCCGTTTCGAGGAACATCCAGAGCAGGAACAGCACGTAGAGGCCGATGAGCGCGTAGGCCTCCAGGTCCGTGAGTTCCAGGTGAGTACGAGTGAAGACGATGAACACGATGGTCGCGAACGCGAGAAAGCCCATCATCGGGATGGCCGCGAGGAAGTTGACGGTAGCCGTCCCGGCGATGAGAACGCCAACGGGGATGGCGACCAGGAGGTTGAACGTGTTCGATCCGAGGACGTTCGTGAGGCTGGTGACGTCGTCGTCCGATTGTGCGGCGCGGACGCTGACGAACGCGTCCGGGAGGCTGGTCGCGGCGGCGATGACGGTCAGGCCCCACAGGAACGTCGGCGTGTCGAAGATGTCGCCGAACGCGATGGCAACCCGGACGATACCCTCGACGCCGACGGCGATGAGGACGAGTGCGACCCCCAGCAACGCCCACTCCCGCGAGGGGTCGATGTCGACGGAAGTCGTCGGGACGTGATCCTGGGTATCCTGGTACTGCAGGAAGACGTAGACGCCGTAGGTCAGCAGTGGCAGAACCGCGAGTGCAGGGGTCAGGATCGCCGCCTCGTTCGTCCCGCCGGGGACGTAGGTCGCGCCGAGTGCGAACGTGATGAACAGGACGAGCACGCTGATGATGTAGAACTGGGCGTCCTTGTGGACGATGTCCCGGGTCGCCTCGAGTTCCTCGCTGACGAGTGCGGACAGTGCCGGGATCATGAGCAGGTTGAAGATCGCACTCCCGACGATGGCACCGACCCCGAGGTCGAACTCGCCGTGCAGGAGGGTGCTGATCACGACGGAACTGAACTCCGGGAAACTCGACCCGACGGCCACGACGACGGCCCCGTGAACCGCGACTGGGAGGCCGTAGTGCTTGCTGAGTCGTTCGGCCGACGATTCCAGGCGCTCGCTGCCCTTCCAGATGACGCCGGTCGCGACGACCGCCAGCCCGAGATAGACGGCGAGTGAATACACAGGGGAAGAGTGCAACGCAGGATTGAAAAGCGTATCTCAGTCGGATCGACGTGCCAGCCACCCCTCGGCCGAACGACCGTGCGGTGCCGGGAACGCTTATCTCCTGACACACCGTAATCATCACATGCAATTACCCGCGTCCTTGCCCGATCCACCGGACCTCGAACCGCACGATCCCGACTGGGACGACGAATCGGCCTACGAGTCGGTCGATCACCGCCGCGACGAGATCCAGGCCGTTCTCGAGGACGGAGCCTGGGAACGCGCCCTGCACGAGTGGGCCGAACACACCGATTGGGACGAGACCGACTTCGAGATCGCCCGCGATCTGGGGTTGTTCGAGGCGCTCGATTTCTCCTGGGACCCCGACGCCGAGCGAATCGAGTACTACACGCCCGAAGTGCCCGACGATTGGCAGGATCGTGACCTGCACCCTGGGCTGGATTCGTGGGCGGTCGTCTCGAAGATCGACGCCGGACTGTCGGACCTCGGGCGAGTCGTCAGCGAAGTCCTCCAGGCGGAGTACGTCGACTGGGAGAGCCCGTTCCCCGAGCCCGACACCACGGTCACCGACGAACCCGAGGAAGGGTCCGGTGCCAACGGCGAACCCGAACCCGAGTCGGAACTGGTTCACGACCCCTACGCCCGAGAACGCGGTAACGGCGACGAAATTATCGACGAAGACGAGTTCGAATCCGCGTCCGACGGCGGTTCGTGGACGTTCAGATAGTTCCTTTCGGTCGCAGCAAGGCGACTACAGATCGACGCGGGTGGCGGCAAGGTGGAACGTTTCCGGTCGTTCCGCCCCCTCCGTCACGGCAAAGCCCGAATTTTCCAGGGTGTCGCGGGCGTCGGCCAGCGAAAAGCGTTCGCCGGGTGGCGGTCCAGCCTCGCCAGCCCCGTTCGCACTCCAGTCGACGATCACAAGTCGACCCCCATCGGCGATCGTCCGGGCGAGTTCGTCGAGGGCGTCGTCACTCACGAATTCGTGGTAGGTCATCGTCGAATAGGCGGCGTCGAAGGCGTCGTCGTCGAACGGGAGGTCGCCGACCTCCGCCGTCGTCAGTTCGACGCCGTCGGGTATCTCCTTCGCGAGGAAGTACTCGTGCATGGATCGCTGGACGTCGATGGCGTGAACGGTGCCTGCGTATGGGGCGACCTCCGTCGTGAAAAATCCGGTTCCGCTCCCCAGGTCCGCGACGACCTCGTCGCCGTCCAGTTCGAGGGGCGCGACGAGTTCCTCGCGGGAGCAGTAGCGGAACCGCGATGGGTCGTCGAGACCGCTCGCGCCGGACGCGTCGAAGGTGTGTGAGCCCATAGCCGCCCTTGTCACTCCGGGACTAAAACCCATCGACGACGGCAGCACGTCGACGACGGGAAGACCACCGACGAAAGAACGCCGACTCACTTCACCTTGCCGCGACCCTGTACCGACCAGACGGTCTCGACGCGAGCGTCCCGGACTCCGATCAGGGTGTCGTGGAGGTTGATAGTCGGGCAGACGTGTGGCGGAATGAAAGCGAGTCGATCGCCGACCGACAGCTCACGGTCCAGGTCGCTTACGTCGAGCCAGCCGTGCTCTTCCGAGGCGTTCACGTACTGGATGGCGTCGTCGTCCTCACCCGCGTACTGGGGGTCGACGTCGAGTTCGAGCGAGATGGACTTGCTCCCCGCGTCGACGATCACGCGGTCGTCGGTCGGTGCCGAAATCACGGTCGAGTGCACGGCGAGCGCGCAGTCGCGCTTCTCGATGCCCGGGAGCGCGGCGAGGTGGGCATCCATGAAGGGATACATTCCCGGGTGGATCTCACTGACGATCGGGTGCGTCCCGCTGTACCGCGCCGTCGCTGTCGATCCGACGCCGACGTCCCCGACCTCGATCCCCGCGTCTTCGATGGCCGCGACGGTCTCCGCGAGGTCGTCCATGCAGGCCAGGCTCCGGCGCTCGAGTTCCGCTTCGGTCGCCGGCGGATCGTCGCCGTAGGCGACGTGGCCCTCGTATCCCATGACGCCGTCGAGACGGACGTTCGGCGCGGCAGCGATTCGCTCGGCCAGTTCGACGGCCGGTTCCCCGGGCCGAACGCCGACCCGACCGAGTCCCACGTCCACTTCGAGCACGACGTTCACGGTGACGTCGTGGCGGGCGGCGGCCGCCTGCAACGGGTCGAGGTTGCCGGGCCCGTCGACGGTCGTCGCGAAGTGATCCAGGCGTTCGGACAGCGCGATCAGGCGGTCCAGTTTGCGTTCACCGACGACCATGTACGAGAGATAGATGTCGTCGATGCCGGCCGCGGCCATCACCTCCGCCTCGCTCAGCGTCTGGCAGACGATGCCGCCGCCGCCCACCTCGGCCTGCCGGTGGGCGATCGCCGGGACCTTGTGCGTCTTCGTGTGCGAACGCAACGTCACGTCGTGTTCGTCGGCGAAATCGGCGTAGGCAGCGACGTTGCGATCCATTACGTCGAGATCGACGACGACGGCCGGGGTCTCGATCCCGTCGATCGGCGCGCCGAGTTCAGGCTTCAGGTCGGTCGCCGTTGGGGTCGTCATGGGTCGATCGACGACGCCCGCCACATTAAGCGTCGCCGTGGCGTATCAGGGGCATGAGTGTTTCACCCGACGTCGAGTCGCTCATCGCTGACGCCCCCGTGAGCGCCCACGTCGCGACGGCCGTCGACGACCGGCCCCACGTCGCCCCGGTGTGGTACGGGTATCGCGACGACGTGCTGTATTTCCTGACTGGCGGACGAAAACTGGAGAACCTCCGGCGCAACCCTCGCGTCGCCATCTCGATCGAAGACGCCGACCGGGGCGACGTGAACTGGAACGTGACGCTTCTGGGTCGGGCGACGATCACCGAGGACCCCGATCGGATCGACTGGGCGTCCGGATGGATATACGACCGGTACGAGAACGACGAGGACAGCGAGATCGAATCTGCGAGCGGAGACCACTCAGAGGAAGCCGAAGACGATTTCGAGAAAGTCGAGGACGATATGGAGGACGCAGCGGACGATCTCGAAGAAGTCGAGGACGAGTCGGAGAACGGGTATGCGCTCGTCGAGGTGAAGATCGGGTCCGCGGCGCCCTCCGTCTACGACTGAATCGAGCGGACGTCCAAGCCTCGGCGTTCGAGCGCGGCCAGGGCATCCGGAACGTCACCGTCTTCGATCACGTCGAACGCGGTGAGGCGGGCGTCGTAGGGGTACTCGCGGCTGGTTGCCATCTCGTAGAACCCCGGACCGAGGTCGCGAAGTTCGACGGTTTCGACGTCGCGATCGGCGACTGCCGCGTAGAGCGCGTGATACGCGCCGACCCCCTCGCCGACGAGGGTCGTTTTCTCGTTTCCAGTGGCCTCCCGAACGAATTCGAGCGCCCGAAGCACGTCGTAGATCCGCATCCCGAACAGCGAGGTGCCGAGAAGCAGTGCGTCGTAGGCGAGTTTGAACTCGGTGCCGTAGATCCCGTCGTACTCGTCTACCCAGGCCGGGATGGGGATTTCCCGGTTTCGAACCGCCCCGACGCCCCGTGGGTCGAAGACGAAGACGGTCCCGTAGTCGGCGGCGAGCGCGGCGACCTCGTCGCGGCGTTCGGGCAGTTCCTCGGTCCCATCCTCGTACAGGGCGACGGCCGGGGATCGGGGCGGAACGTCCGGGTCCGAAACGAGCACCCCCGTCACCACGACGTCGGGATTTCGTTCGGTCTTGAAGAAAACGTGCTCCACGTCGAGGCCGTCGTTCTCGCGGTGCGAAACGTATCGCGGATGCAGGTCGCACGTCGTTCGATCGAGGTCGAAGGTCTCCACGACCCCCTGTCGGACCCGTTCGGGGGCCGTCTCGGCGTCGATCGATTCCTGTCCCGCGTCGGGGTACCGGTCGGTGACGTACTCTCGAATCAGGTCGTCGATCGACCGTTCCCCCGGGAACGCCGCCCGAACGCTCCCCTCGGGCGTACAGTGAAGTTCCGTTTCGTCGAGAACCGGCAGTTCCTCGTGGGACTCGAACGGCGCGTCCCCCAGACGATCGCAGAACCACTCGAAGACACCGTCCCCGAGTTCGTAGACGGAGCAGTGGGGTTCGTCGGCGACGTGGATGGCGACGTTCTCCTCGGCGTCGTACAGGTCGTAGCTCCGGCGTGCACGCTCGGCGGTCTCGTGGAGGCCCTCGATGGGGAAGTACTCGTCCCAGGCGGCCGCGCCGACCAGGACGGGCCGGGGCGCCATCGCAGTCACGAAGTCGTCGAAGTTGATCCCTTGGGGAATCGCCCCGGGAAGGAGCTGTTCGGCGTCGATCCGCTTGCCAGTCCGGAGCCACTCCGAGCGTTCGGTGACCGCACAGCACGGCGCGGCGGTGTCGATACGGTCGTCTACCAGCGACAGGTACAGTGTCTGTATCCCACCGCCAGAGGCACCCGTGACGCCGATCCGGTCCGGATCCACGTCGTCGCGTTCGACCAGGACGTCCAGGCCGCGGCGCGCGTCGTGGATCACGTACCGGGCGAGGTTGGTCCCGGCGTAGAGACACTGCTGTCCGGCGTAGCAGTGGGCGAACACCCCACCGCCGCCGCCCACGATCGTCTCGCCCGTCTCGGGATCGCGATACTGGCGCCGTTCCCCCTGACCGATCGGGTCGAGAACGAGGACGACGAACCCGTTCAGGGCCAGTTCGATCGCCGCGCGCTGGTTGTACGGATCCGCCTTCGCGGCCTGGACGTGGCCGCAGAGAAAGAGCACCGCCGGGTGCGGCCCGTCGTCGTCGGGGACGTAGGCGTTCGCGGTGACGTGAAACCCCGGGCGACTCTCGAACGTCAGGCGTTCGATCGAGTATCCGTCGCGCTCAAACGTACCCCGCCTCTCGATCGACGGTTCCGCCGGTCGATCAGGGAGGCCACCGATGGTGGCCAGGAACGTTTCGCGAACCTGCTCGCGGCGCGCTTCGAACTCCGGGACCGAATCGACCGACTCCTTTTCGGCGCGTTCGTCCGCGAATCCATCGGCCGCTCGTTCGCGGAGATAGTTCGACAACTGGTTTGCGACGTCGTAATAGCCGTTTACTGCGTCCCCGAATCCGTTCACGATATCCGGGGATTGTGACGGTCTCCGGAATAATTGTTCGGGAGCCGTGAACGATGGTGCCGATACTGGAGAACCGGATCACTCCGCCCAGCGAATCGCCTCGATGGATTGTCCGTCCTCGGCAGCGACCACCGTTCCGACCCGTTCCCCGTCTGTCCGCGCTTCGACGTCGATTCGCTCGTAGCCCTCGGTGACGACGGCGCGGACGTCGGCCTCCAGGTCGTCTGCCTCTTCGACGCCGAGGCGGTTCCGGCCGCCGATCTCGCGCACCACGATTGGGTACTCCGGCATAGATTCGATCGAACGTACGGCGATCGTCGCCAAGTGCCTGTCGAGGTCGCGTCGGTGGGGTCGTGGTACGACCGGTTTCGGAAAGGTGACTCGGCGGCTCAGGCTTCGACGAGTCGTTCGATGCGCTCCCGAAGCGGACCGGGATTCGCCTCGCGGAGACCGGCGATGGCGTCACGGAACGCGATCGAGTAGCTCGCCGGGCCGTGATACTCCCCGAAGTCGCCCGCCGCGGCAGCCTCGCCCGCCAGTCCAAAGGCGGCGGTGCCCAGCAGCGCCGCTTGCTCGGTGTGGTCGATGGCACCAGCCATCGTCGCCAGTGTCCCACCTTGCATACAGCCGGTTCCGACGACGGTACCCATCATCTCGTGGCCGGCGCGGACCTCGAAAGCCGCCTCGGGAGTCGCGACGACGTCGGTTTCGCCCGAGGCCACGACGACCGTCTCGTACTCGCGGGCGCAGGCGATCGCGGTCTCGGCGATGTCGCCGTACTCGCCGACCGACTCGACGCCACGAACCGCCGCGTCCTCGCCCGCCAGGGCCGCGATCTCGCCGTGGTTCCCGTTGACTATCGCCACGTCGAGTTCGCTTGCCAGGCGCTCGGCCACGCGGTCGCGCGTCGACGTCGCGCCCACGCCGACGGGGTCGAGCACGACCGGGACGCCCGCGTCGTTGGCGGCGTTCCCGGCTGCTATCATCGTCGCTTCGCCGTCCTCGCTAACGGTGCCCATGTTGAGCAGCAGGGACTGGGCGCCGGCGACCATGTCCGCGACCTCCCGTTCGTCGTCGGACATCACCGGGAGTCCGCCCCAGTGGAGAATCACCTGGGCGACGTCGTTGACGGTCACCTCGTTCGTGATGGCGTTCACCAGCGGGGAGGTCTCCTCGATCGCCGCCAGGTCGGTCAGGTCGACGTCGAAGGCACTCATGGCTGGACCTCCCGTTCCTGCTTGCCGTCGCGGACGGCGCGTCCGAGGTCGCGGGTCGCCGCCTCGGGATCGTCCGCGGCGGTGATGGCGCTGATGACGGCCACCCCGTCCGCGCCCGCCCGCACGACCTCGGGGGCGTTCTCTGGAGCGATCCCGCCGATACCGACGATGGGAATCTCCACGGCGTCGGCGATGGCCCGGACGGGACCGAGACCGATGTCGTACTCGTCGTCGTCGATGTCGTCCTTCGAATCGGTGGCGAAGACCGCACCGACGCCCAGGTAGTCCGCCCCGGCCCGTTCCGCCTCGCGGGCGCCCTCGACCGTCGACACCGACCGGCCGACCATCGCGTCCTCGCCCAGCTGTTCGCGGGCATCCGGAACGGGGAGGTCCTCGTCGCCGAGGTGGACGCCGTCGGCGTCGGCCGCCACCGCCACGTCCACGCGGTCGTTGACGATCAACGGAACGCCGGCGTCCCCGGTTGGTTCCCGCAATTCGCGCGCGATCCGGAGCTGTTCGCGAGCGCCGGCGTCCTTCTCCCGAACCTGGACCACGTCGACGCCGCCCGCGATGGCCGCCTCGACGACGTCGGTCGTCGTTCGATCCCGCGAGAGACTCTCCTGGGTGACGAGGTACGTTTCGATCCCGTTCATACCCAGGTATTATTTCTCGGTAATAATACCGCTGGCGGTTCCGGTTGGTCGGGGAATACGACGCCAGGGTCGGCTTCCGATGAAACGACCCGCCTACTGCCCGCATTGGAATTGAAACCCGAATAGCTGGACTTAAGTCTCCGAGTGCGCGACGAGTTGACAATGGTCGAGATTCCGGACACGCTACGTTCAGTCTTCAGTGCAACGGTTCGCGAACGCGATGGCAAATACGTCGTCGAGATACCGGCCAGCGAAATCGAGCACGAGGCCGTCGACGTTGGGGGATCCTATCGGGTTGCGATCCTCGAGCAGGCCGAACCGACGACAGAAGTGGAAACGGAGGCGCCGTCGCAGTCCCCCACTCCACGTAACGAGGATCGCGACGGACCACCGCAACCGCCGGTCGAGGAAGGTGAAATTCGCGACGTGACGATCGAGACCGTGGGGGACCAGGGCGACGGCATCGCCAAGGTCGAACGGGGCTACGTCGTCATCGTTCCGGGTGCGGGTCCGGGAGACGAACCCACCGTGGAGATCGAAACGGTCAGACAGAACGTCGGGTTCGCCAGCGTGGTCGAAGACGACTCGCGACGGGTCTGAGACTATCTTCGTCCCCGTTTCCTTGGACCAATTTCCTCGAGCCTGGAAAACCTGAGTAGTCCTGTGAGAGTCTGTGCCCCTCGGTTGGAACTCACCGACCTACCCGAATAGCCGACCGAGGTCGATCGTCGGTCGAACCTCGGCCTCCAATCGGTCCAGCGCGTCCCAGAGCGTCGCCTGGTTGCTCGTGACGACCGGTTTGTCGAGTTCCCGCTCCAGTTCGGGGATGATATCGAAGGTGCGATAATTGGTACAGGAGATGAACACCGCGTCCGCGTCCGGATCGTCGACGTTGCGGGCGGCGTCTGCTGCCGTTTGGGGATCCTGGGCGCCGATCTCGGTATTCGAACTGAGACCGAGACCGTCGATGGCGACGACGTCGTACCCGGCCGCCTCGAGAAATTCGGCTTCCCGCCGGTTGAGATCCTCGATATAGGGCGTCGTCACGGCGACGGAATCGACGTCGAGGACGTCGAACGCGCGCTTGATCGACGCTGCCGTGGCGACCGCCGGGACGCCGGCCTCCGCCTCGAGACGCGCCTCGATGTCCTCGTCGTAGCCGGGACCGTGGACGAGACTGCCGGTCGTACAGCCGTACGCGACCACGTCGACCTCGGCCGACGCAAGGAGACTGGCACACTCCGTTGCGTCGTCGGCCATGGCGGACAGCGATTCGGCATCGACGTCGGCGAGTCGCATTCGCGACGCGTGAAGCGAGACGCCATCGGGCAGTGCCCTGGCGAACTCGGGTTCGTTGGTCGTGTTGGACGAGGGGACGACGAGACCCACGCGGCCGTCTTTGCCGTACATGGTTTGGAGTACCGAGTGAACAACACGCAAGCGCACACGAAAAGGGTTCTTAAGAATTCGAACGAACCTTTCACAAGCGTTCATACGACCGAGGGGCCCAACTGACACCGCGGAGAAAACGATCAGTCCGTCTGCTTGATGAGTACCTTCGAGACGCTTTCCTCGACCTCGACCTCGAACGGCAGGTCCGTCGTACTCCTGCGGATGAACCGAGTCATGAACCACCGCATTTCCTTCGAGGGGAACACGACGTGATACGTGTCCTTTTCGAAATTCCGGACGGTGAGAAAGCCACAGATAGAAAGCCAGTCCAGCAGTTCTCCGATGTTATTGAACCGTTCCGCGTATTCCTTCGCATGGTACTCCGACACCCGATCTACGGCCTCCATGAACTCGTCGTCGGGTTCGTCGAGGTCGGTATTTCGGAGGAACGCGTGGAAAAAATCGATGTCGAGAAGGACGTGCTCCCCGCCCGAGAGCATCTGGTGATAGTCCGTCAGGTTTCCACCACTCTCGATCGAGGCCGCCACGTCGTAATTCGTCGCATAGAACTTCAGTGCGTCCCGCACGACGGAGCTTTTCCCGTTTTGGGTTCGTTTGACGAGATCGTCCAGAGCGTCGTTGGCGTCGTCATCCAAGGAAACCGTCACGCGCTCCTGAGTCATACGTCGATTTGGCGTTTGGGAGGCATAAAGATGCGGAAAGCAGGATGGACGAAATTTTTTGGAGAAACAATTTTCACGCTGTCAATTCTTCCCACCGGTTCACTCGGTTCCTGCGACTCGGGTTTACTCAGCCCTTCGCCCCACACCAGCGAATCGAGAACTTCTTCGCGAAAACGTGTTCCGGCAGGGATTTGAACTCGCCCAGAAATGCTCGCTTCGCTGCGCCTTTCTGGTCTGCTCAAATCCACTGCATGTCGAATTCTCCGCTCACGATATTGTTCGCGGAGAAGTGCTCCGGCAGGGATTTGAACCCTGGTCCTTGCCGTGAGAGGGCAAGATGATTGGCCGGACTACACCACCAGAGCGCATTCGGTGATTGTCCCTATCCCAATTTAACCGTTGTGTTTTGGTGGTGCTGTGGTTCGGTTTGGCGAACCGAACGTACTCCCGGAGTCGTTCCCACGATGGTCCCCGGGTGCCAGTGGACCTCGGCAGTCGAAGGACGTACTCCAAGGCGCGGCTGAAAGAATGTGAAACGCTCACCGTTTTCTCCCGCAGATTCATACGGCTGATGGGTGGAGTACACGTGGTTCTTAACTATTCTTTTTGCTGTTGATGGGTAACATGCGACTGGTTGTGAACGAATTGCTATGAACGATATACCTCGATCCGGGCCAGGGTACCACTGGGAGGACACCGACGGAGCGGATTTCGAACCATCTCGTCGTGCCGACGGTCACGATAGGTATAATCGGATGACAACTGAAGAGGTGAACTGAGATGACATCGGAATACGCGGTCGACCTGAACTGTGATCTGGGAGAGGGCTTCGGCGCGTACAGTATCGAAATCGACGAAGCGGTGATGGAGACCATCTCGTCCGCCAACGTGGCCGCCGGGTTTCACGCGGGCGATCCGATGGAACTGGAGAACACGGTAGAATACGCGAAGAAATACGATACTGCGGTCGGTGCACATCCTGGCCTCCCTGATCTGCTGGGCTTCGGGCGACGGCAAATGGAGGTCACCACCGACGAGGTGAGAAACTACGTCACGTACCAGGTCGGTGCCGTTCGGGCGTTCTGTAACCGGGCCGGTGTCGAACTGCAGCACGTGAAGCCCCACGGAGCGCTGTACAACATGGCCAGCAACGACGAGGCGGTCGCGACCGGGATCATTCAGGCGTTAGACGGGGTACCCGACAGTCCGTCACTGCTTGCCCTGTCGGGGTCGAAATTCGCGACCATGGCCGAAGCGGCGGGGCTGGACGTTCGCCACGAGGTGTTCGCCGACCGGGCGTATAACCCGGACGGGACGCTGGTGTCGAGGCGTCGGGACGGCGCGGTCATTCACGATCCCGATCGCCTGGCAGAGCGAGCCGTGAGAATGGTCAAAGAAGGGCAGGTGGAGACGATCGACGGGGAGACGCTGGAGCTCGAGGTCGACTCGATCTGCGTCCACGGCGACAGCGCCGAGGCGACTGAAAACGTCGCCCGATTGAGCGACGCGTTCGAGGAGGAGGGGATATCGATCGCGCCGTTGAGAGAGCTATGAACGAACGAACACAGTGGGCCGATTTGACGTTCAGGCCGATCGGGGACAAGGCGATCCTCGTCGAACTCACGCGCGAAATCGATCCCGAAACCAACAGGAAGGTACGGAACCTGTGGGCAGCGCTGGAAAAAGAGCCGATCGACGGGCTGGGTGAAATCGTCCCCGGATACTGTTCGCTGCTGGTCTATTACGACCCGTCCGAAATTCGTTCGGACGCGTTGCGAGCGGAGATCGAAGCCGTGGCGGGAAAGATCACGGAGATCGAACTCCCGCCCCCAAAGGTGTATCACCTCCCCGTGCTGTACGGTGGCGAGATGGGTCCCGATCTCGATTTCGTGGCCGAAGAGAACGATCTCACGCCGCAGGCGGTCATCGACGTCCACACGTCTAGGGAGTACCTGATCTACATGATCGGGTTCTCGCCTGGATTCCCCTATCTGGGCGGGATGTCGGAAGACATCGCCGCGCCCCGTCTGCCCGATCCACGGACCGTGACGCCCGCCCGGTCGGTCGGCATTGCCGAAACCGAGACCGGCGTCTACCCTGTGGAAAGTCCGGGTGGCTGGCGGATCATCGGACGGACCCCGGTGGAACTCTTTACGCCGGAAGAGGATCCGCCCGTGCTCCTGGAAATGGGGGATTACGTGAAGTTTTACGAGATTTCCGCGGATCGATACGAGGAGATCCGGGAAGCGGTCGAACAGGGGACCTACGAGGTAGAAATCACCGAACTGGAGGCCGAAACGCATGTCTATTGAAATCGTCGATCCGGGGTCGTTCACCACGGTTCAGGATCTCGGTCGCAACGGGTACCAGAAGTACGGCATCCCACCGTCCGGCGCCATCGACCCGCATTCGCTCCAGTTGGCGAACCTCCTGGTCGGCAACGAGACGGGCGAAGCGGGACTGGAAGCCACCATCTCGGGCCCGACGATCGAGTTCGCGGAAGCAACGTGGTTCGCCATCGCCGGAACGGAGTGGGTGCCTCGGCTGAACGACAGCGAAATCCCGCTCTGGCGGTCGGTTCGGGCAGAAGCGGGGGACACGCTATCGTTCGACGAGGCCGACGAAGGGGCACGAGCCTACATCGCGTTCTCCGGTGGCGTCGACGTTCCCCCGGTCCTCGGTAGCAAATCGACGAACGTCAGGGCGGAGATCGGCGGCTTCGAAGGGCGACCACTCCAGCAGGGGGACGTCCTCGACATCGGAAGCGGGAACGACGTCACGGCCCAGGAGCTTCCGGAGCGATATCGGCCGGACCCCGACTTCGACGACGTCCGGGTGATTCTCGGCCCCCAGGACGACCATTTCAGCGACGCCGGGATCGACACGTTCCTCGATTCGACGTTTACGGTCCAGTCCGACTCCGACCGGATGGGACTCCGGTTCGACGGTCCGTCGATAGAACATTCGACGGGTGCTGACATCATCTCGGAAGGAACGGCCGGCGGTGCCGTCCAGGTCCCCGAGAACGGGAAGCCAATCGTTCTCCTTTCGGACCGACAAACCACCGGCGGATACGCCAAAATCGCGACCGTGATCGACGCCGACCTGCCGAAACTCGCCCAGATGCGGCCGGCGGACGAAGCGTCGTTCAGCGAAGTTTCGCTGGACGCGGCGTACGAGGCACGGGAGCGGCAGCTAGAAACGATAGCGGAGGTCGAACGGCTCCTGCAGGACGAAGCACTGATCGCCGAGGAACCCATCGAAACCACGGATGAAGGCCGGACGGAAGAATCGACCGGGGACGAACGGTGGGTAACCGCAACGATGCCCGGCGAGATAATCGCGATTCACGTATCGGAAGGCGACGAGGTCGAGATGGGAGACGACCTGATCGTCTACGAGGCGATGAAGATGGAAAACGTCCTCACCGCCCCGGCCGACGGCGTGGTTTCCAGAATCAACGTCGGTGAAGGGGACTCGGTGGACAACGGTGAAGAACTGTTGAGCGTGAAGCGATAGTCCGCACATCCAAACGGTCGTGGAATACATCGCAAACGCCGATCCGTTCGATTACTCCGGGGCGATCGAGGTCATCGATTGTAGCGTCATCTCGATGAATCAATCACCGACTCGAAACAGCTCGTGAAACTCGATCCGACACAATCTTGCGTAGTGAGTGTGACAGCCTCCTCCGTTCGCGGGTGAGGATTCATACGTCTGATGCAGGAGTTACACGGGATTCTTAACTATTCTTTTTGATGGTGAGGGGTAACATGGGACTGGTTGTGTATAAACAACTATGAATATTGTACAACGGCTCAAGGCCATCGGCCCTGGGGCGATGGTTGCAGCGGCCTTCATTGGTCCTGGGACGGTGACGACGGCAAGCGTGACGGGAGCGGAATTCGGATACGCGCTGTTGTGGACGATCGCGTTCTCGATCGTCGCGACGATGATTCTCCAGGAGATGAGTGCCAGGCTGGGACTCGTCTCCGGCGAGGGGCTGGGTGAAGCGCTTCGGGAACGGTTCGATACGCAAGTGGTGGAGTACCTGGCGATATTCCTCGTCGTCAGCGCAATCGGTATCGGGACCGCAGCCTACGAGGCCGGGAACATTCTGGGCGGCGCGGCAGGATTGGCGACGATTACCGGCGTCGACGCGCGAATCTGGGGCATCATCATGGGAGTCGTCGCGGGCGTGTTGCTCTTTACCGGGCAGTACAAGCTCATCGAGCGGGCACTGGTGGGGCTCGTGGTGATCATGGCCCTCTCGTTCGTCGCCTCGGCGATCCTCATCGGTCCGGACGTCGGCGACATCGCCGTTGGATTCGTTCCCAGTGTCCCCGAGGGATCGGCCTATCTCATCACCGGCCTGATCGGGACCACGATCGTCGGATACAACCTGTTCCTGCACGCGAGTAACGTTCAGGAGCGGTGGGGTGGCCCCGAAGACCTCGAAGAATCACGGACGGACACGATCCTGTCGATCGCCGTGGGTGGTATCATCACGATGACGGTGCTGATCACCGCCGCGGCCGCCTTCCCGGTGGGGACGGAGATCAGCGACGTCGGAAAGATGGCCGAACAACTGAAGCCACTTGCCGGCCCGTACGCGAAGATGTTCTTCAGCATCGGCCTGTTCGCGGCCGGGTTCACGAGCGCGACCACCGCGCCACTGGCTGGCGCGTGGGCGACGACCGGCGCTCTTGGGTGGGACTCGGATCTCAAGAGCCCGAAGTTCCGTGCGGTCTGGGGCGTGATTCTCGTGGTGGGCATCCTGTCGGTGTTCCTGGGTGGCAGCCCGGTGCAAATCATCGTCTTCGCACAGGTCGTGAACGGCGTGCTCCTCCCGATCGTGGCGATCTTCCTGCTCTATGCGATGAACGAGAACGACCTGCTCGGGGAGTACACGAACGGGCCAGTTGCGAACACGCTCGGGGCAATCGTGACGATTATCGTCGTCTGGCTGGGGATCCGAACCCTCCTCAGCGTGGCAGGAATAATCTGAATTCACAGGCGAATCGGATGGCGTGAGGTAGTGGAACTTCGTCTCCCTTTCTTCTGGCGCTGAATAGCAGTAGCGTGGCGGCCGCACAGGTGCACGCCCGAGAACGGGACCGACGTGGACGAGACGTTCGTCCGAACTCCGGTGGCGTCCTCGCACGCACCCGTGCGGTTGCCGGCCATTACCGGAGGAGGTAGACGGAAGAACACCGGAATAGCTCCGTAGGACGGCGCTCACTCCTCGTCGTCATCCGGTTCGTAATCGTCGAGGTCCTCGAACGGTGAGCCCGCAGCGTCCGGTTCGTGACCGGCGAGACTGACGATGTTCTCGCGGCCGACGCGGAGCTTCGAGACGGTCCCGGCGTCTTCCATGTCCGAAAGGAGCATGCTCACCTTCGATTTGGACCACTCGGTCTCGTCGACGATGTTGACCTGGCGCATCCGGCCGCCGTTCCCTTCGAGGAGTTTGACCACGCGTTCCTCGTCCGAGAGGATTGCCGATTCGGGAACGGCAGGCTCGGTGTCGCCGGAGTCCGTCGGTTCCTCCGTCGACGTGGGTTCGGTCGTCGTTCCGGACGTGCCGGTCGAATCGACGCCCGTGCGTCGGTAGGCGATCCCACCGACCAGGCCGATTAGGACGACCAGTGCCCCGATCAAGAGAGCGATCGACGGGAGCCCCCCGTCGCCACTGGGGGAGGCGGCTTCGGTCGACGTCCCCGATCCAGCCCCAGACGTCGGTCCCGTGGTTCCGTCCCCGTCGCCATTCGAATCGTCGGGAGCCGTGGTCGTGGCCGTTCCGGCAGTCGGAGTGCCACCGGTCGCCGAGTGGGCGACGAACACGATCCGGGGACGTTCGTCGGAGAACTCGCGCTCGCCGCGCCAGGTCACCGAATCGCTCTCGGCGAGGGTCGGGCTGGAGAGCGTGCCGTTCGGTGCGAGACTTTCGAAGACCAGGTCCGGCCCCGGTTGGACCACCAGCGACTGGTCGGGGCCGAGAAAGAGTCCGCCCTCGAAAACGTCACCGACGACGATCCGGGGGTTCTCGACCCGGGCGAACGCCGCCCACATGAACGACATCTCGACGACGCCCACGTCGTTGACGCCCCGATCGACGTAGGCCCGGCGGGAGAACCCCCCAGCGGTCATCTCCCGGGCGGTCTGGTTCCGCCCGATCCGCGCGAGGGCGACGGCCCGGTCCTCGAAGTCCCGGTACAACTGGGTTTCTTCGGATTCGAACCGGTCGGCGTACTCCCGGAACGAGGTCACGGACTCGTTGTCGGGGAGGAATCGCATGTACCTGAAGGTCCACCGGGCGGAGCCGTTCCGATACACGCGAATCGAAAACCGGGTCCGGTCGAAGTCGTCGCTCGGCGCGACGATGGGGTTGGACGTCCGTTCCGGACCGTCCAGTGCCCGATCGGCAGGCATCGCACCCGCGACCAGCGACAGGGAGAGCAACGCGACCAGGGCGACGGCCCGACGCATGTATTCGAACGTACCTCGCGACCCCGTAAAAGACCTTGCGACCGAAGGGTTGCACGCCGACGCTTCGGCGAGCGAAGGATCGACGCTCCACCCGATCAGGCGACGACGTCCCCGTCGGCGACGACGGTTCGGACGTCCTGCCAGACGGACGCGTCCGCGAGCGGGTCGTCGGGGAGGACGACCAGGTCCGCCCGGTAGCCCTCGGTGACGAGACCGACGTCGTCGATGCCCAGGAGGTCGGCCGCGTTGACGGTCGCCGTCTCGAGGGCGTGTTCGGGCGAGAGGCCGTGATCGACCAGCAACTGGAGTTCCTGGGGGATGTCGCCGAAGAAGTTGAACGGCGTCCCGGCGTCGGTGCCCATCGCGATCGGAACGCCCTCCTCCAGGGCGTAGTCGAAGACGTTCTCGAACGACTCGGCCGCTTCCTCGGCCTTCTCGACGGCCCACTCCGGAATGCCGGCCTCGGTGCCCTGTTCGACGATGCCGTGTAACGCCGCGGCGGTCGGCACCCAGTAGGTACCGCGATCGGCCATCATCTCGGCCGCTTCGCGGTCCATGAACGTGCCGTGTTCGATGCTGGTGATGCCGGCCCGGACGGCGTTCTTGATCCCCTCGGTGCCGTGGGCGTGGGCCGCCGTCGGCCGGCCCTTGGCCGCGGCGGCGTCGACGAGCGCGGCCATTTCTCGCTCGGTCAGTTCCGGTGCGCCGGTCAGTGCGCCCTCTGTCAGGACGCCACCCGTCGCCATGGTCTTGACCGCGTCCGCGCCGCGCTTGAGTTGTTCCCGCGCGGCCTTTCGCACCTCGTCCGGGCCGTCGGCCTCGCGCCCCATCCAGTGCCCGTGGCCGCCGGTCATGACGACGGTCTGGCCACACGCCTGCACGCGGGGTCCCCGGATCTGTCCGGCCTCGACGGCCTCCCTGGCGTCGATAGCGAGCGATTCGAGCGATCCCAGGTCACGGAGCGTCGTGACGCCGGCTTCGAGGGCTTTCTCGAGGTTCGACGCCGTCTGGTACGCCGCGGCGTACTTCGTCATGTCCCGGTTCGATTCGGGGTCCGGCCCGCCATCCATCATCACGTGGACGTGCGTGTCGATCAGCCCCGGTGCGACGTACTGTCCGGCAACGTCGACGACCTGGTCCGCGTCCGACGGTGCTTCGCCTACGCGTTCGATACGGCCGTCCTCGACGACGACGTCTGCGTCTCTCCGTCCGTCGGCGTCGACGACGGTCCCGCCACTGAGTACGAGCATACCCCGACAGAGAGGATCCGCGGGCGTAAAGCCACGCTTTGCGGAAGTCTAGCGAAACCCACGCTCGACCCCACCGATCACGGTCGACCCTGGCCGTCACACCGTTTCGACGGCGGCCTCCGGCGCGTTGTCCTTCACGCTCTCGATTCCCTGTCTGGCCTTTTGCTTGCTGGCGTACCCCTCCCCGCTATCGGCGAGGATGTTCCCATTGTCGTGACGGAGTCGCCAGCGATACTTCCCTTCCCGGTCGCGGTACAGTTCGAACGTCGCCCCCATGCGTCACCAGTTGGCACGCCACCCGCAAAGCGGTTGCTCCGGACGCGCACTCACTGTCCGGACCGTCGCTCGTACTCCACGAACGCGAGGTCGTCGGTTTCATCGCGGTCCGTTTCGCGCCACGCCTCCCAGTCGACGGTCGGGAAGTAGGTATCGCCCTCGTATTCGGCGTGGATCTCGGTGATCGCGAGGCGGTCGGCGCGGGAGACGAACTGTTCGTACACGGACGCCCCACCGATCACGTAGGCCGTTTCGGCCCCGGTTTCGGCCGCCGCTTCGATCGCCGCCTCGATCGACGTCGCGGGAACGACGCCGTCAGGAAGGAGGGACGGAGTACTCGTTAGCACGACGTTCGTCCGGCCGGGCAGTGGTTCGCCCAGTCTGTCGCGGATGCTCTCGAAGGTGCGCCGGCCCATGATGACGGGATTTCCCATCGTGATCTCCTTGAACCGGCGGAGGTCTTCCGGGTAGTGCCAGGGCATCTCGCCGCCGTTCCCGATGACGCCGTTCTCGGCGACGGCGGCGACGATCACGATCTCCATCGCGGATTCGGGTCCCGGTTCCGCTCCCATCGTCACTCGGCCACCTCGAAGGAGATCCCGGGGGCCGGGTCGTAGTCGGAGAGTTCGACGTCCCCGAAGGCGAGTTCGTCGATCGGTTTGTCGGCCACCCGTATCGACGGTCGCTCGCGCGGTTCGCGGGTCAACTGGGTGAGGAGGCCGGGGACGTGGTCGTAGCCCTCCTCGCCGTCGGCCTCGGGCGGCGCGGTCTCCTCCAGCCACTCGCGAACGTCGCGATAGCCCTCGCGGGAGTTCACGGCGGCAAGTCGGTCCTGGAGTTCCCCGAGGTTGTCGGCGTACCACTCACCGCGCTCGCCCTTTCCGGCGTAGACGTGCGCGTCGACGACGGTGTGAGCGAACGAACCGAGTTCGAACCCCGTGCGCTGGGCCAGGACCTCGGCGAGCAGGGAGTACGCGGCGATGTTGAACGGGATGCCGAGGGCGACGTCGCCCGATCGCTGGGTGAGGTGGACGTTCAGGCGGTCGCCCTGGACGTTCACGACGAACGTGTAGTGACAGGGCGGCAGTTCCGACACGGCGGCGTTGGCGGGATGCCACGCCGAGACGACGTACCGGCGGGAGTTGGGGTTCTCCCGGAGGCCGTCGAGGACGTACCCGATCTGGTCGAAGGTGCCCTCGTCGTTCGTCCACCGATGGGCGTCGTCGGGCCACGTTTCCCCAGGGAGTTGCGCGTCCCCCTCCGGAATCGGGTATCGCCGCCAGAACCGGCCGTAAGCCGTGTCGAGGTGCCCCTCGTCGTCGGCCCAGGCGTCCCAGATGCTCGTCTCTTCCTGGAGGTTCCGGATGTGCTCCTCGCCCGAGAGATACCAGAGGAACTCGTGGATCAGGGAGTTCCAGCGGAACCCGGAGAGGTCCTTCGTGGTCAGGAGGGGATACCCTTCCGAGAGGTCCACCTGGTAGTGCTGGCTGAACGATGCGATCGAGTCGGCATCGGTCCGGTTCGGCTTGTACGTCCCCTCTTCGAGGACCCGGCCGACGAGGTCGAGGTACTGTTGCATGGGTCGATCACGTCGGCCGCCGGCCCCGGGGCCGTCCCGGCCGACCTGTTATCGAACCACGTTGGAACCGAGGGACAAAACTGTATGGGGAGCGCACCCGTGACCGGTCGTCGTGGTTGCGGTTGCTCAGAGCGGGTCCAGTTTGTCGTCGGGGTCGGTCACGAGGTTCCTGATCGACTCGTCCCGTGCTTCGGCCTGCTCCTCGATGTTGTCCTGCGCCGACACCGCCTGTTCCTGGAGACGATCGATTCGTGGCACGTCGGTTACGTTCGAGAGCAATATCGTCGCCGAAAGCACGTCCATTCCACGCTGGGGGTCGTCGCCAGCGAGAACCTCCGCGCTGCCGATCTCGTTTTCGAGCCACTGTCGGGACCGTTCGATCCCCTTCCGGGAGAACTCATCGGGCGGCCCCGACACGACGATCAGTCCCCGTTCGGCCGACTCGATCGAGGCGGGGCAGGTCAGTCGCGACCGGACGGCCTGCCGAACAACGCCGTAGACCTTCGTGGCCGCGTCGGCCCCGTCCTTGTCCTCGCCGACGCTCGACGGCCGGAAGCGACCGAGAAGGCCCTGTCCGTTTCTGGTGGTCGCCTCCACGGTGGCCTCGGCGTACGCGACGGTGCTGATCCCGCCCGTTC
>DATFIX010000312.1:0-7002 GCA_035269625.1 Natrialbaceae archaeon
ATCGAGGTGGACGTCGAACCGATCGACGCCGACGCCGAAGGTGCCGAGGGCGACTGAACGGCGACGTTCGCACTCGACGGTCGTCGTCCGTTCACCGTCGCCAGCGAAAAGACCCTGAGGCCGATAGGGATTCCCCGTTTCCCCGAACGGAGTAGGTGGAACCGTTTGTGGCAACGACTGACGTCGGGCAGGTCGGGACCCCTATCGACGTCGTTCGCTAGCACGGCCACAAGCTTGATGTTTGTGTTTAGGGAACGAATCGAGTCGGTCGGATTTTACGCGACCGGAGACGGAAACGGACTCAACTCGAAACTGGACCCAGGTCCTCCTCGTCGTTTTCCTCGTACTCCACCACGGACGGCGACTCGGCCAACCCCGTCGTCATCAACAGCTGGATCCCCTGGCGGACGGTCAGCCCCGTTTCGTGGAGGTTCGACTCGGGGACGAGTACGAGTCGACCGTTCGTCGGGTTCGGACTCGCGGGGAAGAACACGTTGTAGACCGTCTCGTCGGCGATCCGGTCGGCGACGGGCGGACTGTCGCCGGTGACCAGCCCCACCGAGTAGATGTTTTCCCGTGGATACTCCACGAAGACGACGCGCTCGAACCGGGACTCCTGCCGCACCACCGAGTTCGCCATCTGCCGGACGCTCCCGTAGACGATCCGCACGAGGGGGATGAAGTTCACCATGCGCTCGGCCCGGCCGAACAGCCGCCGGCCGACGCTGTACTGGGCGCCGTAGCCGACCGCGACGACCAGCAGCAGGATGAACCCGCCCATGACAAGCTGGGCAATGAACAGGTTGTCGAAGGTGAATCGGGCGAAACGCGTCCCCTTCACGAGCGGGGTCATCAGCCCGAACGTCCAGTTGACCAGCAGATTGAAGACGAACAGCGTCACCGCCAGGGGCGCAACCAGGATCAACCCGGTGAAGAAACTGCTCTTGAGGGTGCTACGGGTGCGCATACCAGTCGTGTTGACCGGGGCGCCGAAAAGGCTCCCGGTCGGGTGGCTCGACCGAGTGCTGTCAGGGGGTTTCCGACGCGGACGGTTCGGGTGCCGAAACCCGCCGCGCGGCGAGCACGAGGGCGCTACCGACGAAGACGAGGCTGGCGGCAAGGAGGAACGCGAGGACGAACGAGACGGCCGCGACCGCCCCGCCGAGGAGGCTACCGAGACTCCCGCCGACCGCCGAGAGCGCCGCGTAGGTCCCGAGAATCGCACCCCGAGAGCGCCCGGGAGCGTACCGGGTGACGATCGTCGTCCCGGCGACGGCGATGAACGCCCACGTGAGACCGACGACGGCGAGTAGTCCGGCCACGGCGACGAGAGCCGTCGTCGTCCCGCCCGTGGCGACGCCGACGCCCAGGACGCCCAACACGCTTACCCCCACGAACGCGGTCGCGCGAAGACCGAGTGCGCCACCCTGGACGAGTCGGACGTCGTACCGGGCGCTGACGCGCCCGGCCCCCTCGAAGAGGACCGCCGAGGCGACGTTGTTGATCAGATAGAGGGCGAACACCGGGCCGGACGCGAGTCCGACCTCAGTGAGGTACAGCGGGAGCGGGGCCCAGAAGGTCGCGAACCCGGTGAAGAAGACGAACGCGGCGGCGAAGTACACCCACAGGGCCGTCGGCAACGACCGCCGGAGGTCGCCGAGGCGCTGACGAGTGAGCGACCGAAGCCCCCAGTAGACCCGGTTGCTCCCGAACGCGAAGGTTGCGTCGCGAACCCGCCGGTTCGAGTCGGCCACGATCGAGGCGACGCGGCCGGATCGGCGCGGGCCGACGTCGAACCCGTCCGGTCTCGGCATCGATCGCCGAGCGAGGATCACGCTGGCCAGGCCGACGACGGCCGCGAAGACGAACAGCGAGCGCTGCGCGAGACCCGGCGACGCGATGGCGGCGACGGTCCCGGTCCACGCCGCGCCGATCACGAGGCCCGCCGTCGATCCGTACCCCTGGAACGTGTTCAGGCGGGCGATGCGACCGTTCCATCGATCCTGGGGCGCGCCCGCGACGACCAGCATCGTCACGACGGGCCCGACGGCCGCCAGTGCGAACCCCAGGAGTGCGTTGACCGCGATGACCGCGGAGATAGACCGGAGGAACGGAAAGACCGCGATCGTGGCGACGAGGACGGCGAGCGCGACGAGCACGACGCCACGGCGGTTGCCCGTCCGGTCGGCGTACCGACCCGCGAGCACGCCGCCGGGGGCGCTCACGAGGGAGGCGAGCGACGCCGACACGCCGAGCGCTGGCGCGCCCGCCCCGATCCTGACGAGATAGAGGGGAACCAGCAACCCGGCGACGCCGGAGGCGACCGAGGCCAGTCCGAGGGCGTACAGCCACCCGTCGTCGGTCATGGAACTGAAGATTCACTCCGGGTGATGAAAAATTCGACCCCGGCGGCAACCGTCACCGTGGACCGCCCTCCCGGGCCGACAGGCCCTTGCCGGATCGACTGTCACGGTGGCGGCCGGTTCGTTGCAGAGCTATCGCCCCAGAGGAACTATTACTCTCACGACGCGAATCCTACCCATGCGAAGCTACACGGTCACGAAGGTCTGGGGGATTCCGATCAGGATCAACATCTCGCTCGTCGTCTTTCTGCCGGTCCTGGCGTGGCTCATCGGGGCCGGGGGACAAATCGACCTCTACGCCGAGTTGCTGGAGGGCCTGACGGCCGCCACCTTCGACGTCGAGACCCTCACGGCCGGGACGACGCCCTGGGTGATCGGGATCGTGGCCGCGGTCGGCCTGTTCGTCAGCGTGACGATTCACGAACTCGGCCACTCCTGGGTCGCGATCCGGTACGGCCTGTCGATCGAGTCGATCACGCTCTGGATCCTCGGGGGGATGGCCGCCCTGAGCGAGATGCCCAGGGAGTGGAACCGCGAGTTCTGGATTGCCATCGCCGGCCCCGTCACCAGCGTGGGCGTCGCCGTCGTCAGCTATGGCGGGATGCTCGCGCTGGGATCCGCCCTCCCCGTGGCCCGGTTCGTGCTGGGATGGCTGGCGCTCACCAACCTGATTCTCGCCGGGTTCAACCTCCTGCCGGCGTTCCCGATGGACGGCGGACGGGTCCTGCGCGCGTTGCTGGCACGGTCCCGGCCCTACGGGTCCGCGACCCGGATCGCCGGACGGGTCGGCGTGATCTTCGCGATCCTGTTCGCCGTCGTCGGCGTCCTCGTGTTCAACGTGATCCTCATCCTCCTCGCGCTGTTCATCTACGGTGCCGCCACCACCGAGTCCCGGACGGTCCTGCTGGACGAACTCCTCGAGGGACTGGTCGTCGGCGACGTCATGACCCGCGATCCGCCGACCGTCTCCGCGGACACGACGGTCGCCGACCTCGTCAGTCGGATGGTGCGCGACCGGAAGACCGCGTATCCGGTGGTGGACGACTTCAGCGGCGACGTCGTCGGCGTCGTCACGCTGAACGAACTGCGCCAGGTTCGCGAGGTGGAGCGCGACGCCATCCTCGCCGGCGAGATCGCCAGGGAGGTGCCCCGCGTCGATCCCACCGCCGACGCCTTCGAGACGCTCCTGACCCTAACCCAGACCAGGGGAAACCTGCTTCTCGTCGGCGACGAGACCGGCGTGGTCGGCCTCGTGTCCGAGGGCGATTACGCCCACGCGTTGTCGATGCAGCGGGAGTTCCGGGTCGGCGTCGTGTGAGGAGCCGAACACCCTCGATTGCCGAAATCTCCTCGACTGCCGGAACCGGGATCCTTAGACGGCCGGCCGGTCATCGACCCGTATGGACAGGGCCGACCTCCGCCGTGGCGTCCGGGACGCCCTCCCGTTGTTGCTCGGGGTCGCCCCGTTCGGGGTGGTGTCGGGGATCGCAGCGGTGGAGGCGGGCCTCGACCTCGGACAAACCGTCGGGTTGTCCGTCATCGTCTTCGCCGGGGCGTCCCAGCTGGCCGCGCTCGACCTGCTGGGCCGGGACGCCCCGCTGGCCGTCATCGCGCTGACGGCCGTCGTGATCAACCTCCGCATGCTGATGTACTCGGCCTCGATCGCGCCGTACTTCCGGGAGTTCTCCGCGAAGTGGAAGGCCG
Source organism: Natrialbaceae archaeon (assembly GCA_035269625.1). GTDB lineage: Archaea > Halobacteriota > Halobacteria > Halobacteriales > Natrialbaceae > DATFIX01. The sequence goes on from DATFIX010000312.1 coordinate 4,068, forward strand.
GGCTGGCGTACGTCCTGACCGACCAGGCCTACGCGCTCTCGATCGCCCGCTATCGCTCGTCCCGGGCGATCGACGAGAAGGCCTACTACGTCGGCGTTGCCGTCACGATCTGGGCCGTCTGGCAGGTGGCGACCGTCGCCGGCGTGTTCCTCGGCACCGGCGTCCCGGAATCGTGGGGCTTGGAGTTCACGGTCCCGCTGATCTTCCTCGCACTGCTGGTCCCCGCGATGGAGGACCGGGCGACCACTGCGGCCGGAATCGTCGGCGGCACCGTGGCCGTCGCGGGGGCCGGCCTCCCGCTCAACCTCGGACTGCTCGTGGGCGCGACGGTCGGCGTCGCCGTCGGCCTGACGACCGAGATGGTCGCGGGTGACGAACCGACCCCAAAGGACCCGGGAGGGGACGATGCCGACTAGCTACTCCGCCCCGGCCATCGCCGGCCTGATCGTCGTCATCGGCGTGGCGACCTTCGCCCTCCGGGTGTCGTTCATCGCGCTCTTCGGTCGCCTCGACGAGATCCCGCCCGGCCTGGAGCGGGCGCTCCGGTTCGTCCCCGCGGCGGTGCTCGCGGCGCTGGTCCTCCCGTCGTTCGTCACGCTCGGCCCTGACGCCGGCGGGCTGGCGATGGATCGGCTGATCGCGGGCGCGGTCGCGGCCGGCGTCGCCTGGCGCACCGAGAACGTGCTCGCCACGATGGCCTCGGGGATGGGCGCGCTGTGGCTGGTCAGGTTCCTGCTATAGCTCAGCGCAATCCGACTTTCGAGAGCACCCACTCGCGCTGCTCGCGCGACACCTGGACGAGCGTGACCCCGAGGAGCACGAGCACGCCACCGACCACGGTGCTCGGGGCGAGGGTCTCGTCGAGGATCGTCACGCCGAGAACGACCGTCACGACCGGTTCGGCCGTGCTGATGACGCTAACCCGCGTCGCTTCCAGGCGGCCCAGTCCCTCGTAGAGAAAGAGGAGGGGCATCCCGGTCCCGAGCACCCCGATGCCCACGACGATCCACCAGTGCGTGGGCGTCCGCGGGAGGCCGCCGCCGGCCAGCACCCACCGGAGCGCCAGGGCCAGCGTGGCCGCCAGGAGGACGTACGCGGTGAGCACCCGCGGCCGGGTCTCGGCCGTCAGCACCCGTCCGGCGACGTTGTACACGGCGTAGCCGATGGCCGCGAAGCCGACGAGACCGACCCCCAGCAGTTCGACGGTGCCGGACTCGACGCCGACGACCAGCACGACGCCCGCGAGCGCAAGGCCGAGCGCCCCGACGACCGGTCGGGTCAGTGGCTCGTCGAGGACGGCGACCGAGAGGACGAACACGTAGATCGGATGGGTATAGAACACGATCCCGGCCAGGCTAGCGGTCATGAACGAGAGTCCCCAGAAGTACGCGAGCGTCAAGAGGGCGTAGATCACCCCAAGACCGATCGCCGCCCGCAACGGCCGCCCCGCGAGGTGGACCGAGTCACCGCGAACGAGGAGGCCGCCCCAGACGACGGCCGCGCCGATGAGAAACCGGAAGAGCAACAGCGTCGGGCGGGACAGCCCCTCGGCCTCGGCGAGTTTGCCGAAGATGGCCAGGGTGCCAAACCCCGTGGCCGCAACGAGCACCAGGAGTCCGCCGACGGTCGATTCGCGCATCCGGGTTCGGTTTCGCGAGGCGGCCGGTTAGATGTGGCTATCGCGGTCGAACGCTCGAAACCGTCGAATACTTGACCGGCCCGATCGGACCGGTGTCTCCATGGCCCCGCGAGACGTCAATCTCGGCCGGATCGAGCGCCGTCGGGACCGCCTGTTCGATCGCTTCGGCGAGGCTCCCGTCCGGGAGCGCCACGACAGCCCCGACCCCGCGACGTTCGAGGAGTGGCAGGCGATGTCCGAGGACGGGTACATCGGGAGCGCATACGCCCTGGTCCGCCGAACGCCCGGGCAGTTGCCGCCCCTCTCCGAGACGATGGAAGTGGAAGGAGAGGAGCGCGAACGGAGCCTCCTGATCCTCCCCCGGGGCGGATCGAAGTGGGGCGTCCCCGGTGGCGGCCAGGAGGGCGACGAGTCCTTCGAGGCGACTGCCCGGCGGGAAATCGCCGAGGAGGTGAACCTCGACGTCACCCTCACCGGGATCGGCCACGTTCGACACGAAATCGCCACCTGCGAGGGCTACGAGGAACGCCTGCACGTCCTCCGGGTGTTCTTCACCGCGGATTACGAGGACGGCTCGGTCGCGATCCAGCCCGGCGAACTCCAGGGGGCCGCCTGGTTCGCCGACCCGCCCGCCGAGGAGCGGTTGCTACCGGCGACGAAGCGGCTGCTGGAGGGTTGGGAAACTGCGGAAGGGTGACGGGTCGCGCCGATCCTCACGTCACGTCGTGGTACCGCACTCCACTCCCGTCGATTTCGGTGACGGTCGGGTTCAGGCTTCCCGCGAACGCCCGTTCGAGTGCCACGGCGTCCTCGTCGCTCGCGGGCACGCCGACGAGGGTCGCCCGGTGGCCGAAGTCGCTCTGTTTGACGCCGGCGTCGGCGTCCCGGGCCACGCCCGTCGCCCGGGCCCCCGGGATCGGCCAACTCGCCAGCCCGAGGGTTTCCAGGACGTCGCCGTAGAAGGTCAGCAGGGTCCGGGTCCGTGCGGGGTCCTCCTCCCGGACGCTCGCCCAGAGTTCCGCCGTAACCGAGTCGGCGAGGTCGCCGACGGTCTCGAACAGCGGCCCGAGTTCGGACGCCAGGTCCGCGACGTGCGCCTCGATTTCGTCGCGGGTGGTCTTCGGCTGACCGACCCCCAGCACCACCGGCGCGGAGAGATCGGCGCGCGATACCGACCCGTTCGCGTCGGCGTGAACGACCCCCCCGTGGACGACGGCGCGTGGATCCGCGATCGACGCGTCGGCGTACAGGTCGGCCTCGATTTCCGCCACCGTCTCGGCCAGTTCGTCGTCGGCG
>DATFIX010000313.1:0-3038 GCA_035269625.1 Natrialbaceae archaeon
CGCCGACGACCCCGACACCGAGGCCGTCTACGCGGTCGCACGTGAGGTCCGGCGGCTCACCGACCGTGCCAACGACGTCCAGCTGGCGGCCGACGAGTTGCAGGTGGACATCGAGGACTTCGAGCGCTGGGTCGGGAACCCGGAGGTCAGGAACGACGAACTCGGCGACGACGTCGACGCGTTCGAGGGCTCGCTGAACGAACTCTCGGCGGCCATCGGCGAACTGGAAACCCTCACGGGTGACGGGCCGAAAGCGGCAGGGCAAGACGTCTCCGCCCAGGACCTGGCCACCACCTGGGCCGACGCGAGCCTCCGCGTTCGACTGCACGACCTCCTGCTCGATGACCTCCGGGCCGAACTGGACGACCTCCGGGCCTGGGCCGACCGCGAGGACCTCGACGAGGACGACCGACCCGCCGGGATCGAGGCGCGCCTGGACGACCTCGACGGGCAACTGACGGGGCTCGAGGACCGCCTCGACGACCTCGCCAGGCCCGAGTGGCGCGAGCAGTACGGGGAGCACGTGGCTGCCTTCGAAGACGCCCTCTCGGACGTCGAACCGCCGGTCCGGTGGGGCGCAGTTCAGGCAGCACTCGAGGAACACCGGTCACGGATCGATCCGGCAGAATCGACGTAGCAGTGGTCCGGGAATAACGAAACCGGGCAGCACTCTCGACGCGACGTCGTTCTCCGTGGAGCGCTACTCCAGGACGTGAATCGCACCCTTCTTCAGCGAGATCCGCACCCGCTCCCGACCCGCCAGCGAGAGGCGTTCGTACACCGGCGTCGGCAGGCGGATCTCGACCGGTTCCGGGACCGTTTCGGGTCGAACCGTCAGGACGTACTCGTCGCCCTGGTAGATCCGGGTCACCACCTCGGCCGCGAAGACGTTCGATCGGTCCGAGGTCGGCCGACTCTCCCTGAGGATCGTCACGTACTCCGGGCGGATGCCGAAGGTGATCCGGTCCTGGCCGTCCACGTCGGCCGGCGGCGTTTCGATTCGCTCGCCGTGCCAGGACAGCACGAGACCGTCGTCGGTTCGCTCTCGAAGGTCGGCCTCGAAGACGTTCGTCCCGCCGGTGAACTCGGCGACGAAAGTCGACCGGGGTCGCTCGAAAATGGCCTCCGGATCGCCGGCCTGTTCGATCCGGCCGTCGCGCATGACGGCGAGGCGGTCCCCGATGGTCGTCGCCCGCTGCTGGTCGTGGGTGACGTAGATGACGGGAACCTCGAGGTCCTCGAAGAGGTCGCGCAACTCGAACCCGAGGCGGCGTTTGACGGGGGCGTCGAGGTTGGCCAGGGGTTCGTCGAGCAGGAGGGCGTCCGGGTCGGCCGCCAGCGCCCGGGCCAGCGCGACGCGCTGGCGCTCGCCGCCCGAGAGCGCGGTGACGTTCCGGTCGAGGACGTCCCCGATTTCCAGCAGTTCGGCGACCGACGTGACGCGATCGGCGACGGCCCGTTCGGACCCGTCGTCCCCGGCGTCCGCCGCGTAGGCGACGTTCTCGCGGGCGGTCATGTGCGGAAAGAGCGCGCCGCCCTGGAACACCAGCGCCGTCCCGCGGTCCTCCGGCGGGCGGTCGGTGACGTCCTCGCCGTGCAGGCGGATCCGGCCCTCGTCGGGCGTCGCGATGCCGGCGATCAGCGACAGGACGGTCGTCTTGCCGCACCCGGAGGGGCCGAGCACCGACAGCACCTCGTCGCCCACCGTCAGGTCGATCGGGCCGAGGCGGAACTCGCCGTAGTCCCTGACGACGCCGTCGAGTTCGATCACGGGAATCGCGCCTCCGTCTCGCCCATGCTGCTCACCGCCACGGGTTCGCCCCGACCGTGTTGATCACCAGGAGTGCCACGCCGGCGGCGACCACGAGAACGACCGCGACCGGCATGGCCGTCTCGAGGCCCATCGACTCGTAGGATCGCCAGATCTGGACGGGGAGCGTCCGGGGGTAGTATGCCATCATGATCGTCGCGCCGAACTCGCCGATGGCCCGGGCGAACGTCAGCGTGACCCCGGCGACGATGCCGGGCTTGGCGATGGGGAGGGTCACCCGGCGGACCGTCGTCCAGCGACTCTTGCCCAGCGAGCGCGAGGCGTGTTCGAGTCGGCGGTCCACGCCGTCGAAGGCCGCCTTCGCGGTCACCACGAGGAACGGCGAGGCGACGAACGTCTGGGCCAGGACGATCCCCAGGAGCGACCGGGTGAAGGGAATCCCGAGGGCCCCGCCGGGGCCGCCCGGCCCCACGAGTTCGAGCAGGAGCATCCCGCTGACGATGGGCGGGAGGACCAGGGGCGCGATGACCAGCGTGAGCACGAGGTGCTTGCCACGGAAGGTGGATCGCGACAGCCAGTACGCGAGCGGGAGGCCGAAGACGGTCGAGAGCAGGGTCGTCGCCGAGGCGGTCACGAGCGAGTTGGTCGCCGCCACGATCACGTACTCGCTTTGCAACTGCGCGAGGACCCGTCCTGGAGGCTGGGAAACGAGCAGCGCGCCGAGCGGGACGAGGTAATACAGGAGCAGTGCGCCGCCGAGCACCCACGTCACGACGCGCCAGTCGACGGTCGCCCCGCCGGCGGGGGTGTCGGTGCCGGTCCCCGTGCCGGTTTCGCTTGCGGTCTCGGCCTCACTCGCGGATGGTGCCTGGAACATCGTCAGTCCTCGATGGCGTCCGGAACGTCGCCCTCGTAGATCGGATAAGTCGAACGCACGACGAAGCCGTGCGGTTCGAGGTAGTCGGCCGCCGATTCCACCATCGTCTCGTAGACCTCCGTCGCCGCCGCCGAGTCCGTCCGTCGCCGCGCGCCGTACTCGATCGGTCCCCCGCGAACGGCCGTCCCGTCCGGCAGTTCGTAGCCCGTCTCGGCGTAGGCGTCCGCCAGATCGGGGTCGCTCAGGTCGATCGCCGCCGGGAGGTCCACGAACGGGTAGTCGCGCTCGACGACCATGTTCTCGTAGACGAACGCGGCGTCGACGCTCCCCGTCTCGAACTGCGCCATGAGCTGGGTCTCCGGGTAGATCTGGTCCTCGGAGAGAACCGCC
>DATFIX010000314.1:0-9659 GCA_035269625.1 Natrialbaceae archaeon
CTCGCGGTCGCGGGTCGACCCGAGCCACAGCGGCGCGGCGGTGACGACGCGCTCGCTCCCGCAGTTCGGGCACGTTTCGGGCGGGTGATGGATCAGGCCGTCCTCGTGCTCGCGGTAGAGACAGTCCTGGCAGTGGTGGACGGCCCCGAGTTCCTCGACGGCCCGGTTCGCGTCGGTCGCGCGGTGGGACAAGGAGAGATACGTCCGGACGTAGTGACGCGTCGCGTGGGTGAACACGGGCGTCACACCCACGTCGTACCGGGCGGCCGTGCGGGCCAGCGCCGAGAGGAGCACTCGAACGCCCATCTCGGGATGGTAGTCGGTGTTGCGCGGAACCGCCGAGTACGAGCGAACGCCGCTCTCGAAGTGCGCGCCACACAGCGGCGCGGTGTCGGTCGCCGTGACCGCCACGAGGTGCCGGGCACCCGAGAAGGCCGCGTCCGCGAAGGGAATCGGCGTCCCGAAAGGATCGACGTCGATCACGTCGAACCGACGTTCGTGCATCAACGCGTTGGCGTTCCGCCGGACCACCTCGCCCTCGAGGCCGTTGCGCTCCAGGTTCTCCCGGCAGAGGTCGGCCGCCTCGGGGTCGACGTCACAGAGCGTGACGTCCCACCCGTCGGCCGCCGCTCGAACGCCGCGAACGCCGCTGGCCGCCGTCGCGTCGAGGTAGGTGTCGGCCTTCTCCTCGCGCTCGGCGAGCGTCCGCAGGACCGCCACCGTCAGGTCGCGGTTCAACTCCTGCACCGGGTTGAAGAACACGTTCTCACCTTTCCCCTCCTCGGCTTGCTCGGGGACCGAGAGGTCGACGTTCCCTTCGCTCACGTCCATGGTTGCCCTCGCGGCGGGGTGGCGAAAAGCGATGCGGTGTGGTCGTGCCCCGGAATGGACTCGGCGGCAGTCCATCCGAACCGGCAGTGACGGTAGACGCCGAACGGGGGTACGTTTCGGTGCTATGAAGTGATTCCTGTCGGAACGCCGCCCCATGGCTCGATTGCCTATCATTCCGACCCCGCATGCGGTCCCCGACTACGTCGCGGACGGTGCCCGTATCGCCGCGATCCTCCTCGTCTGGGGCATCATCGCCGCGTTCTTCACGTACGGCGTGTCCGAGATCGGCGGGACTGGAAGCCTCTTCGAAACGCTCGGTCCCCAGATCGGGGCGGCACTCGCCCTCACGGGCGTGCTCAATGCGGTCCTCTATCTCCTGTATCGCGCGATCGATTACTGGCACCAGCACCCGTGACCCGGTATCTTGGGACGTCCCTACCCGGTTTCAGGACGTCTCGGCCCCGGTATCCACGTCGTCTTCGTCGCTCATCCGCTCCAGCACGAGCCCCGTGACCCCCGCCGCAGCGAGGCCGACGCCCATCGCGCGAATTTGTCGACGGTACGCCGGTTTCGCCGCGAGGGCCTCGACGTTCTCGAAGTTCATGCCGAGCATCTTCTTCGTCAATGCGACGCTGAGTTGCGGGACGAGGGCAGTGAGCAGTCCCTGACCGATCGCCCAGACCGAACCGATTTTCTGGCAGTCTGATGCCTTCATTCCGGTCGGATCTTCGACGGGGCAATGATAAGCCTAATCCACGTTTGATTGGGTGTGGCGACGAATCGGCTCCGGCGCGGAAACGAGCTTGTCCCCGATGATTCGGAGGGAGCGTCCGAACGACCGAACCTGTTTTGTCAGCGCGCGCCGAAACGCCGGATCGTGACTCGGGACCCCGTTCTCGGCAGTCGACGCGGCGTCCGGAGGTGGCCGGCGTGACGCCCGTCGAGGAGTGGCAGGCCGCGCTGGCGGACGCCGGCGAGTTGACCCCCGACGTCGTCGAGCAAATCATCGCCGTCCACGGGGACCGCGGTCAGCGCGCCATCGAGGCCGTCTCCGAGGGCCGGGTCAAGGAGTACCGGGACTTCACCGTCGTCGTCGGGCGGGAGGACGAGTACGTCGTCGAGGACGGGGCCTGCACCTGCAAAGATGCGGAGTACAACCTCGATCCGGAGGACCCGACCGACCTCTGCTGGCACGCCATCGCCGTCGCCATCGCCGAGCGCATCGGCGCCGTCGAACACCACGACATGTGGTACTCCGAAGTGCGCGATTTCCTGTAGTCCGTCGGTGAGCGACCGGGTAACTTCACCCGGCGTTTGACCTTGAGAAATCGACATCTACGTGTGGCCCGTAGAGGGTGCATGCACCGCCGAACGTTTCTCGCCGGCGCGTCCACCGCCGCAATCCTGGGCGTCGCCGGGTGTGCTGGCGACGACGCCGCTGACGCCCCCTCCGCCACGCCGACGGACACGACCGCACCGACCGACACCGCCTCACCGACTTCGACGGCGACCGACCCCTCGACGCGCACGTCGACGAACACACCAGCCCAGTCACCGACTGGAACGCCATCCCCGACGCCCACCCTCGAACCGTCCGGGGAGGGGATCGTCAACGGCGGTTTCGAGAACGGCCTCTCGGGATGGACCGTCGGCACGGACCTCCCGACGCGACCCGGTGGCTCGGAACCGGTGGACGCCGCGGTCACGATCACGACCGAACGGGTTCGTTCGGGGTCGAAGGCCGCGTCGTTGTTCCTCGAGGGGACGGCCGACGACGGCACGATCTGGGTGCAGCAGCAGGCGGTGGATCTCTCGGAGTACGACACCCTCTCGATGTGGGTGTACAGCGACCAGGCGTCGTTCAACACGCGGGTCAAGGTGGCCGCCTACGCCGGCCCGACCGCCGCGAAAGGGCTCACCGAGTTCGACTTCGACACGCGAACCCCGGCCGACGGGCACGAGGGCTGGAAGCGCTTCGAATATCCCGTCGATCACGACGGGCGCGGCCTCGTCGCGGTCGGAGCGAGCGTCGTCTGGGAGACCGACGTAATCTCGATCGTCGACGACGTGACCCTCTCCTGACGGGGACGACCGAAGAAGTGACGAACGGGGCGGCCGTCACCCTCGCCCATGGACCGGGATCGACTCGTCGGGGCCGCCAAGGTGCTCCTCGGACTCGGGATCGTCGCCGTCGGGATCGCGTCGACCGAGGGGATCGGCGCGAGCCTCGTACTCATGGCGCTGGGCGGCGGCCTCATCGCGGCGATCGGCCTGGGGCAGTTCGTCGGCGTCCTCGCGGTGACCGGGGTGGAGCGGGAGCGATGGTACGCGATCGTCCTCGCCGTGGCGGTCCTTTTGGTGGGCGTGTCGCTCCTCCTCGTGCCGTGACGTCGGCAAAACGCTACGCGTCGGCAGCGATGTCCACGAAGTTCCGGAGGATTGCCAGCCCCGTTTCCCCGCTCTTCTCGGGGTGGAATTGCGTCCCGAAGACGGTCCCGGCCTCGTTGGCGATCACGGCCGGGAACTCGACGCCGTACTCGGTCGTGGCCACGACGGCGGCATCGTCGTCGGGGACCGCGTAGTAGGAGTGGACGAAGTAGGCGTATCGGCCGTCGACGGCGGTTTCACTGGTTCCTGTTCCGTCTTCGGTCCCCTCGATGCCCGAGACCAGTGGGTGTTCGCGTCGCACGTCGAGTCGGTTCCAGCCCATGTGGGGAATCGTCTGTCCGGCGGCGAAGCGAACGTTTTCACCGGGAATCAGATCCAGCCCGCGAACCTCGCCCTCGCCGGCGTGGTCGGCCTCCTCGCTGGTCGTCAGGAGCATTTGCATGCCCAGGCAGATCCCGAACAGCGGCTGGCCTCGCTCGGCAGCGTCGATCAGCGCGTCGCGATACGGCCCGGCGTTCTCGACCCCCTCCCGGAACGCGCCCACGCCCGGAAGGACGATCCCGTCCGCCGCAACGAACCGATCAGGATCGTCGGTGATCTCGACGGTTGCCCCGGCCCGTTCGAGGCCCCGCGTGACGCTCCGGAGGTTGCCGAGGCCGTAATCGACCACGGCGATTTCGACTGACCGGTCCGACCCCGTTCCGTCTGGCATGGGTCGCCGTTAGGCAGGGGTGTGCAAGTCCCTTTCCCTTGCGGGGGTGATCCCTTTCGGACTACCGGGCGATCGTCGTGACGACGCCCGCGACCGCGTTCTCCACCGCCGAACGGACGGCCTGAAATCGTTCCGCGGCGCCGGTGGGGCCGTGATTCTCATGGGCTCTGCGGCCGCGGAGTCGCCGGGGGTGGCCAACCTGAACGCCCTCGCGAGCGCGCTGGGGTCCGACCTGCGACTTGACGGGTCGGCGGTGACCGACTGGACGAACAACCTCGACCGGAACGAACGGCTCCCGACGACGACGCAGTTTGCCGATAGCTTCGACCTGTTCGGCCCGTATAGCTGATCGGGCGAACGTCCCGAAACAGCGACCAGGTACGGGGTTAGATTCCCCGACGATCCCGCCTTCGTTATCCACATTGAGAAAAAAAGCCAAACACACCCCTCTAAGCAGAAAATGGGAAGTTTTATCGGTCGACTCACAATGGTTCCCCCTGTACATGGTGGACCGACGGCAGTTCATCAAAGGCGTAGGCGTGGCATCGACCGTGGGAATCGCAGGCCTCAGCGGCTGCATGGGGAACAACTCGGGGACGGGTGATCAGACGACGACCGGCGAGTCGACGCCCCAACCGTACAGCGACGGGACGCTCGACTTCTCGATGTCCCCCAGCGAACCGCAGGACCTGATGATGAAACAGTACAAACCCGTCAAGCAATACCTCAGCGACGAAGTCCAGAAGACGGAGCTGACGTACGCCAAGGACTACGCGGCGGTCGTCCAGGCGCTCGGCAGTGGGACCGGCGACGTCGCCGAGACGGGGCCGTTCGCGGCGGCGCTGGGCGTCAGCGAGGACAAGGCCGAAATCGGCCTCCAGCGCTTCGCATACGGTGGGTGGACGTACACGAGCGTCATCACCACGAAGAAGGACAGCGACATCAACTCGCTGGAGGACCTGAAGGGCAAGAAGGTGGCCCTCGCGGACCGACTGTCGGCCAGTGGCTCGCTGTACCCGCTGTACATGCTCAAGCAGGCCGGCCTCTCGATCGGTGACCTCCCGACCGGCGGGGACGCGAACGCGGACTTCGACGCCCAGTACGCCGGCGGGCACGGCGCCGCCTGGTCGGCCCTGGAGAACGATCAGGTCGCCGCCGCCGGTACCGGCCAGTTCATCACGGTGACCGGCGACGATCGGACCCTCGCCGACGGCTACGAGTACGTCGAGAGTTACGACGGCATTCCGCGCGCGCCGATCGTGCTGAGTCCGGAACTCTCCGGAAACGAGAAGGAAGCGGTCGTGGACGCGTTCGCGAACGCTCCCGAGGACATGTATCTCGGAGCCGACGGGAAGGCCGACACCGATGACGACCTCTGGTTCAGCGACGTCCGGCCGGCCGACGTCGCGACCTACCAGCCGGTGATCAACGTCGCCGAGGAACTGGGCATTTCGCTCGGTGACCTGTAACGCGAAAGGAATCGGAACGAGAACGCCAACGGTTTAACAACCAACCGAGATATTTCAACCGATGGCCTCCGTATCGTTGCAAAACGTTACGAAAATTTATGGGACGGACACCGTCGCTCTCGACGACGTCACCTTCGACGTCGATCAGGGAGAATTCGTCGTCATTTTGGGTCCCTCGGGTGCGGGGAAGTCCACGCTTCTACGGATACTGAACGGGCTGACCCCGCCGACGGAAGGGACGATCGAGATCGGTGACGAACGAGTCGGCGGCAAGCGCGACGAAGTCGCGATGGTGTTCCAGTTGCACTACCTCGTCGAGAGCATGAGCGCGTATCGCAACGCGCTGACCGGCGCCCTGGGCCGGACGGGCTGGCTCCGGAGCGTGCTCACCTGGTACGACGAGAGCGACAAACGCGGGGCCCTCGACGCCCTCGATACCGTCGGCCTCATCGACGAGGCCGGACAGCGCGCGGGATCGATGAGCGGCGGGCAAAAACAGCGGGTCGGCATCGCCCGGGCCCTCGTCCAGGAGCCGGAACTGCTCCTGGCCGACGAACCCGTCTCCAGCCTCGACCCGAAGGCGGCCCGCGACGTCATGGGGTACATGAAAACCGCCGCGATGGAACGGAACCTGACGACGGTCGCGAGCCTCCACCAGGTCAACATCGCCCGCGAGTTCGGTGACCGGTTCATCGGCATCCGCGACGGGTCGGTCGTGTTCGACGGTGGACCCGACGAACTGACGATGGACGTCATCGACGACCTCTACTACGGCGGCGACGCTTCCGAGGCAGGGCCGGCGGAGGCGATCTCCGGCAGCCCCGATTCGGAGAGCGAACTGGCCCCTGAAACCTCGGACACGGGGGTCCAGGCATGAGTCAGGTCGACGAGAAACTCGGGGAACTCGCTCGCCGGCGCCGCATCCACCAGGGGGCGAAGTTGATCCTCGGGCTCGTCGTGTTGCTGGTCTTCTGGCTCGGGTTCTTCGAGTACCTCCACTTCGACTTCGAGGAGTTGACCAAACAGCTCCCGACCTGGTTGGATTTCCTCGGGGCGTTCACGAACCCCAACTTCGTGGATTTCTCGATGTGGTCCATCAATAACGAGGTCTCCGGCTGGGCCGGCATCACCGGGACGGTCGGGTACGCCGTCACCCACCCGGAAGCTGGCTACGACATGCTGGCAACGACCTTCGGGGGGCAGCGACAGTCGACGTTGCTGGGACTCGCTGCCACCACGGTCATCATCGGCGTCACGGGAACGATTCTCGGATTCCCGTTCGCGCTCATCTTCGGCATCCTCGGGAGCGAGCGGGTCGTGCCGTTCCCCTTCAACTTCATCTTCCGCGGGACGATGAGCATCATCCGGTCGGTCCCGGCACTGGTCTGGATCTTCATCTACATCCCGCTGGTCGGTATCAACCCGGTCGGGGCCGTCCTGGCCATCGGAACCGACACCATCGGTATTCTCGGTCGACTGTTCACCGACGAACTCGAGGAGATCGACGACGGGCCGATCGAGGCTATCAGGTCGACCGGCGGTAACCGCACGCAGATCGTCAGCTTCGGCATGTTGAGCCAGGTGTCGACGGCCTTCATCGCCTGGACGCTCTACTCGCTCGAGATCAATGTCCGCGTGGCCGTGAGCCTCGGCATCGTCGGCGCCGGCGGTCTCGGCCGATACATCGCCATCAAGCGCTCGCTGTTCGACTTCGGCGTCATGGCGGCGGGCATCATGATGATCGTGATCGTCGTGCTGACGGTCGAACTCACCTCGACGCGGATCCGCGCGTGGCTCCGCCCGAGCCAGCACGACTCGCCCGGACTCCTCGACCTGCTCCGCGGCCTCGGCGACCCCGGCAAGTGGACCGGCATGCGTCCGACGCCCGACGTGGGGACGGCCGACGGAGACGGTGACGAGGAGGACGCGATCGATCCGGACGAGTCCGTCGACCAGGTCGTGGACGACGCGTCGGCCGACGACACCGACGACGAATCGCGGTCCTGATCAGAAGTCGCCGAGTCGCGACTGTCCGCCACCGTCGGTCGCGCCGACGATCTCGGCCGCTTTCTCGATCGCTTCGGCGAACGGTTCCTCCTGACTGCGATCGTACAGCGTCGCAGCCGGGTGAACGCAGATCAGCAGTCGGCGGGACGCCCCGGCGATCCGGGCGTCCTCGATCGATCCCACTTCCTTCGTGACGGCGACCGGTCGATCCAGGAGGTGTTCGGCGGGCACCTTTCCCAGCGTCACGATCACCTCGGGATCGATCAGGTCGATTTCGCGCTCGAGGTACTCGCGGCAGTGCTCGAGTTCTTCGCTCGTCGGATCGCGGTTGTCCGGCGGGCGACAGCGCACGCAGTTGGTGATCCGGACCGTGTCCCGATCGAGGCCGGCGACGCGCAACTGTTCGTCGAGGACGTCACCGCTCCGGCCGACGAAGGGTTCGCCCTCGGCGTCCTCCTGTTGCCCCGGGGCCTCGCCGACGAACAGGACGTCGGCGTCGGCCGGGCCGGTGCCGTTGACGATCCGACTCCGGGACTCGCGGAGTTCCGGGCAACGCTCGCACTCGAGAACCGCCAAATCCTCCATGCGTCCCATGGCGGCACCCACGCTCGCGAGTCACTATGCTCTTCGGATCTCGATAGGGTCACGCCCGCCGCAACTCGTCAGCTGCTCGGGCGGCCAGGCGGGCGACCCGGACGGGTTCCGGGCGGCCACCTTCGGGGGTGATCGCCCGGATGACGTCCCGGGCCGTCGAATCGTCGATGCCCACGGATCGAACGAAAATCGGCTGGTCGTTGACGGCGAGTCGCTGACGCGGGGGCTGGCGGCGGTACGTTTCCAGTCGGCGCTGGAGTTCGTCGCCGGAGAAGACCTCGCGGAGCGCCGGTTCGAGGCCGTCGCTCTCCTCGAAGGTGACCGACAGCACCGGTCGGTCGACCGCCCCGTGGATGCGGTGCAGGTCGACGACGTTGTACCACGCCGGTGCGATGCCGGCGATCAAAACGTAGCGGACGTCCTCGCGGTCGAGGTCTCGATAAAGGTCGACGATGGCGGCGGTCGAGTCGGTGCCGCCGATCGTACAGTGCCGGAAGGCGAAGCCGTCCACGACCCGGCTGGCCCGGACGACGACGCCCGCCAGGGTGCTCGCCTCGGCCTCGGAGACGAACGATTCGGCGACCCCGAGTACCCTGGCGCCGGCTTTCATCGCGGCCTACGTCTCGTCTTTGATGTCTTTCAGACGGTCGAGGAGTTCGTCGTTCGAGGCGCCGATCTCGTAGCTAACCTCGCCCTCGTGGTCCGCTTCCCCCGTCTGGACGCCGCTCTCGTCGTCGATGTCGGCGTCGATATCCTGTCGGTCCTGTTCCGATTCGTCATAACTCCCGAACCCCATGGTTCAGTAGAAACTACGGGATAGTCCGATAAAAAATGGGGGGGCGGGCGGCAATATCTGTCCATTGTTCGATTCATACCATAGTCGGTGGGCAATCGTGTCCGCTCGATTCGGCACGTTGACCGCGTTCACAGGGGTTATCTCCCCGTGGACGATACGGTCGAGCATGGACGTCGTCAACGTCACCGAGGACGCGGAGGCTTTCACGTGTAACGCGTATCTCGTTCTCGGGGACCAGGTAACGCTCGTGGACGCCGGGGCCATGGAGGGCGTCGTCGACGAAATCCGCGAGTACACCGACCACCTCGACGCAGTCGTTCTCACGCACCAGCACGCCGATCACGTCGTCGAACTCGACGCCGTCGTCGAGGCGTTCGATCCGCCAGTGTACGGGTACGCCGAACACCCGCTTCGAACCCGAGAAATCGACGACTGCGACGAGTTACGGATCGGCGACGAACTGTTCGAAGTCGTGTACACGCCGGGGCACGCGCCGGACCACGTCGCCCTGGTGAGCGAGACCGCCCTGTTCAGCGGCGACGTCGTCGTCTACAACGACGCCGCCTTCGAGGACGGGAGTTTCGGGCGAACCGACAAGACGGGGCAGTCGCGAGAGCGCCTCATCCAGAGCCTGGAGACGCTCCTGGACCGCCTTCCGGCGACCGTCGAGACGCTCTACGCAGGCCACGGCGACGTTTTCGAGGGGGACGTCCGCGCCGTGATAGAGCGGGCGCTGGACCGCGCGCGACGCCGCGAACCGAAGTACCCCGAGGAATGACGACCGATCGCCGGGTTCCGATCCGCGAGAATCAGGCGCTGCGGGACTCTTTGGCCTTCGGACGGAGCTTCGAGTAGCCGCACT
>DATFIX010000315.1:0-4075 GCA_035269625.1 Natrialbaceae archaeon
GGCCGACCTCCAGCACGACAAGAACGTCATCAGTCTTCCGAACGAGGGTGCACAGGCTCTCTCTGTGTCCGCCACTGGCCCCGTAGGGTTCGGTTGGGATGCCACGTCGGTCGGCGACGAAGAAGAGCCTCCGGAAACCCCGGCCCTCTATACGAACTACGGAACGAACGCTGTCGACCTCGGCGCTCCTGGCGGCAACTATAGTCCAGCTGGTATCGCAGAAGAGGGAGATGGCGACGACTTTGCCCCAATGTGGTACTATGACCTCGTCCTGAACACCCTCGCTGAACCGATTTACGAGACTGACGACGAGGAAAACGTCACGGGGATCGAAGATGTCGAATACGGCTATACCTGGGCTGCCGGCACCTCCATGGCCGCTCCACAGGTCGCTGGCGCGGCAGCACTCGTCAAGAGCGTAAACCCGAACTACAACGCGAACCAGGTCGAGTCCGCGCTCAAGCGTGCGGCCGATGTGCCTGACGGCTACGACAAGACCTACTACGGGAGTGGGTACCTGAACATCGTCGACGCGCTGTAGGCCAAAATCGCGGGTCGCTACCGCTCGCTCTCGATCCCTTCGTCGTCTTCGCTCTCCGCCTCCCTCGCGACCTCGCGGAACGCGTCGAGGATGACCTGCTTGGTGACCGCGCCGCGGGTCGTCCAGTGGTGGGCAAAATCGAGCATGTCGTCGTAGATGTCGGGCTTGCACCCCGCCGCCTTCGGGTGGCCGCCGCCGTTGACCTTGCCCGCGACCTCGTGAGCACGCTCGAACGCGTCGGTGCCGCGGATGCTCGCGCTCCCGGCGGGCTTGACGATCACCGAGGCGTCGGCTCCCTGCTCCCGCATCGCCTCGGCGACCTCGTTCTGCGAGCACCGCCCGTAGGTGACCCCGACCGTCCAGGGGCCGATTTCCTCGAAGGTGGCGCGCTCGACCGCGCGCTCGATGAGGGCGTCCTTCTGGATCCGGCGCTCCTCGAGGTACTCCTGGACTTCCTCGGGGAGATCCGCACCGTGTTCCAGCACCGTCTCGACGTACTCCTCCGGTTCGGACCAGTGTGAATAGTCCGCGAGGTCGTCGCTGCGCGGGTCCTCGCGGAGCCAGAGGTCGTGATCGCGGGTGACGGCCGCGAGTTCGGCGAAGCGCTCGTCGAAGTCGTAGTCGAGGGAGCGCACGAGGACGTCCGCGGTGCACTCTTCCTCGCTGTCGCCGACGACGAGGTCCACGCCGGCCTCCCGAACGCGACGGGCCACCTCGTCGTCCCACTGGTGGTGGTCGAACCACCGGACCTCGCTTGCCCGGTCCAGCGCCGCTGCCAGTTCGTCCTCGACGTACTCGAAGCGATCGGGACAGAGGTCACAGACGAACAGGTCGAGGTCGGGGTCGCCGTACTCGGCGACGTACTCGAGGCCGTCCTCGATCTCGTGGGGCCCTGCGGGAATCAGTGCGGCCTCGCCGTAGGCCTCGCGCAACAGGGCCACGCAGGCCAGTCCGTCGGCGTCGGGGTCGGCCACGACGGCCACGCCGACGCCGTCGAGTGCGTCGGCGGCCTCGGCCTCGGCGCGGTCCTCCTCCAGATCGTCGGGGACGAAAAAGCCCTCGCCCGGGATCACTGACTTCCGGGCGATCGGGATCGTCTCCTGGTCGATGAGATCGGCGTCCATACCCGGTAGTGTGCGGCGAGCGAAAAGAGTCCGCCGATCCGGGGTCGCTCCCGCGTCGATCCGGGTCAGGCCTCCTCGAGTTGCCGCACCGTCAGGACGGGCTGGGTGCAACTTCGAACGACGCCGTCGGCGACGCTCCCCACGAGAAACCGGTTCTCGCCGTGGCGGCCGCGAGTCCCCGTCGCCACGAGGTCGACGTCGTGCTCGCGGGCGTAGGCGGTGATCTCGGCCGCCGGGCGCCCGCTCCGGACGGCCGTCATTACGTCCCGTTCGGTCCGGCCCTCGACCGCGGCCAGGGCCTCCTCGGCCTGTTCCTCGAGGGCGGCCTCCAGGTCCTCGCGAAGGCGTTCCGGCGACGAGTTCACCTCGTCGGTGTCCACGACGTACAGCGCGTGAACTTCGGCCTCGAACCGCCGGGCGAGGTCGAGTGCGACGTCGACGGCCCGATCCACGCTCGCCGACCCGTCGGTTGCGATGACGACGCTGTCGATCATCGGGCAAGGATTGACCGTGACGGCTCTTAAAACCGGGCCCCAGATCGACGTCCGGCGATGGACGTGGGCGGCGAGTGCGGGCACTGCGTCGCCGTCTTCGGGACCGACTCTCGGCACCGTGGGGATTTTTGCCGCCGGCCGTCCGATGGGCGGACATGAACGCCCCGCCCGAGGACGCCGAAGTGCACGCTACGGAGGGCACCGATCCGGCTCCCGACTCGCTCGCGGTGGACACCGTGCTGGTCCCGGTGGATGGCAGCGAGGAGTCGGTCCGGGCCGTCGAGTACGGCGTCGCCGTCGCCGACCGCTACGACGCCGAGGTACACGTCGTCTACGTGCTCGGCGAGGACCTCGTCCGGGCCATCGAGGAGGACGTCATCGACCAGGGAGCCATCGCGGACGACGCCCAGGCGTTCGTCGAGGACGCGACGGCCATCGGCGAGGACGCCGGCGTCGAGACGAGGTCCTCGATGGCCTACGGGTTCACGACCAGGCGCATCAGCCAGCATCCGGGCAGCGTCATCCTCGACACCGCCGACGAGGTCGACGCCGACTTCCTCGTGGTGCCCCGGGAAGCCATGAGCGAGACCTGCGACGTCCTCGAGAAGGCCGCCCAGTACGTTCTCTCCTACGCCAGTCAACCGGTGCTGTCGGTGTGAGCGGTGCTGTCGGTATGAGCGAAGCCGGGATCGGACGGCATTAGAACTCCTCGCGATCCGGCGGCGCGTCGCGACAGCCGGTTCCCGCCTCGTCCTCGGGCAACAGTCGGATCGACATCTCCTGCTCGAAGCGCTCGCGGCCGTAATTCTCGAACCCGATGGTCTCGTAGAGGCCGACCGCTCGCCGGTTCCAGCGCTCGACCGAGAGCCAGACGCACGCGACGCCCTCGGCCTGGCCGTAGCCCAGCATGGCCCGGAGAAGCCGCCGTCCGATGCCGGAACCCTGGTAGTCCTGTAGGACGAAAATCGCGAGTTCGTAGGCACCCTCGCCGTCCGGCACCAGCGTCGAGTGGCCGGCGACGCGGTCGCCGTCCCAGGCCGCGACGTTCAGGCCGTCGCCCAGCAGGGTGTCCAGCCAGTCGCGCACCCGCGTCGGGTTGGCTGGCGGGATCCCCTGGGCGCGGTCCTCCTGGTCGAAGTCGTCGTACATCTCGGCGACGGCTTCCTTGTCGTCCATCCCGATCGCGCGGATTTCGACGTCTCGACCGTCCCGGTCCTCGAACGTGATGGGCGGGGCCTCGAAGTCCTCGGCGACGTCGTCGGGAAACGGTCGGGTGCCCTCGGTCATCGTACCAGGGTAACCGTCGTCGTGGCGTTCAACAGGACGAACTCCGTGGTCGGACCGAGTCGGATCTTCCCCATCGGGCTGGTCTCGCCGCCGCCCATGACGATCCGGTCGAACCCCTCTTGCTCGGCCAGCGTGACGATGCTGCTCCCGGGGTCGCCCTCCAGCTCCCTGACCTCGAAGTCGACGCCGGCGTCCCCACAGCACTCCTCGACGACGGCGTAAAACTCATCGACGTCGTCCGGCCCCTCGGGCGTCTCGAAGAGCGCGATGGTCAGTTCGTCGCCGGTCCCCCGAACCCGCTCCAGGGTCTTCTCCAGGGCCCGCATCGACTGGTCGGTCCCCGCGAACCCGAGCAGGATTTTCATGTCCCGGCGTGGGTCCCGCACCCGCAAAACCGTTTCGACGGCCTGAAACCCCCGACGACGCTGAAACACCGGTTTCACCTTGGACAACCGGCTTTATCACGGCTCTCCTGGGTTCGGACATGCGCCGAAGCGTCTCCGGTGCGATCGCTATCGTCGTGGTCCTCGCGACCGTCGGCGGCGTGATCGCGCTCGACCCGTTTCCCGTGGCCCCGCCCTCCAACGAACAGCCGGACCCGGATCGCGTGACGCCGGGCGATCCGACCG
>DATFIX010000316.1:0-2896 GCA_035269625.1 Natrialbaceae archaeon
CATGTGTGTTCCCGTCACCCGTCCGAATCCACACCTGTGAGGGGATATCCCGTTGCACACTCGTAGCCACACGCTCGAATTCCTATAGTAACGTCTGAAAGTTCTTGCACGTCCCGCTATCTAATTCGGTTGCAACCTAGCGATTTACATCGCAGAATCCGGTGAAGTGTGCAGAAACTTCTGAGGATTACTATAGTCAGGTTGGCTCATTCAAGGGTTGATTCGACCCGGATTTGCCCCAGTTCGTTTCTAATTCCCAAGCAATCACGTCCCGCCATGACCCCATGACCCGCGAATATGGCCACGACCAGGACGGGTTTCGTGGCCATATTCGGGAAACTGTAGATCGAGATCTGCAACCCCCTGGAGTTTCCAAATGGCACCTCCCGACGAATGTTCCCTCTAATCGCTGATCGTAGAATTCTAATTCGCACTCCCTCGCTTCTCCGGCCGATCGTAGAAATCCGATTCACCGGCATAAACCCCTGAAACCCGCCTGCAATCCCAATAAGCGATCCCAATCGGCCACAACGAATAAGTGTGAATGAAACACAATGTTCACTGTCGATAGAGGTCCCGACGTCGAGGGGAACGGGGGCAGTCGAACGAAGGGCACCAGTAATCCGCCCCAGACGCCAGTCGGGGGACGAGCGGTGAATCGGGGGCTCTGTCGACGCACCAATCCCCCCATCATCCAGCCATTCCGGTCATTCCCGCTTTTGAAACGCACTACCCAAGGGAGCGCACGTGGCGACTCGGCGTGCTGGTCCGTCTCCTGACCGAACGGCCTCGGCAGGCCGATGATCGCAATAACCGAGTCCCCGAATCTCACTCGCGCAGGTGGCAGGCCACGCGCCGATGCTCGTCCACGTCTTCGAGGTCGGGGCGGTCCTCGATACAGACGGAGGGGAAGGCCGCTTCGAGGCGGTCGAGTCCCGTTTCCACCTCATCCTGCGCGATGGCCTCGGTCACCTCCTCGACCGCCGTCTCGGCGTCCGGATCCGATAGCGTCTCGGGAAGATCGAATTCCGCCCTTATTGCCGCGCGAATCCCGTCGGGGCCGTCCATCTCGTCGGTTTCCCGGGCGCGTAACTCCCCCAGGTCGAATCCGTCCGCCGCGAGGGCGCGGCGAAACGCGACGACCGACCGCCACTCGTCCCGTTGCAGGTCCATCCCCTCTGGCTGGATGATCGCCGGACACCGGGTGTGGAACCGACAGCCAGTCGGCGGGTCCGAGGGCTCGGGAACGTCGCCGGTGAGGGTGGGGGAGTGGCGCGCCCGGTCCGGGTCCGGTTCCGGAATCGACGCGACCAGCGCCTGCGTATACGGGTGCGAGGGGTCCCTGAAGAGGCGGTCCGTGGGCCCCTTCTCGACGATTTCGCCGAGGTACATCACGGCGGTCCGGTCGGCCACTTCCCTGACGACGTTGAGGTCGTGGCTGATGAACAGCACGGAGAGGTCGAACTCGGCCTTGAGGTCCTCCAGCAGCGCGAGAAACTCCGCCTGGACGGACACGTCGAGCGCGTTGACGGGTTCGTCCGCGACGAGGAGGTCGGGGTTCAACACGAGCGCCCTGGCCAGCGCCGCCCGCTGTTTTTGCCCGCCCGAGAGTTCGTGGGGGTACCGGTCGTAGGCTTCCGCCGACAGGCCGACCCGTTCCAGCAACGTCTCCGCCCGTTCCCTGCGTCGGGACCGCTTCGTTACCCCGTGGATGAGCAGCGGTTCGCCGACCGACTCCCCGATCGACATCCGGGGATCGAGGGTCGACGTCGGGTCCTGGAACACCATCTGGGCGCGACGGCGGAACCGTTCGAGGTCGTCGCCGTCGAACGCAGTCACGTCCGCCCCGTCGAACTGCACGGTCCCGTCGGTCGGTTCGAGGAGGCGGAGCACCGTCTTGGCCGTCGTGGATTTGCCACAGCCGGTTTCCCCCACCAGGCCCAGCATCTCGCCGGGATAGAGATCGAAACTGATCCCGTCGACCGCGCGGACGCGGCCCACCTCCCGACTGAAAACGACCCCTTCGGTGAGACGATAGTGCTTGCGGAGCCCCGAGACCGACAGGATCGGGGCCGGCCGGGTCATGCGTCATCACCTCGGCCGGGGTCGTCCCGGAACGTCGATTCGTCGGCCGGCGATTGCGACGCCACGGTGTCGAACGGTTCGGCGTCCACCGCCGAAATGGATCGGTCGCCGCCACTCCGATCCGGGGCGACGACCGTCGAATCCCTGTCCGGGCGATAGAACACACACGCCACGTCCGTCCCGCCGACGGCCTCGTGAAACTCCGGGCGGTCCCCCTCGGAACACTCCGAGACCGCGTGCGGACATCGTGGATGGAACCGACAGCCATCCGGATGGTCGGTCGGATCGGGGTGCTGGCCCGAAATCGGGGCCATCTCGCCCCGGCCCGGCAACGATTCGAGGAGTGCCTGGGTATAGGGGTGTGCCGGCCGGTCGAACAGGCGGTCGACGTCCGCCCGTTCCACGACCCGTCCGGCGTACATGACCACCACCCTGTCCGCGATGCCCGCCACGATGCCGAGGTCGTGCGTGACGTACACGATCGCCAGGTCCCGTTCGGCCTGCAGTTCCCGGAGCAGGTCCAGGATCTGGGCCTCGATCGTGACGTCCAGGTCCGCCGTGGGTTCGTCCGCCACGAGGACGTCCGGGTCGCCGGCGAGTGCCATCGCGATGGCCACCCGCTGGCGCATGCCCCCGGAGAGTTCGTGCGGGTAGTCATCGAGGCGGTTGGCCGGCTTGGCGATGTCGACCCGGTCCAGGAGGTCGACGGCCTCGTTTCGAGCCGTCTCGTCGGACACGTCGCGATGGTACCCGATCGTCTCGACGAGCTGGTCCCCGACCGTGTAAACCGGGTCGAGGGCGTTTTGCGGAT
>DATFIX010000317.1:0-4815 GCA_035269625.1 Natrialbaceae archaeon
CTGGTCGGGGACGCGGATCGAATCCTGACGATCTGTGCGAAGGGTCGATCCTCGTCGGGGTTCGTCGAGGAACTCGCCCGGCAGGGGTACGAGGACGTCGCGGTGGTCGAGGGCGGGATGGAGGCCTGGAGTCGGGTGTACGAGACGGTCGCGATCGAAACCCACAGGGAGGGGCTGGCCATCGTCCAGGTACAGCGCCGCGCCAAGGGCTGTCTCGGGTACGTCGTCGCCGACGCCGATGAAGGGGTGGCGGCAGTCGTCGACCCCTCGCGACACACCGGGGAGTTCGCGGCCGTCGCCGAGGATCGCGGCTGGGAGATCGTCGCCGTGCTCGACACGCACGTCCACGCCGACCACCTCTCCGGCGGTCGGCAGCTCGCGGCGGACCGGAACGTCCCGTACTTCCTCGGGGAGCGGGCCGCCGAGCGCGGCGTCGAATATCCCTTCGAGGCGTTCGGGCGGAACGAGGTCCTCCACGTCGGCGACGTCGAGATCAAGGCCGTCCCGACGCCCGGGCACACGACGGAAGGCGTGAGCTACCTGGTCGACGACGCGGCGATCCTGACGGGCGACACGCTGTTCGTCCACGCGGTCGGCCGGACGGAACTGGAGTTCGGCGACGACGACGCCGCGACCGGTGCCAAGCTGCTCTATGACTCGCTCCACCGGACGCTCATGTGCCTGCCCGATGGGGTCCGGGTCCTGCCGGGCCACGCCGCGGTGACCGACGAGGGCGAGTACGAGGACGGGGAGCCCGGCCAGCCCATCGAGACGACCATCGGGACGCTCCGCACCGGGTTGGAGGTCCTCGGACTCGACCGCGAGGAGTTCGTCCGACGGTTCGAGACGAACGTCCCGGCGAAGCCCCCGAACTACGAGACGGTGATCGCGATCAACCGCGGCCAGCGCGGGCGCCCGGACGAGGCCGAGGCGACCGAACTCGAACTCGGGCCGAACCGCTGTGCGGCGGAGTGAGGCCCCAGAACGGCCGAACACGGGCGTTCGTGTTTCGCCGTTGCCATTCCCGGACACCCTTTTATTTCGCTGGCCCTTCCGCGAACGGGTGGACGAACGAACGAGACCCATCCGACCCTCCCGTTCGGGGATGGCGATCGCCCGTCGCGCGCCGGCCGGCCCAGTCGACGGTGGTGGTGACGCCGCGGGAGGAGTGATCGACCGATGACCTCCGAGAGCGCTCACGGTCACGCCCCGACCGATCCAACGCGCCGGCGACTCGACCGGATCCGGTCGGCCGAGAGCCTGGCTGAACTGGTCCGGATCACCGGTGCCGACGACGAACACGAGGCGTACGTCGACGCGAAGCGCGAGTGGGAAGCGTCGATGCCAGCGCTCCCGTCCTCGATCGACACGACGGGCGGCCTCCCCGGCACCCGCGTCGTCGTGGACGGCGCGGCGTTCTGGATTCATGGCATCACCCACGCCGGGACGGACGCGGAACGACAGGTCCTCCGCGATCACGTCGCGAGGTTCCTTGAGTCGGGCGAGTCGGTCTACTGCGAGCAGGGCATCAGGCGGCTGTACTTCCACGACTACCCCGAGGTCTACGAGATGGACGACTACCGATGGGCGATGGCCGAGTGCGAGCGACTCGATGTGGAGTCCCACGTCGACGAGTTCTCGTCCGTCGGGATCGATCGCCTCCTCGAGGACCTGACGGGGATCGCCTCCCAGTTCCGGGAGGCGACGTTCTCGCTGGTCGAGGCCAGCGGCGACGTCTACGGCGAGGAATTCGCGAGCGCCCTGGGCGACGTGGCGTCCGTCTTCTTCGCCACCCACGAGGGGCTGGCGACCCGCGAGGAGTACGAGGCCTTCGCCAGGAGCCGTCGGGCAGCCGAGAACCCTGCGCGACTCGCAGACCTACAGGCGTACTACGTCCGATCGTTCCTGCCCCAGCCGCTGGAACGCGAGTGGTTGCGCCGGCACGACCCGGAACTCGAAGTGCTGACTCACGCCCGCAACGAGCGGATGGCCGCCTACGCCCTCCACCACCACGACGACGCCCCGGCGGTGCACCTGATCGTCGGCGCTGCCCACCAGCCCGGCATCGCGTACTACCTCGAACGGTTCCGGGACGAGGGGCGTCCGTTGCCCTACGACCCGGTCGATTGATCGCCCTGGCCAGCGACCGGAGCATTTGTTTCAGCCCGGCTCCCCGAGTGAACTCGCCGCCAACAGGCGTTTTCTCCTCCTGGGAAGGAACGAAGCCTACATGGGTGAGACTGGCGAACCTTTCTACCGTACACCTATGGGGACGACCACGAAGGCATTCACCAGCGCCAGCGCGGACGGCGTGACGATCGCCGTAAACGAGTCGCTGTGTAAAGGCTGCGAGATCTGTGTCCACGAGTGTCCCACCGACGTCTTCGAGATGTCGGGCGAGGGGTCGAACGCGATCCCCGTCCCGGAGCGCCCGGAGGCCTGCGTCGAGTGCGGGAACTGCGAACTCTCCTGTCCGGACTTCGCCCTGGAGGTGCGAAGCGATGGCTGAGGCCGAGACCGGAGCGAGCGCCGACCTCGACCCCCAGGCGGTCATGCCGCCGGGCAACCGGTTCATGATCGGCGACCGGGCCATCGCCTACGGGGCCATCTACGCCGGCTGTAAGTTCTTCGGCGGCTACCCGATCACGCCCGCGAGCGAGGTTGCCGAGACGATGTCCGAGGAACTCCCGAAGGTCGGTGGGCGCTACGTCCAGATGGAGGACGAACTCGGGTCGATCGCCGCCGTCATCGGCGCGTCCTGGGCCGGGAACAAGGCGATGACCGCCACCTCCGGCCCGGGCTTCTCGCTCATGCAGGAGAACCTGGGCTACGCCGCGATGGTCGAGACCCCGATGGTCCTGGCGGACGTCCAGCGTTCGGGCCCTTCGACGGGCCAGGCGACCCTGCCCGCGCAGGGCGACGTCATGCAGGCCCGCTGGGGCACTCACGGCGACCACCCGATCATCGCGCTCACGCCCGCGTCGGTCCAGGAGGCCTTCGACCTCACCGTCCGGGCGTTCAACCTGGCCGAGAAATACCGGACGCCGGTCATCCTGCTCGCCGACGGCATCATCGGCCACGCGAAAGAGCGACTCGAGGTTCCCGAGACGGTCGAGACCGTCGATCGGAAAGTGGCGACGGCGGACGACGAGGTCCTTTTCGGCGACAGCGAGGTTGCCCCCATGCCCCAGTTCGGCGAGGGCCTCTCGGCGCACGTCACCGGATCGACCCACGAACCCGACGGCATGCGCGACGTGAGCACCCGGGAAGTCCACGACGCGCTCGTCCGGGGCTTCCACGAGAAGATCGAGGGCAACCGCGAGGACATCGTCGAGTACGAGACGCGCTGGACCGACGACATGGACGAACTGGTCGTCGCCTACGGCATCACCGGCCGCATCGCCGAGGGTGCCCTGAAGCAACTCCAGGGGGAGGGCGAACGCATCGGCCTCCTGCGCCCGACCACCCTCTGGCCGTTCCCGGAGGACGTCGTCGCGGACCTGTCCACCGAGGTCGAACGGATCTACGTCCCCGAGATGAACCTCGGGCAGGTTTCCCGCGAGGTCGAGCGCGTGGCCGAAGCGCCCGTCGAACTGATCGACCGCATCGGCGGCGACCCGTTCACGGTGCAGGAACTCGCCGACCACATCGGCGGTGATCGCGCATGAGCAAATCCGACGATCCGAATCTCGACTACGAACTGCTGCCCTACCTCCGCGAGGACCAGCTACCCCACACCATGTGCCCCGGCTGTGGCGGCGGCACGGTGCTGAACACCTTCGCGAAGGCCGTCGACGAGATCGAGGGCCTCGCGGTCGAGGACCTCCTGCTCGTCTCGGGCATCGGCTGCTCGGCGTGGATCCCCAGCCCGAACTTCGAGGCTGACACCCTACACACGACCCACGGCCGCGGGGTCGCGTTCGCGACCGGGGCCAAGGCGAGCAACCCCGACCAGGAGACGGTCGTCCTCTCGGGCGACGGGGACCTGGCGGGCATCGGCGGCAACCACCTGCTCCACGCCGCCCGCCGGAACGTTGACGTCACGGTCGTCCTCGTGAACAACTTCACCTACGGCATGACCGGCGGGCAGGTCGCGCCGACGACGCCCCACGGCTCGACGACGACCACCTCGCCCTACGGCAACCCCGAGGACGCCATCGACATCTCGGCGGTCGCCCGGGAGGCCGGCGCGGCCTTCGTCGCCCGCGGGGCAACCTCCCGCCCGCACCAGCTCGTCCAGACCCTCAAGCAGGGCATCGAGAAGGAGGGCTTCTCGCTGATCGAGATCTACTCCCAGTGCCCGACCGTCTACGGGCGGCGCAACGAACTCCGGAGCGCCCCGGAGATGCTCGAGTGGATGGAGGAACAGATCGACGCCGGCGAGTTCGAGGTCGGCACCCTCGTCGACCGCGACCGCGAGGAGTACGTCGCCTCGATGGACGACATCGCCGAGACCGCCAAGGCCGAACACGTCCCCGAGGACCGCCAGGGCGCGGGCCGGACGGGCGAGGACTACAGGCTCCGGATCGCCGGCGAGGGCGGCCAGGGCGTCGTCGTCGCCGGGACGATCCTCGGCGAAGGCGCGGCCCTGGACGGCCGCAACGTCTTCAAGACCGAGGAGTACGGCTCCCGGGCCCGCGGCGGCGTCGCCCACTCGGACCTGATCGTCGCCGACGACGAGATCCACGAGGCGAAGGTACCCGAGGGCGACGCGGACGTCCTCGTGGCGCTGACCGACGCCGCGCTGGTCGACCACCGCGACGTGCTCGCCGAGGACGGCGTCCTGTTCGTCGATCGGGACCTCGTGGAGAACCC
>DATFIX010000318.1:0-11324 GCA_035269625.1 Natrialbaceae archaeon
ACCAGATCAGGTTCCAGTCGGTCATGCCCCACGAGGAGTGGGTGCGGTACTTGCTGTGGGGCGTGTTGTAGTACATCCGGTACCCGTCCTCATAGACCGGATTGTCCGTCTCCTTTGCCTCGGGCCACTTCTTCCCGCGACCGTATGGCGTTCCCTCGACGCTCTCGATGTGGTCGAGGTCGTCACGGCCCAGTTCGACGAACCTGTCCTCCTCCTTGTGGAACTCCATCCGCCCGGTCTTGGTGTAGAACGGCCGATCCTCGTTGATCTGCGAGTAGAACGGGATCCGCGGATAGGTCTTCATCTGGAGTCGCTGGGGGCCGGTTTCGAGGTCCTCGACGTCGATGTCCCGGGTGGACATCCCGCGGTCGAGGGTCTCCTGGATGTACGTCCGGACGTCGCCGTCGTCGTCGAGGAACTCCGAGAAGTACGACCGGTAGGAATCGACCTGGCGGTTCTCGGGCGTGACCTTCTCGTCCAGGCGTTCGGCCACCAGCGCGAGGATTTCCCCGTCCTGCTTGGTGTCGTAGATGGGGTCCATCACCCCGTGGTCCATCGTGATGAAGGGGTTCTCCGGGCCGACGGTGACGTCGGGATACTCGCACTCCAGCCAGGAGTGGACGGGGAGGACGACGTCGGCGTGGCGGGCCGAGTAGGTCATGTGCATGTCCGAGACGATCAGCAACTCGTTGCCCGTCTCGGGGTGTTTCACGAAGTTGTTCACCACGTGTTCCTGGTGTTTCGTCTGGTTCAGGAGGTTGCAGTTCATCGTCCACAGGACCGTCGGCCGCTTCACCGTGTAGGACTCCGCGCCCTCCGGCATCACCGCCTCCTCGGCGTCACCCTGCGGCACCAGGTCGAGTTCCCGGTCGAAGTCCCCTCGGATCTCGTGGGGATCGAGCGTCTCGCCCCCGAAGAACGCGAAGGCGTAGCCGGGGTACATCCCGTGGGCGGCGTTCCCGTCGGGGTTGACGTAGTGGGGGTAGCCGTCGAGCAGTTCGATCTTGTACTGCCCGGAGTAGTTGTAGTAGCCCCGCCCGGGTTTCCCGATGTTGCCCAGCAGCGACTGGACGAAGAAGATGGAGCGCTGGAGTTCGCTGTTCCCGTGGAACCAGTGGTTG
The DNA here is from genome assembly GCA_035269625.1 of Natrialbaceae archaeon. Classification (GTDB taxonomy): domain Archaea; phylum Halobacteriota; class Halobacteria; order Halobacteriales; family Natrialbaceae; genus DATFIX01. The sequence continues at coordinate 1,122 of DATFIX010000318.1, forward strand.
ATCCCCTCGCCCGTGAGCCACTGGCCGTTCTCGGCCGCGGCGAGCTCGCGCGCCGTCTTCCCGATGGCCTCGGGCGGGACGGACGTTATCTCGGCGACGGTACCGGGGTCGTAGTTCTCGATGACGTTCGCCTTCTGCCGGGCGAAGTCCGTCCTGACGGCGACGGTCGAACCGTCGGCCAGTTCGACCTCGGTATCGACCTCGAGTTGTGGGACCCCGGGCGTCTCGTTCCCCACGTCTTCGCGGGTGACGGGCCGCAACTCGCCGTCCTCGTCGAGGACGACGAAGTCGCCCCAGTCGTCGGTCTCGTCTGCGTGTTCATCGTCGTCCGCGCCGCCCGGCGGATCGTGGTCCTCGAAGACCTCGTGCGCCCGGAGGTACTTGCTCGTGTCCTCGCGCACCAAAAGCGGGAGGCTGGTGAACCGGCGCACGAAGTCGGCGTCGTACAGGTCCTCGTCGATGATGACGTGCGCGAATCCCAGGGGTAGCGCGGGGTCGCTACCGGGACGAACCGGCAGCCATCGGTCGCACTTCTGGACGGTTGGCGCGTAGTCAGGGTAGATCCCGACCAGTTTCCCGCCGCGCTCGCGGATCTCCTGGAGCCAGTGGTTGTCCGCGAGTTTGTTGTGGATGAGGTTCTTCCCCTGGATGATCGTGTAGTCGGACTTGCGCCAGTCGGCGGCGTCGGCGTCGCTGGTCTGGTACCCCGTCGTGATGACGTGGCCCGGCGGCAGGTCCGCGTACCAGTCGTACTCGGTCCACTCGACGCCGCCGAAGATGGAGGCGAGGCGTCGCCCGGCGCCGTGGCGGGTGAACAGGCCGTCGGCCTTGATCGCGTTGAACACGTGGAACTGGTCCTCGCGGTCGTCGCGGGCCAGGCGGGCCAGCTTCGCCGCGATCAGGTCGATCGCCTCGTCCCAGGAGACGCGTTCGAACTCGTCCTCGCCGCGTCCGGACTGGTTCGGCTCGTCCGGGCTCCAGCCCTTCCGGACGAGCGGGTACTTGATCCGGGAGGGCTCGAAGGTTCGGCGGTGGACGGTCAGCCCCTTCATGCACCCTCGCGGGTTCCAGTTCGCGCTGACCCCGGCGTCCTCGTACCCGCTCGGGCCGACGCTGGCGTCCTCGTTGTGGTAGACCTGTTCGGCCCGGATCGGGATCCCGTTTTTCAGGTAGAAGTTGAGCGCACAGGACTGGGTGCAGTTCGGGTGGCAGACGGTCCAGTCCACGTCGTCGTAGGCATAGAGGTCGCGATAGACCGACTCCCAGTCATGGTTGGGATACGATTTCAGGGGGTTGTCGACCTGCGTGACGGGGTCGATGGTGTTCGTGGCGGCCCAGGCCCCGCCCACGAGGGATCCGATCGCGCCGGCCCCCGCGAGTTTCGCGAAGTCACGACGCGAGAGGGTCATCCGACGCCACCCCCGCAGCGGTCGGGTGGGCACCCGCCGCGCTCGCCGGTTCGGCCCGCTGTGCAACCGCCGGTCGGTTCGGCCGTGGCTGATACTGTCATGCGTTACCACAGGGGTCAGGGTCCACCGACAACGTCGGTTGCCCCGAACATCTTCGAAACCGCGGGGAAAGCGAGTCTACGGGCCGATCGGGGCCGAACGGCAGACTCCCCGAACGTGTTCGGCGTTGGGGCCACCCGGCCGGAGGCCAAACGACGGGACGATGCCGAACCCCTTCACTCGGCGTTCGTCGGGCGAACCGGACTTCGACGAGTACGACGAGCTCGTCCCGGCGCACCTCCCGGATCCTGGACCGCACCTGGAAGACTTCGAGGTTCTCGACGACGAGGACCACGTCGCGGTCCATCGGATGGTCAGGGACGTCTTCGAGGAGCGCGGCGTCTACGACAGCACGCTCGGGTACAACCTGGCGAAACTCAACCTCGACCCGCGCCATCCCGACGCCGGCTTCCGGTACGCCGTCGAGGACGACGTCCTCCACGCCGAGTTCACGCCGACGACCGCCTTCTGCCCGCAGGGCGACGTCCTCACCACTGCCGCCCATCGGGCCCTGAACGGTCTCTCGGACCGCCACGAGTTCGAACGCGTGGCCGTCCACGTCGACCCCGTCCACCAGCACAGCGAGGCGATCAACGCGAAGCTGGACGGGATGGACCTCGAGGACGACGCGGCTCATCCAGGGGCCGAGGATTCGGGAAGCGACGCCTGACGATCGGCAGCGGTCGCGAACCCCGCCCATCGGGTTCTAGCCATATGTCAGCGCCTACCACTGGTGGCTGCCGATGCCGAGGATCGTCCCACAGCGAGCGCATTCCGAAACCAGGAGCGGATCGGATGGAGAGTGTTTCACGACGACGTCGGCCACACCGGGCGAGACGCCGCACCGCTTGCAGAAATACGGTTGATTTTGTACCATGTTTGCGATTGTTTCGGGGCGGATAGATCACGGGACGGGATAACCGCATCGGGCGGAGAACCGTTTCTCGTGCAGATGAAACCGGCACCGGCGATTCCAGCCCGGATCACGCCGGGCGCACGTTCCGGTTCACGCGGAACAGATTGTCCGGATCGTAGGTCGTCTTGACGTCCACCAGTCGATCGAAGTTGTCCGCGTAGGTCGCCCGGATACGGGTCTTGTCCTCGTCGTCGGTCTGGAAGTTGACGTAGTTGCCGCCGGCCGAGAAGTGGCGGAACTGCTCCCACGCGTCGCGGACCCACTCGCGGTACTGCTCGCCGTTCGAGTTCTCCGGGTCCCACATTCCGGCCGCCCCGTAGACGAATCGAGCGTCGCGGTGTCCGCCGTCGATCAAATGCTCGATCCTGTTCGACTGTACGTTCCGCGATTACCGGACGCTGCTCCCCGACGTCGACGTTCCGACCCTGGTCTGTGCCGGTACCGACGAGGAGTGGCGGAGCGTTGCGTCCGTCGAATTGGTGGCAGAACTCGTCCCCGAGTCCCGGTTCGAACTGTTCGAAGCGAGCGGGCACTGTCTCACGATAGAGGAACCCGAGCGGTTCAATCGAGTCGTGAGCGATTTCGTGGATTCGCTGTGACGATCGGTGCCGAACTCAAACGACCGATCGTCCCACGAGCGTTCGGACGATGTCCCGAAACGTCTCGGGGCGGTGGTCCCAGACGACGCCGGCCATGTTCCAGGCGAACAGCAGGACGCCCAGCCCGAGCAGGTTCCCGCCGAACATCAGGACCCAGGTCGGGGCCGCCAGGACGTCGCCACCCCAGAGGATCGCCAGGCCGAGCGCCAGCAGCGCGAACTCGGCGAGCGCCACGCGCTCGTCGTAGAGGTCGTCCACCATCGGGACGGGTTCGTATCCGAGGCGGTCGCTGTAGCGGTGGTACCAGACGACGAACGGGACGACGTGGTAGACGGTCCCGACGATGGTGAGCGTGAAGACGCCGACGAACAGCAGGTGCGTGGCTCCGGGACTTCCGAACCGGGCGTAGAAGTCGAGCGGATCGCCGATCCACCGCGGGGCCGAGAGGAGGACCCAGCCGAACAGCGAGAGCGCGACGAGCGCATAGCGTCGAAGCATCGGGTCGGCTTCGACGCGAGCGAGCCAGAGCCGCCGGGCGAGGAAGGCGGCGAAGGCGGTCGTTCCCACGAGGAGCAGGGCCGCGCCGGCAGTCCCAATGGGGCGGGAGGCGACGAGGCGACCGGCCGCCAGCAGCGGGACGCCGACCGGGAACGCGACCATCTCGACGTGGGTCAGGTGTGCGTCGAGGGCGGTCGTCTCCGACTGGGTGAACATCGGGGCGAGCTGGTACAGTGCGCCGATAATGGTCGCCAGGACGAACCCGAAGACGGTGAGGGTGAGGTGCGCCAGGAGGACCTGTGGCGCGGAGAGGGGGACGGGAATCGGGAGCGAGCGACTCAACGGATCGAGGATCCGGTATCCGAAGTCCGTCGCGAGCAGCCATCCGAGCACCGTGGCGACCACGAGGCTCCCGAGCGCGAGCGCGAAGTGGGCCTCGGTGACGTCCAGATCAGCGACCGAGGGGAGCGTCCGGGCGACGTTGTAGACGAACGTCCAGAACCCGACGAGAAGAACGGACGCCCCCAGCGCGAGCCAGTCGTACGCCCGGGTGACGAACGCGAGAAAGAGCGCGACCACGCCCACGGTCACCAGCCACAGGCTGACCACGGAGAGCCGCCGGGAGTACAGTTTCGTCCCCGACCAGACGGGGACGAACTGGGTCATCGCGCCCATGATGGTCAGCGCCACCCAGCCGGCCAGCAGGAGGTGGAGCGTCCCGGCCCCGGCCGGACGGATCGGCGCGACTAGGGAACCGACGCCCGCAATAGCGCCCCCGACGAGAAGCACGACCCCGCCGAGGACGAAGTGCGCGAACGGGATCGAGAGGGGCGGCTGCCGGTCGGCGTCGAGGTCCGAGGGAAGTCCGTTCATGGGTGGTGTGTCGTGGATCTGGGTGGGCTAACGGGAATCGATGGTGGGCTCGTTGCGTCAGTCGTCGGCCGCGTCCGGTTCGTCGACCGCCAACCGCCCTTCCGGGAGCGCCCCGTCGTACTCCTCGGGGACGTAGGGACACAGCGGGTCGCTCTCGAAGGGGTCGCCCGTGGCGGCGTAGGCCCGCGAGCGACTGCCGCCGCAGACGTGGCGGAACTCGCACGCACCGCACTTGCCCCGGAGTCGGTCCTCGTCGCGAAGGTCGGTGAAGAGGTCCGCATTGCGGTAGACGTCCACGACGCTCCGGTCCCGGACCGAGCCCGCCGACTCGGGCAGGAACCCCGACGGGTAGACCTCGCCGAGGTGGCTCACGAACGCGAATCCCTTGCCGGCCCTGATGCCGGTGCGTCGCCCCACCTCGTCGTTCGCGGGCGTCGAGACGGCGTCGTCGCCACGACGGGACTGGATCGCCACCCGGCGATACTGGGGTCCCTCGGTGGTCTTCACGCCGAACTCCCGCTCGTTCGCCTGGTCGAGAAGCCACTCCATCACCGCGTCGGCCCGTTCCGGAGCGATCGGATCGAGGACCGTCCCCCGACCGATCGGGACGAGGAAGAAGACCGACCAGAGGGTCGCCCCCAGGTCCTCGACGAGGTCCGCGAGGGCCGGGAGTTCTTCGACGGTCTCCTGGCAGACGGTGGTATTTACCTGCAGCGGTAGGCCCACGTCGCGGGCGTGTTTCGCGGCCGCGACCGTCTCGCGGAAGCTCCCCGCCTCGCCGCGGAACTCGTCGTGGGCGTCCGGGGACGCGCCGTCGATGCTCACCGCGAGCCGGCGGAGGCCGGCGTCGGCCAGGTCGTCGATCACGTCGGGCGTCAGCGACACCGTCCCGCTGGGGGTGAGCGTCATCAGCAGGCCCTGCTCGGTGCCGTACCGGACCAGTTCGACGAGGTCGCCCCGGAGCAGCGGGTCGCCGCCCGAGAGCACGACGATCTGGCCCTCGCCGAACGCGGCGGCGTCCGCGAGCAGCGCCTTGCCCTCTTCGGTGTCGAGTTCAGCGGGATGGCGGTCGGGCTTTGCGTCCGCCCGGCAGTGCTTGCACTCGAGGTCGCAGGCCTGGGTGACCTCCCAGACGAGGACGAACGGTCGTTCGGAGGTATCGACGTCGGGACCGCGCATGATGTTCCTGTCGAACCCTTCCGCCCGGCCGGCCGAAGCGAGTTCCCCGAACGTGTTCGCCCCGGTTCCCCGAGGGTGAAGGCGCATCGGTCCCCATCGAACGCGAACACGTTCGGGAGAACCGTTGCCCGTGCCCGACCGAAACCATGTCGTATGGACGCCTCCACCGTTCTCGACCGCGACGGGGTGCCGAACCGGGAGCACGTCGAAACGCTCGACGTCCGGGACCTCCCGCCGCCGAAACCGCTGCAGGAGACCCTCGAAACCCTGGAAGGAATGGGCGAGGACGCGGTGCTCGTCCAGACGAACGACCGGACGCCCAAACACCTCCTTCCCAAACTGGAGGAGCGGGGCTACGCCTTCGAGTCGGTCGGCGAGGACCCCGCCTACACCGCGATGTGGGAGCCGTAGGTACCGCTGGCGGTCCCGGTCAGGGGCAAACGCTCGGTCGTACCCGACGGCGTCGTGGGGACAGGCGTCGGAACACGAGAAACACGTCAGACACGCTGCGGTGTCGATCGACGCCGGTCCCGACCCGTCGACCTCGATCGCGTCGTTCGGACACGCGTCGGTACACGTTCCACAGCCGGGACAGGTGTCGTCCACGCGGAAGCCGAACCGCTGGCGCCGCGAAACGAACGAGAAGACGGTGCCGAACGGGCAAAGGTGTCGGTGGAAAGTCCGGGGCTGGAAGACCAGACCGATGCCGATCCCGGCGACGGCGACGGAGACGATCGGGACGAGTCCAAGTCCGAACGCCCGGGTCGCGACGAACAGCCCGACGAACCCGACGGCAATCGACCACCGGAGTCGAGGGGACTGGACGACCGACGGCGGTGGGCGACGCTCGACCCCGAGTGCGTCGAACAGTCGATCGATCGCGCGATAGACGGCATTGATCGGACAGACCCACCCACAGTACCATCGGCCCGCGACGGCTGCGCTCGCGATCCCGAGGGCCACGACGACCATCCAGAGACGATATCGCCCGGCAACGAGGAGCCAGCCGAACACCCCGACGAACGCCCCCTGCACGAGCGTTCGGACGTGGCCGATCGGAACGGAACGATCCAGGACCTGCATCGTCCTGCGATCTACGGGACGTGCGGCCGAGACGATTCTCCCGAACATGTCACCCTCCTCCGTCGGAGATCGTCCTCCGCCAACGGCGCCCCGCGGTCCGCCCGTCGGTCCTGGGAACCAGTCGGCTACCCGGTGCTACTCGTCGGGGTTCGACGCCGGTGCGAACGACGACGTCAGCACGTCCTCGGGGACGCGGATCGTCTCTCCCGTGTGGATCCGATCCCCGTCACCGTCCGTGAGTCGGAGGAGAGTTACGTCGTCTGCCGTGCCGACGACGCGATAGACTCCCGGTTCGGTCGCGTCGGTCGTCGGTCGATAGTGGGCGCCGACGCCGGACGTGGGTGCGTCTGTCGTCGTCTCCCAGCCGAATCCCCTAACGAAGAGGACCGGCAACCCCAGCCACAGCGCGGCCGAGAGCGCGACCGCGACGACCGTTTCGTCGATCGGCATCGGCGGGAACAGCCCCAGGAACAGGGCGTACCAGACCACGCCGATGGCGAGGATCGCGACCGCCCAGCGCGGCCGCGAGGGCAACGAGTTCCGCATGCGCGCTACCGCCGTGAACCGCTCGATCGCGATTCCGACCACGACGATCCCGATGATCAGCCCCGTTTCGATCGCCGGCGAAAGGGTCATGCCGGATCACCGCCCGTCGACACCACTCGTTCGAACCTCACCCAGTGGCCGGAGCGGAACTCCGCTCCGCCGTCCGGTCCAGACATCGTTTCATACGAAGTGAGTCCCGAACTTGAAACCTCCGCGATGGGCTTCGTCGGGTCGATACCCATCACGGCCGTCGTTTCGACGGAGACCGGAACGGTTATGTGTACATTTGAGCAACCGTTCAACTATGGCCGAACCAGGGGACCGTCTCCAGCGGTACCTCGAGGACGAACTCGAAGAGTGTCGAACCGAAGACGTCGATCGCCGGCTGGACGAACTGACCCGGCTTCAGACGGTCGTCGATTCGGACCGCGTCGACGAACACGTCTCGGTGCTCTCGGCGCTGGCGAACGACACGCGCTACCGGCTCGTCCGGTCGCTGGTCGCCGCGGACGGGGAACTCTGCGTGTGCGAACTCCACCCCCTCGTGGACGTCAGCGAGAGTGCCGTCAGCCACGCGATGTCGAGCCTGGTGGACGCAGGGCTGGTCGTCCGCCGAAAGGAGGGCAAGTGGCGCAAGTACGAGTCGACCGACCTGGCCGAGCGGCTGATCGCCGCACTGGATGGAGGTGACGGCGCGTGAGCGACGCACCGTGTGACGATGGATCGTGCGACGACGATGGCCTCTCTTTCCTCGACCGCTACCTGACGCTGTGGATCTTCGGCGCAATGGCGGTCGGCGTCGGCCTCGGCTATCTCGTCCCCGGCGTGCCGGCCACGATCGAGAACTACAGCGTCGGGACGACGAACGTCCCCATCGCGATCGGCCTGATCGTGATGATGTACCCGCCGCTGGCGAAGGTCGAGTACCGCCAACTCCCGGCCGTGTTCCGTGACGTGAAGGTCCTCGGCCTGAGCCTCGTCCAGAACTGGATCATCGGGCCGATCCTGATGTTCGTCCTCGCCGTGGTTTTCCTCCGCGGGCACCCGATGTTCATGGTCGGCTTGATCCTCATCGGGCTGGCCCGCTGCATCGCGATGGTGCTGGTCTGGAACGACCTCGCCGACGGCAGTCCGGAGTACGCCGCCGGGCTGGTGGCGCTCAACAGCCTCTTCCAGGTGTTCGTCTACAGCGCCTACGCGTTCCTGTTCATCACGGTGATCCCGGACCTGCTGGGTCTCACAAGCGTCGTCGTTGACGTCGGCATCGAGCGCGTCGCCCGGACCGTCTTCATTTACCTCGGGATTCCGTTCCTCGCGGGGGTCCTCAGCCGGTTCGGACTCCCGAAACTGAAGAGCACCGAGTGGTACGAGGAGCAGTATCTCCCGCGGGTCGACCCTCTGACGCTGGTCGCCCTGCTGTTCACCATCGTCGTGATGTTCAGCCTGAAAGGCGAGAAGATCGTCGCCCTCCCGACGGACGTCGTCACCGTCGCGATCCCGCTGACGATCTACTTCGTCGCGATGTTCTTCGTTAGCTTCTGGATGGGCAAGTCCATCGGCGCGGGCTACCCCGAAACCACGTCGATCGCGTTCACCGCGGCGAGCAACAACTTCGAACTCGCCATCGCGGTCGCCATCGGCCTGTTCGGCGTCGCCTCCGACGTCGCGTTCGCGGCGGTCATCGGGCCGCTGATCGAAGTCCCCGTCCTGATTTCGCTCGTGAACGTCGCCGAGTACTTCGAGGACCACCTCGACTGGGGCGAGTCGGTGATCGACGCCGAAACCGAGTCCGGGACCGGTGTCGGTAGCGAGGAGGCGACGTTCGATGACTGACGACGCCGGGACGGAGCCGAACGCCGACGCCGACACCGCCGTCGCGTTCGTCTGCGTCGAGAACGCCGGGCGGAGCCAGATGGCCGCCGCGTTCGCCGAGCGAGAACTCGCGGAGCGGGACCTCGACGGGGGAATCACGGTCGTCTCCGGCGGGACCGACCCCGCCGAGCACGTTCACGAAGTGGTCGTCGAAGCGATGGGCGAAGTCGGCATCGACGTCTCGGATCGCCAGCCCCGAGCGATCACGCCCGCCGAACTCGCCGAAGTCGAGTACGTCGTCACGATGGGCTGTTCGGCCGACGACGTCTGCCCGGCGACCTGGCGCGGCGACGCCCGGGACTGGGCGCTGGACGATCCGGGCGGGCAGGACCTCGCTACTGTCCGAGAGATTCGCGACGAGATCCGACGGCGGGTGTCGGATCTGATCGACGAACTCGTGCGGGAGCAGGAGGAAGAGGCGTCGGCGACTCACGACTGACCCAGAGCGTTCTCGAAGCGGGCCCCACGTTCATGATTTCTCGGCCCGTATCCAACGACGACATGACCGACGAGGTGCGCGTCTGGCTGGTGGAACGAACCTACTCCGACGACGAGCAGAACCTGATCATCCTGACTTACGCCACGCCCGACGGGAAACGCGACTTCCGCAAGGAGCGGGCCCTGACGAGTTTTACCGGCGATCATCGGGAGACGCGGGTGAGTCTCGCCGTCGATCCCTCGAACCTCGGCACCGTCGAGGACCCCGAGACGCGCGAACGCTACGCGACCGAAGCCGAACGAATGGCCGAAGAGTACGACCCCGACGACGCGCTCTGATCGACGTCCGGCACCGCGGATCCCAGCGACGCCCGTGACGACGCGCTTTTCACCCTCGACGCCCCTACCACCCGTCAGTGGCGATTACGGACAAGATCTACGTCAAGAACCACCGCCAGCTCTCCTCCCAGATCGAGACGAACATCCCGAAAGGGGCGTTCACGGGCGCGACCCTCGACCTGCTCTTCCAGGGGGAGAACCTGGCGAAACTCGACGACGTGACCCAGGAGAAGGTGCTCGACTTCGCCGAGGACTTCCTCGATTGCGACTGCGACGACAACCCCTACTGCGGGCACCCGGAACGGAAGTTCATCCGCTACCTCCTGGAGTTGCGCGCCGAGGGCCACGGTCC
>DATFIX010000319.1:0-12487 GCA_035269625.1 Natrialbaceae archaeon
CCACGGCCAACGCCCTCCGGGACGAACTCGACGCGGTGGCCGCCGAACGCACCCTGCTGTACGCGACCCACAACCTCCACGAGGCCGCCGACCTCGCCGACGAGATCGCGTTCCTCCGGGACGGCGAGGTCGTCGCACACGACGCGGTCGAGACGCTGCTCGCACGGGCCGACGTTTCGGGTGGACGGCAGGTCCTCGTGGACGCCCGCGAGGACGCCGAACCGGTACTCCGGGACCTCGGCTACGATCCCACTCACCGAAACGGCGAGTGGCTGGTGACCCTGTCCGACGGCGAGGAACCGGCCGACGTCGTCGCCAAACTCGTCGAGCGCGACGTCCGCGTCTCCGGGGTGGACAGGGTTGAGGCCGACCTCGACGACCTCTATCGTCACCTGGAGGGCCGACCATGACCGACTGGGGCCGGGTGTGGCGACTGTCCCGGGCGATGATCGACGTCGAAGTCGAGGCCCGAAACCGCTGGCTGGTCATCTATCCGGTCGGGTTCGGCCTGCTGTTCGTCGCGCTCGCCGCCATCGCGGCGACGCAACCGGAATCGCTGACGGGGACGACCCAGGGGAGCCTCGAAGACGCGCTCGACCGGTACTTCACCTCGGTCTCGGGCCCGCGGTTCGCGGTGGCTCTCGTGGTGATCCAGGCGCCGGTCCTCGTCTCCGTGTTCGCGGCGGTCGTCGCCGTTCCGACCGCACGCTCGCTCGCCGGGAGACGAGCGAGCAGCGGCGAGTTCGAGAGCCTGCTGGCGGCCCCGTACACCCACGGCGAGGTGTTCGCGTCGCTCGTCGCGACGTCGTTCGTTCTCGCGCTGATCCAGACCCTGGTGCTCGGAGTCATCGGCGTCGGCGGCGCGTGGGGCGTCCTGCTCGCCGTCGGCGCGACGTTCACGCTGGCCGTCGGACCGGTCGTCTACGCGCCGTACTTCGTCCCGGTGTCGGTCGCCCTCTGGGCGGCACTGGTGGCGACCGTGGTCTACCTGGCGTATCCCGAGACGGCGATGTCGGGGACCGGCACCGGCAACGCCCTGATGCTCGTCGCGTTCGTGCCCGCGTTCGCGCTCCTCGGACTCACGACGGTCGCGCCCGGGGTGTCGCCCCTGCTCGTCGCCGTCGGCGGGTTCGTGGGCGTCGGCGTCCTCACCGCGATCGGTGCCGCCGCGGTCGGGAAGTGGTTCCGGCCGGCGCGTGTGCTGTAGGTCGTTCCGGTCCCGTCCCCATCGCGAGCAAACCACCCGGTCTTTTCGTCCCGTCCTGCGTAGCTTCGCGTGCCAATGTCATACGAGACGGTCGAAACGGACCGAGAGGGCTACGTCGGACTCGTGACGCTGGATCGCCCCGAGTCGATGAACACGTTCAGCACGGGACTCGCGGTCGACCTGGACGCGGCGCTGCAGGAGTTCGATGCCGACGACGGGATCCGGACCATCGTGATCGACGGCGCGGGCCGGGCGTTTTCCGCCGGCATCGACGTCAGCGAACACGGCGATTTCGAAACCGAGGCCGAGTACGAGGAGTGGGTGTCGAAGATGGAGGAGCCCTTCGTGACGCTCCGGAACATGGAGACGCCCGTCATCGCCGCGGCCCACGGTCACGCGGCCGCCAACGGCGTCGGCCTGGTGGCGGCCTGTGACCTCGCCGTCGTCGCCGAGGGCACCCAACTCGGTGCGACCGCGCCGAAGGTCGGCCTGTTCTGCATGGGCCCCGCCGTCCCGCTCCGGCGAAACCTGCCCGACAAGCGTACGCTCGAACTGATCCTGACCGGGAAGCTCATCGACGCCGAGACCGCCCGCGACTGGGGGCTAGTCAACCAGGTCGTTCCCGAGGACGAACTGCACGAGGCCGCGATGGACCTCGCGAACGAAATCGCGAGCAAGAGCCCGATGGCCATCCGGATGGGCAAGGCCGCCTACAACGAGATGGCCGACATGGACTACGAGGAAGCGCTCGATTACTCCAACGAGCGGTTCGCCGCCCTCTGTGCGACCGAGGACGCCGAGGCCGGCATCGCCGCGTTCCTCGACGGCGAACCGCTCGACGCCGACGAGTGGCCCGGGACGTAAGCCCTCCAACTCGCTACCGGTCGCCAGACGACGGAAACTGAAGTGTGCCGACCGGGAGTTCGCCGAACGGAGAGAGGCGAACGTCGGTTGGCGTACGACCGCAGGAGGTTCGTCGACCGGGAGTTCGCCGAACAAAGAGAGGCGAACGTCGGTTGGCGTACGACCGCAGGGAGTACGCCGACCGGGAGTCGAACCCGACTGCAAACGCTCGCTTCGCTCGCGTTTCCGTGGTTCGAATCCCTTTGGCGATTTCGCTCGTCACGGCCGTTCCTCGCAGAAATGCGCCGACCGGGAGTTCGCCGAACCGAGTGAGGCGAACGTCGGTTGGCGTACGACCGCAGGGAGTGCGCCGACCGGGAGTCGAACCCGGGCTATGAGCTTGGGAAGCTCATGTCCTACCACTAGACTTCCGATGGACTCGCTGACGCTCGTCCATCGACCCTCACCTCACTTCGTTCGGTGAGACACCGGCGCTCGTTAAAGATCAAAACTTTACTGAAAAACGGAGAGTGCGCCGACCGGGAGTCGAACCCGATGCCAGACGGTCGCTCACGTCCGTTCGCGCTGCGTCTGCCGTGATTCAATTCCCGTCGACGATTTTGCTCGTCACGTCCGTTCCTCGCAAAAATGCGCCGGCCGGGAATTGAACCCGGGCTATGAGCTTGGGAAGCTCATGTCCTACCACTAGACCACCGGCGCTCGTTCACTGCGTTCACTCGCGCCGAGCCTCACCTCACTTCGTTCGGTGAGACACCGGCGCTCACACGCCGAGGATCGGCGAACTGCGTTCGCCTCACCACCGGCGCACCTCTTCGCGCTCCGAACGTACTCGACGGCCCCACTTCAACGTAGCGTTCTCTGGTCCGGATTGGCCCTTCACTCCCATCCTATCGACCGATTCTCTCGAACTGGACGTTCGTCCACCCCAACAGCGTTTGGGATGCCTATTTGTCGGTCCGATTCCAAGCCTCGCGCGATGATGGACCTCCGATTCTCCGAATCCGAACTGGAGGCGCAACGCGACCATATCGTCTCGTTCGTCGAGGGCCAGGTCGAGGCGTCGGGGACCGACGGCGCGGTACTCGGGCTCTCGGGTGGCGTGGATAGCTCGCTGGTCGCCCACCTCGCGGTCGAGGCGCTGGGCGAGGACGGCCTCCACGGGCTGGTCCTGCCCGCGACCGTTTCCAGCGAGGAGAACATGAGCGACGCCGAGGCGGTCGCCGAGCGTCTCGGGATCAGCTACGACGTGATCGAAATCGAGCCACTCGTCGAGGAGTTCCGCTCGGTCTATCCCGAGGCGAAGGGCGACCAGTTGGCCGTAGGCAACGCCCGGGCGCGCGTCCGGGCCGTCCTGAACTACCTCGTCGCGAACCACGAAAACCGCCTCGTCCTTGGGACGGGCAACAAGAGCGAGGCGCTGACCGGCTACGTCACCAAGTACGGCGACGGCGCGGTCGACTGCCATCCGATCGGGAACCTCTACAAGGCCCAGGTCCGCCAGCTCGCCGCTCACGTCGGCGTCTCGACGGACATCGTGGAGAAGACCGCCACCGCCGAACTCTGGGCCGACCAGACCGACGAGGACGAGATGGGCGTGGGCTACGATGTCCTCGATCCCGTGCTCGCGCTGCACGTCGACGGCCCCTTCTCGGCCGACGCGACCGCCCGCGAACTCGACGTGGATCGCGAGACGATCGATCGCGTCCGTGGGCTCTACGAGCGGAGCAAGCACAAGCGCCGCACACCGCCGTCACCCGAACCGCTGAAGTGACGATTACGGCAGTTATCGGCTTTCCTCGAACCGTTCTCGCACCGTCTTCCCGTGGTGCTCGATCAGCGTCGCGAACGCTTCGCGTTCCCGTCGTTCCTGGGTCTCGCGATCGGCGTCGTCCCGGAGTCGCTCCTTCACGAGTTCGAGCGTGTCTGACGGATGGGCGGCGATTTCGTCGACGACGGCCCTGGGATCGTCGACGACCCTCGAAACCAGGCCGATCCGACGGGCTTCTTCGGCGTCGATGGTCCGTCCCGAGAGCGCGAGGTCCATCGCGTCGGCGGTCCCGACGACTTCGGGGAGTCGGGCCGTCCCGCCCCAGGCGCCGAACAGGCCGAGTTTCACGCCCGGTTCGGCGACGGTCGTCCGGGGCGTGGCCACCCGGACGTCACAGGCCAGTGCCAGTTCGAGTCCCCCGCCGTGGGCGTGGCCATCGATCCCGGCGACAGTGATCGAATCGGCGGTTTCCAGCGCCTCGGCCACGGCCTGGCCCTTGCGAGAGAATTCCGGGGCCGTCTCGGCATCGAGCCCCTGCACCGTGTCGAAGTCGGCCCCGGCGGAGAACGCCGGCCCCTCGCCGCGGAGATAGCAAACGGGCGTCTCGACGCCCGAAACGGCGGCCTCGAGCCGGTCCAACCCCTCGGGCGTGAGGGCGTTGCGGCGTTCCGGCCGATCCAGCGTGACGACAGTGACGTCGCCGTCCTGCTCGGTCCTGATCATACCCGGGGCTTGCCCTCGTTTCCAAAGGTCTTTGCCCTTCCCATCGCTAGGTGCGTTCGATGGAAGAGGCCGCCAGGAGCCGGCGTGCCGCCCGCGAGGCCGTCTCGGACGTCGACCCCGCAGATCTCAGACGGACGATCGACGAGGTCCTCGCGGACGGCTCGATGGCGCCCGGAGCACTCACCCTGCTCTGCGCCAGCGCGATCGACGATACCGTCGGGCTCGATTCGCTCACCGACCGTGCCGCGGGCGTACAGCTCATCTACGAGGGGCTTCGCCTGACCCGTCGCCTCGCCCACGAGGAGCCCTGGGCTCGCACCGACGACCACACCCAGGCCAACGTCGAGGTGGTCGCCGCCGACGTCCTCGTCTCCCGGGGGTTCTACCTGCTGGCCCGGACCGAGGCCGCCGAGAAGGCCGTCGAAACCGTCCGGCGGTTCGGCCGCGCCCAGACCGACCGCCAGGGCCTCGCTCCCGACGACCACGACGGTGCGACGTCCCTGGACGCCACGCTGGAACGGGACGTGTTCGAGCTCGCGGCAATCGCGGGCGCGTCCGCCGTGGGCAGCGATCCGTCACCGCTCGTGGGCGTCGCGGCCGCCCTCGCCGACGCGATCGAACCGCCCTTGCCGCCGGCCGAGGAGTGCCTGCCGGACGCCGCAGTGTTGCGAGCCCAGGTTACCGGCCCCGCCAACGAATCCCTCGAGGACCCCCGCTCCTGGATCACCGATCCCTGACGTAGATCGAAACGCCTAAAGACGGTTCCCCTCCAACCAACGAGTGCAGCGCGCCTGGGTAGCTTAGCGGTAAAGCGCGTCCTTGGTAAGGACGAGAGCCCGGGTTCAAATCCCGGCCTAGGCTTCTTTCCTCCCGAAATCACCGGTTACAAGGGTTCACTGTGTTCCAGCTATGAACCCGACGCAAGGACGAGTACCCGGTGTGTTTCGGGTACCCCGACGCATTACAGCGGTTTTGAAGAACAATCATTCATACTACATTATACACTTAAAGATTGCCACGCAATCGATCTAGATCTAGTACAGAGGCAACTAGAATGACGTACAGATCTGAAAACAAAGTCGATGGAATCGTACTCGTCACAGAGGACACACAAGCGTATCTAAACCCGAGACAAGAGGTTACATACCGAGAGCACCGCCGCGACCTCTGTGAATGGATGCTCGCACTTGGAAAGAACCGCTTTCGCTCGAAAACTTGCGGGCGATACTCCGAGAGGACGCTCTGTGAGCGGGGCTGTGGCGTAGCAATCCTGGCAGGCCCTGGTTTTCGTTTTAGCGGATCGGTTCCAGTTTCACTTCCGATCCGCCCGTGGCTCGGACCTTTTCCCCTCCGGGGTGTCGGCATCGGACGAGATGAGGACCAACACCGAATCCGTCGACGGGGCCGATCAGCGGGAGGAATCTTACGACGAAACGGCGCGCCGCTGGCGCAACGCCCGGATGACGACCGTGATCCTCGACAAGGCGGACGACGGGGAGTGGTACGCCACCCAGCGCGGCGTCGATCTCGTCGGCCACGGCGAGACCGCTGCTGACGCCGCCGCGACGTACTGCCGGCTGGTCGACGATCGAGTCCGAGAGGAATGATTGGATGCAAGTCCGAACGGGACGCCGTCAAAACGGGGCAATCGACCCGAAACGCTCGGTGCGCCGGTAGAGGATCAGCTCCGCCACGTCCCGTCCGTCGATGTCGAGTGAAGGGCGAGGGTAGAGGAAGATGGTACTGTGGAAAAATACTATGTTCCTTCATCCCCTGCATGTCCATATGGAGGACCGAGGCCCACCAGAGGAGTTCGCAGACGTCAATGAGGCAGTCGGCGAGGAGTGGGAGGCCGAAACGACGCCCTACGAACGCATCCGGCACGTCATTGCGCATACGTACAGCCCCGTCTCCGCCGATGCAGTAGCCGAAGACGCACGGACCGCTCCAAAAACCGCCCGCAAGCACCTGAACACCCTTGCGGATGAGGGCTTCGTCGAGACGGAGACCGGTGAGCACGGCGGGACGCTGTACCGTCGCTCGCCCGAGTCGCTGGTCGTCGAACAGGCCGCGGACATCCTCGGCCACGTCTCGACCGACGAACTCGTCACGCGGATTCGGGAAATGCGCGAGCAACTCAACGAGTACCAGTCCGAATTCGGCGTCGAGTCACCCGAAGAGCTCGCTGTCGACCGGACGAATCAGGCACTCGGTGGGGCCGAGTCCACGCCACCCGAGGTCGATCCGGAGACGATTCGAGAGTGGAAGACGCTCCGCAGAAACCTCGCGTTCGCGAACGCCGCCCTCTCGATCGGGAACGCGGAACGATTCGTCGACGGCGACCGTGGCTCCACTGACGACAGTGTCCCCGCGTGAAATATGCAGGAGTCGTCCGCACAACCAGAAGCCCATACCCTCCGTGGGGCAACGGATCGGCCAGCGCTGCTCGCGATCCGCGATATTATCGAGGAGATGGAACCGCTTGCGACAGCCCGCCTCGACGACTATCTCAATCCATCAGTACTCGAAGTCTCACTCGACGACGGACTCCGTGAGGCCGACGAGGCCCGGCTCGACGTCCAGTGGACGACGCAAAACGATTACAAGTTCCACTATACGGACACGGCGGGCGTGAACCTCCGCTGGGGAAAGCATCCTCACGGCGGGGATTACGTCCACGTTTCCGGGACGGAGCATTACCATCCACCGCCCGATGCGAGTTCGGACCCTGCCGACGTCGAGGAGTCCTGTATCACGCAATCTCCCGAAGTACTGGTCACCCGTGCCGTCCTCAAACTGTGGCGCGTTGCCTATCATACGGACTCGTATGCAGCGCTAAACGCTGGAAGCAACCCTCCCTGAAGCCGCCGTAACGTATTGTCCGCTGGTGATGATCGATTCCTCGAGCTCATCCACGATCTCTCGGAACGGGATTCGCTGCCGGAACTGGCCGTCTGGCGCCCTCTCGTGCCGATGGGGTTTGTCGCCGTTATGGTTATCTGATATATAAATTAGGTCCTCATTCGAATTCCAGGCCTGTTGGCAAATGACGAGAATATAACGAATATTTGGGCGGGATGGGTTCCTCGACGCGAACCCTCGGAGCTCCAATTTAGAAACTTGACGACTGGATTTGACTATCCCCAATCGGTCGACATATCCTCTCACCGGCATTTAATATCTGTCTTCGGACACTTTCTGCACGATCGCTAGTTTAAATGCTGGCGCCATCGCTCCGGTAGCTAATGACACGTTGCGAAAACGATCGGGACGTCGGCCGGCGGACGTTCCTGAAAAGCGTGGGCGCGGCGGCAGCGGCCGTCTCGGTTGCCGGCTGTTCCAGTGGAAACGACACTTCGAACGGAACCGACGAAACGACCAGTACAGAGAACTCCGGGGGCGACGACGCCACGCCGGGGGGCTCCGGAAGCGAGAGCGACGAGTTCGCCGTCGACGTCACGATGGGGCAGATGGACTCCGGCCTCGATCCCCAGGATCACGCCGAGACGAACACCAACATCATCGTCTCGCAGGCCTACGAGAAGCTGTTGGATCGGGACAAGGATGGCAGCATCGTCGCGGGACTTGCCACCGAGTGGGAGCGCGTCGAGACGGGGACCGCCCGGTTCACGCTCCGGGAGGGCGTCACGTTCCACGACGGCGACCCGCTCACGTCCGAGGACGTCGCGTACAGCATCCGTCGGATCGTCTTCGACGACGTCGGCGTCGCCAGCCCGCAGAAGAACGACCTCGGAAGCGTCGAGGAAGTGGTCGCCGGCGACGGGGAGGTGACGGTCCACTTTTCGGGGCTCAACCCGATCGTCTTCCAGCTGTTCGCCACGAACGGCGAGATCGTGCAGCAGGCCTGGATCGAGGAGAACAGCCAGGACTACGTCAACCGGAACGCGAACGGCACCGGGCCGTTCGAACTGACGACGTACGATTCCATGAACGAGGTGGTCTTCGAGGCGAACGAGGACTACTGGGGCGAGCCTGCAGCGGTCGATCGACTAACCCTGAACGCCTCCAGCGAGTCGAGTACCCGGGTGAACCGGCTGCTCGCCGAGGAGTCGGACATCGTGACGAACGTCCCGCCACAGGAGGTCTCGCGGGTCCAGAGCTCCGACGTCGCGTCGGTCGCGCCCGTCCCGAGCACCCGGGTCATCTTCCTGCAGATGCGCTACGACGTCGAACCGTTCACCAGCCAGCAATTCCGACAGGCGATGAACTACGCCGTCGACGTCGAGAGCATCGTCGAGAACGTGCTCAACGGCTTCGGCACGGTCACCGGCCAGCCTACCCTCGAACCGTTCACCGGCTACAACCCCGACGTCGACCCGTACCCGTACGATCCCGACACGGCCGAGGAGTTGGTCGAGGAGTCGGGCTTCGCCGGCGCGGAGATCACCCTCCAGACCCCGATCGGCCGGTACCTGAAAGACGTCGAGGTCGCCCAGGCGGCCGCCAACCAGATCGACTCGCTCTCGAACGTCTCCTGCGAACTCGAACAGCGCGAGTTCAGTTCGCTCGTCCAGGACGTCACCACGGGGAAGATCGAGGACAAGCCGGCGTTCAACCTCCTCGGGTGGGGCAACGGCGAGTTCGACGCCGCACAGACGATCATCCCGCTGATGACGAGCGACGGCGCGCTGACCATCCTGAAAAACGACGAGGTCGACGCCCTCGTCGCGAAGGCCCAGGGCGAGGCGGATCCGGACGAGCGCGCGGCCCTCCTCCAGGAGGCGAACGCGCTCGTGCACGACCTCGCGCCGTGGGTGTTCATGCACCAGCAGTACAGCGTCTACGGCGTCTCCGACGAGGTCGACTGGGAACCGCGCGCCGACGAACTCGTCGACCCCTACACCGCGACCCGGAAGTAATCCATGGCTGGAACGTCGCTCGGACGGTTCGCCCTCAAGCGGTCCGTCCAGGGCATCGGGGTCGTCTGGGGCGTCGTCACCGTCGTCTTCGCGCTGCGCTTCGTGACGCCCGGGAGTCCGATCAACGCGGTGGCACCGCTCGACGCGACCCAGGCGACGCGGCAGGCCATCGCGGCCGAACTCGGGCTCGATCAGCCGCTGTACGTCCAGTACGGCCAGTACCTGTTCGACCTGCTTCGGGCCGACATGGGCTACTCGTACGTCAAGGGACAGGAGGTCACGACGCTCGTGTTCGCGAAACTGCCGGCGACGATCGAACTGGCCGTCGCGGCGACGGTGGTCGCGATCGCCCTCTCGATCCCGCTGGGCGTGCTGAGCGCGACCCGGCGCAACCAGCCCGTCGATTACGGGGCGACGCTGTTTTCCCTGTTCGGCATCAGCACGCCGAACTTCTGGCTGGGGATCATGATGATCCTCGTGCTGGCGGTCCAGTTCGACGTCTTCAACACCAGCGGCCGGGGCGTCACCGTCATCGAGGTGGCGGCGTCGCTGGTCGGCCCTGCCCCGTTCGTCGCGACCCTGCTGGGCTGGCTCTCGTACATCACCCTGCCCGCGATCGCCCTTGGAACGTACTTCACGGCGCTGATCACGCGCCTGACGCGCTCCGGGATGCTCGACGAACTCGGCAAGGCCTACGTCAGGGCGACCCGGGCGAAGGGCGTGCCGGAGACGCTGGTCCGGTACAAACACGCGCTGCGAAACACGCTGATCCCGGTGATCACCGTGCTCGGCCTCCAGCTCGGGACGCTCATCGGCGGTGCCGTCATCACCGAGGCGGTGTTCTCCTGGCCCGGACTGGGGACGCTCATCATCCAGAGCATCAACCTCCGCGACTGGCCCGCGCTGCAGGGGAGCCTCGTCGTCATCGGGGTGAGTTTCGTCGTCGTGAACATCGCCGTGGACACCGTCTACGGCTACCTCGATCCCCGGGTGGTGTACGACTGATGTTCTCGCCGCGGGTCCTCCGGAACCTGAAAACCGAGTTCCGCAACAGCCACCTCGCCAAACTGGGGCTCGTCCTGGTGATCGCCGTCGTCCTGGTCGCGGTGTTCGCCCCGCTGGTCGCGCCCCACGACCCGACCGCCCAGCAACTCGAGGGGTCGAAACTGCCGCCGATCGGGTTCTCCAAGACCACGAACGAGACCACCTCTCAGATGGTCAACGGCTCGGTCCAGACGGTGACCGACAGGACGACGATCGAGGCGGATCTCACCCACCCGCTCGGCACGGACGGCCTGGGCCGGGACATGCTCTCGCGGGTCATCTACGGCGCTCGCACCTCGCTTCTGGTCGGCGTCCTCGGGACGCTGTTCGCGGTCCTGCTCGGCGTCCCCGTCGGACTGATCGCCGGCTTCTACGGCGGCAGCGTCGACGACACGCTGATGCGGATCGCGGACATCAGTCTCGCGTTCCCCTCCCTCGTGCTCGCGATCGCACTCATCGGGCTGTGGGGCCGGGTGACGGTCCCCATCCCCGACCCGTTCGTCGCGGCGGGACTGGCCCCGGGAATGCCGGCGGCCGCGACGCTCCCGGTGACGGTGGTCGTCGTCGTCGGACTGGTGAACTGGGTGTGGTTCGCCCGGGTCGCCCGCGGGGAGGCGCTCTCCCTGCGCAACGAGGCGTACGTCAAGGCCGCCCGGGCGCTCGGGGCGTCGAACGGTCGGATCGTCCGGCGACACGTCCTGCCGAACGCCGTCACGCCGATCATCGTCCTCGGGACCGTCCAGATCGCGGCCATCATCCTGCTGGAGAGTTCGCTCTCCTTCCTCGGGTTCTCGGGGACGACCCTCTCGTGGGGGTTCGACATCTCGCAGGGACGGGACTACGTCTCGTCGGGCCAGTGGTGGATCGCCACGATGCCCGGGCTGGCGATCATGCTCTCGGTCATCGGCATCAACCTGCTGGGTGACTGGCTCCGGGACGCCCTCGATCCCGACATCGAGGGGGAGGGCACCGCATGAGCCAGCGAACCGACGCTCGCCGGTCCCTCGATCCGGACACGTTGCTGTCGGTCCGGGACCTCTCGACCCGGTTTTTCACCCAGGAAGGGCAGGTCAACGCGGTCGAATCGGTCTCGTTCGACGTGCGGGACAACGAGATCCTCGGCATCGTCGGCGAGTCCGGTTCGGGCAAGTCCGTCACGGCGCTGTCGCTGATCGACCTCGTCGAGTCACCCGGCCGGGTGACCGACGGCGAGATCTGGTACTATCACCCCGACCTCGCCGACGAGTTCCGCGGCGAGGACGGCGCACAGGTCGAGGGCGACCACGTCGACCTCCGGACCGTCCCCGCGCAGGTCCGGCGAGCGCTCCGCGGGCCGTCGTTCGGCACGATCTTCCAGGACCCGATGAGCAGTTTCAACCCCTCGATCACGGTCGGCGAGCAACTCGCGGAGGCGGTCGAGGTGCAACGCCGCGCCAGCGCCAACCCGCGGTCCACCCGGTCGCGGACGCAGGGCTACGGCTTCGCGCGGTTCCTCGTCGACGCCGTCGTCCCCGGGCGCGGATACGTCAGCGATTCGAGCATGGACCGGGCGATCGAGTTGCTCGAACAGGTCGGCATCCCGGATCCGGCGGCGCGCGCCGAGGAGTACCCCAGCCAGTTCTCCGGCGGGATGCTCCAGCGGGCGATGATCGCCCAGGCGCTGGCCGGCGAACCGGACCTGCTGATCGCCGACGAACCCACCACCGCGCTCGACGTGACCATCCAGGCGCAGATCCTCGATCTCCTCCGGGACGTCCAGGCCGACCGGGGGATGAGCGTCGTCCTGATCACCCACGACCTCGGCGTGATCGCCCGAATGTCGGACCGAATCGACGTCATGTACGCCGGCGAGGTGGTCGAACGCGGCGATCTCGAGGCGATTTTCGAGAACCCCGTCCATCCCTACACCCGGGGACTGCTGGGCTCGATCCCGGACCTGCAGGAGCCCCAGCCGCGTCTCGAACCGATCGCGGGCAACGTGCCCAGCCTCTTCGACGCGGA
>DATFIX010000320.1:0-6098 GCA_035269625.1 Natrialbaceae archaeon
CCGAGACAGAGGACGTCGTCGATAGCGTCGCCATGTCCGATCGGGATGGTCGCCAGGAGGAGCCCCTCTCCGTCCCGCGCGGTCTGGACGGTCCCCGCGCGGAGGGTCTCGTCCACGAGATCCGGTAACGGGTCGTCAGCCCCGTCGGTCGCCAACCGGTCGGTTACCCCCGATTCGTCGATCCCGCCACTCGCCCGGGGTCGAACGGGGCCGCCATCCATGGCCTCGCTTCCGATCCAGGCGAATCGGTAGGACTCCGAGGCGGCGAGCTGGGCGCAGACGGCCGTCTCGAAGTCCTCCCCGGGCGGGGTCTCGACGAGCGACCGGATCACGTCGAGCACGAGGTCGTTGATGTGATTGATCCGCTCGAGTTCGTCGCGTTGCCTGGCGATCTCCCGCTCGCGGCGATTGCGCTCGGTGACGTCCCTGATGACGCCGGCGCTCCCCGGGAACTCGCCGTCCCCTGGGTCACGGAGGAGTCGATAGTTCGCCTCGAGTTCGACGCGCTCGCCGTCCGGCCGCTCCGCCGTCGCCTCCAGCCTGCCCATCCCGAGATCACCCGAGACGACCCGGTCGCGGACTTCCGCCGCTATCCGCTCTTTGTCCTCCTCCAGGAACAGGCCCCGGACGTCCGTCCCGAGCAGTTCGTCCCGCGAGCGTCCGAGCAGGTCACAGAGGGCGTCGTTGACGAAGGTGAACCGCATGTCCTCGTCCAGGGCGTACACGCCGTCCACGACGGTCTCGATGATGGTCTCGTTCCGTTCGAGTTCGCGTTCGCGTTCCTTGCGCTCGGTGATGTCCCGGGCGATGACGAGGATGGCGTCCTCGCCGTCGAAGCGGATCGGCGCGCCGGCGAACAGGCCGTGGCGAGTCTTGCCGTCGAGGCCGACTTTCGAGCCTTCCATCCCCTCGATGATCTCGCCGTCCGCCAGGATGCGCCGGTTGCGTTCGCGGGAGCGGTCGCGCTCGGCAGGAACGACGAACTCCAGGTCGGATTCGCCGACGACGTCGGCCCGGTCATCGCCGCCGAAGAAGTCCACGGCGGCCTCGTTGCAGTACCTGATCTCCTCGATGCCCTGCACCCAGATGGGAACCGGTGCCGCCTCGATCAGTCGGCGGTAGCGCTCCCGGGAGGCCTCGAGGCGACGCTGGGTCTCCTTGTACTCGGACACGTCGTTGATCATGACCTGGGCCGCCTCCTCGCCGTCGTAGGTGATCGGCGCGGTGGCGACTTCGGCCGTTCGCGTTTCGCCGTCGAGCGTTCGAAACCGTTCCTCGACCGGTTCGGCGACCTCGTCGTCCTCGAACACGCGGTCGAGACGATCGATGGCCTTCTCGCGGTCGTCCTCGTGGACGAACTCGAGGGCGGGATGATCGAGGACGTCCTCTCGATTCTCGCCCCCGAGGAACTCGACGCCCGCCCGGTTGATGTACTTCACCACCCCATCCACGACGACTCCGATCGGCACCGGGGCGTTCTCGACCAGGCTGCGGTACCGTTGTTCGCTGTCGCGGAGCGCGCGTTCGCGTTCCCGTCGATCGCTGACGTCTCTGACGATCCCGGCCCGGTACTGGCGACCGTCGAACTCGAAGGTGACCGCGTGGAACTCGTGGGGGACGGTTTCCCCGCCGCCCGTGACGACGTCGAACTCGGCCCGACGGTCCGCCTGGTCGGTCATCCCTGCCCAGTCATCCGGCAGGGCATGTCGTTGCTCGGGCGAAAAGAACGTCCGGGGATCCAGCGGCTCCAGCGCCGCCGGTTCCTCGCCGGTCGTCTCGACCATCTGCTCGTTCCAGAGGACGAACCGCCCGTCCTCGTCCACGACGTAGAACACGTCGTCGAGGGCGTCGAGGACGCGTTTGACGAACGTTCGATCGTGCATCCAGTCACCGGTTTCGGTCGCCCCGTCGTCGTCGTTTGGTCCCGTGTTCGTCGCGCCCTCGTTCGACGTCACTGCTCGCTCGGCGGTGTCGCCGTTCCGTTCGGTATGCTCTCGCACCCGTTCGGTCGGACCCCCGACGTTCGTCTCGACGGTCGCTCCATCGTCGGGGATCCGAGCGACGGCAGGGGTCCCGTCTCCGGCGAATTGCTCGACGCCATCGACGACGTCGCCCTCCTCCCGCCCGGCCGTCGTCGCTTCGTCCGTCGCTGGTCGGGCTGTGACGACGACTCCCTCGTCGAACGGTTCCAGGGAGAGCACGACGTCGACCGTCGAACCGTCGCTCCCGGGCCCGTTCACGACCCCGCGCCACGAGTCCCGGTTCTCGACCGCCGGCCGGAGTTCGTCCTCGATCCGGTCCGATCCGGCCGGGTGCAAGGGTCGGTCCCAGGCGCTGCCCTCGAGCGTCCCGGGGTCGTCGTAGCCGAACAGTGCCGCGAATCCCCCGGATACTCGATCGTAGGTGCCGTCCTCGATGATCGCGAGTCCGTCCTCGGTGGCGTCGAAGAACGCGTCGATCGGTGCCCGGTGGGGGGCCGAGCGATCCATGACCCATTGGGGTTTGTCAACAACCATAATATTTTGGGGCAGAATGGTTCTCGGCCGTTCTTGCTGCGCGACCACCTATCGGTTCCACGTCCCGAGCCTTTTAACAGGTCGTCCGTCATAGCGCCCGCCGTGGCACTCGAACTGCTCCTCGTCGTCGGGATCGCCGTGGCCGTCTTCGTCGGGTTCAACATCGGGGGCTCCTCGACGGGCGTGGCCTTCGGGCCGGCCGTCGGGAGCGGCGTGGCCTCGAAACTCACGGCAGCCGCCCTCATGACGGGGTTCGCCCTGCTTGGTGGGTGGACCGTCGGCCGGAACGTCATCGAGACGATGGGCGGTGAGATCGTCCCGTCCAGCCAGTTCACCCTGGCCGCCAGCGTCGGCATCCTCTTTTTCGTCGGCCTGGCGCTGCTGGTCTCGAACCTCTTCGGCGTCCCGGCCTCGACGTCGATGACCGCGGTCGGGGCCATCGCCGGCCTCGGCGTCGCCAGCGGGCGGATCGACTGGGGCGTGATGGGCGAGATCGTCTCCTGGTGGCTGGTCGCCCCGATCGTGGCGTTCTGGGTCAGCGCGGTCATCGGGCGCTATCTCTACCCGTATCTCGCGGTCCGGTTCACGATCGAGCAATCCGAGGGGCCGATGTTCGCGTTGCGTCGCGACGGACCGGTCCCGTACCCGGTGCTCGCACCCGGGACGGGAACCTGGGAGGTCGTCGGCAGTTTCCTCGTGGTGGCGATCGCCTGTTACATGGCGTTTTCCGCCGGCGCGTCGAACGTCGCCAACGCCGTCGCCCCGCTGGTCGCGGGTGGCACCGGGCCGCTCAGCGCGTCCGAGGGCGTCCTGCTCGCCGGCGGCGCCATCGGTCTCGGCGCGTTCACCATCGCCCGCCGGACCCTGGACACCGTCGGGAACGACCTCACGGACCTCCCGCTTTTGGCCGCACTGATCGTCGAGACGGTCAGCGCGAGCATCATCGCGTTCCTCTCGGCGATCGGCATCCCCGCCTCGCTGGCCGTCTCCGCGACGATGTCCATCGTCGGGCTGGGCTGGGGCCGGGCCACCCGGACGACGTCCATCGGCCAGGCGGCCCAGGCCGCCGTGACCGGTGAAGGCCCACCCGCCGACGCCGGGAGCGACGACCCGGCCGGCGTCTCCGTGAACGCGCTGACCGTCGACGAAAAGGAGGGCGAGGTCCCACCGATCGGCGAGGAGGAACCGGCCGAACTCAAAGCGAGCGACCTCTTCGACCCGGCGACGACCGGCCGGGTCGTCATGCTCTGGATCCTCGCGCCGACCATCTCGGCCGCCGCGTCGTACGCGCTGTTCTCGCTGCTCCCGCTGTACGGGTGATTCGAGGACGCACACCTGCTCCATCCGGCCCATAGTCCCTGATAGTTCGTGACGAATCACCGTGTGACAGTTGCGACAACAGCAAGTTCTAACATGAATGCCCGTGTAGAGGTATCCTGATGCCCACAGTAGAATACCTCAACTACGAAGTGCTCGACGACCACGGCTGGGACATGGACGACGACGACCTGTTCGACAAGGCGGCCGACGCCGGTCTCGACGACGGCGACTACGGCACGCTCGACGTCGCCGACGGGGAGTACATCCTCGAAGCGGCCGAGGGACAGGGCTTCGACTGGCCCTTCTCGTGCCGTGCCGGCGCGTGTGCGAACTGCGCCGCCATCGTGAAGGAAGGCGACATCGAGATGGACATGCAGCAGATCCTCAGCGACGAGGAGGTCGAGGACAAGAACGTCCGCCTGACCTGCATCGGCAGTCCGGCCGCCGACGACGTCAAGATCGTCTACAACGCCAAGCACCTGGACTACCTCCAGGACCGCGTCATCTGATCCGGCACGAGGCCGACCGACGGCCGATCCGCGTCGGATCGGGTCGATCGAGCACGTCGCAAACCGAGGGCCGTGGCGTCGGGCCACGTCCTGCAGGACCGCCAGCAAACCGATTTTTGGACGGCCGTCTCGATGCCAGTAGCGACGCGGCCGCGGTCGCCGTCGGTCGCTTCCGTCGACCCAGGCCGGAACGCCTAACTCCCTCTCGGTCGCGTCCCCACACGTGATCGAACTCGGTGCCGTCAGTGCCACCTGGACGGATCTGCTCCGCCTGTTCGTCGCCGTTCCGATCTTCGTCTGGGCGGCCTACCGCGACGTGAAGATCCGGCGCGTCCCGAACGCGGCCTGGGTGCCCCTGGCGGTCCTGGCCGTGATCCTGCTGGTGGCCGACGGGTGGATGGCCTGGCAGGACGGCGGGTTTGCCGGGTCGCGGTTCGCGTTCCGGGTCGCCGTGAGCACCTGCCTGGTCGTCCCGCTCGCGTACGCCTTCTGGTACTTCGGGGCCTTCGGTGGGGCCGACGCCAAGGGACTCATGGCCATCGCCCTGCTGTTCCCCGCCTTCCCAGACCTGCTCACGACCGGCTCATTCGGCCTCCCGTACCACGTCCCGCCCGTCAGGACGCCGATCGGCGTCTTCTCGCTCACCGTCCTCACCAACGCGGTCATCGCCGGGATCCTCTACCCGGCCGCCGTCGCGGGTGGCAACCTGCTCCGCGGCCGGTTCTCGTGGCTCATGCTCGTTGGGCGGCCGGTCCCGTGGCACGAGATTCCCACCATCCCG
Source organism: Natrialbaceae archaeon (assembly GCA_035269625.1). GTDB lineage: Archaea > Halobacteriota > Halobacteria > Halobacteriales > Natrialbaceae > DATFIX01. Next base: position 5,127 of record DATFIX010000320.1, read on the forward strand.
GGGTCGCTCATGGAGACGCCCCGGGGTCGGACTCGCCGGGGACTCGACCTCGACGCGCTCCGGATGTACCTGCGGTGGCGGGGACTTTCCCTGGCCGAATTGCGCGCCGATCCGGAGTGCTACCGCGACCCGGCAAGCCTGCCCGCGGACCCGAACGATCCGGGCGACGGCGTGGTCGATGGATCGATTCCAACGGGAATCGACGGGAACGGTAACGGCGGTGAGACCGTCACGGCGGCGGATCCCGACGCCCTCTCGAACCCGGACTCGGACGCCGAGTACGACGACCCGTGGGGTGCCGAAGCGTTCCTCGAAGACGCCGACGGGGCCTACGGCACGACCCCCGAGGGCCTGCGCGACGGGGTGACCGTGCTGGTCACCCGCGACGAGGTGTGGGTGACGCCCGGCATCCCGTTCATGGTCCCCATCGCGGTCGGCCTGCTCGTGGCCGTGACCTACGGCGACGTGCTGTTCGGCCTGTTCGACCTGCTCGGCGTCGCCTGACCGCTTGTCCCGTCTTCCAACGAAAAGACGTATGACGCCGAGGTGACGACACTCCCCCAATGACCCTCGACCTCGAGTTCGACGACGACGGTCTCCTCACCGTCGTCGCCCAGGACGCCGACACCGACGAGGTCCTGATGGTGGCCCACGCGGACCGGACTGCGATCGAGCGCACGCTCGAGACCGGCCGGGCCCACTACTACTCGCGGAGTCGCGACGAGTACTGGCAGAAAGGCGAGACCAGCGGGCACGTCCAGGACGTCCGGGAAGTTCGCGTGGACTGCGACGGCGACGCCGTCCTCTACCGCGTCGCACAGACCGGCGGTGCCTGTCACACCGGGCATCGTTCGTGTTTCTACCGACGCGTCGACGGGACGGACGGCGCGATGAGGGCGACGGTCGTCGAGGAACCGGTCTTCGATCCGGACGAGGTCTATGACTGACGTCGCCGACGACCTCGAGGCGGCC
>DATFIX010000321.1:0-2650 GCA_035269625.1 Natrialbaceae archaeon
CAGAATGGCGAGGGCGACAGGAAGGAGTCGCCCTTGCCAGCGTGTAACGGGCATGGGGGTTCCTCGGTGAACCTTCGTGAAATGGTCACAAGAAGTTGCGTATTTCCGGGAAGATCTGCTTCAGCGTCGAACGACCCGGCGTCCGGTCGGGTGGATCCCAGCCTCAGTTGTATTCGCGCCAGCGATAGCCACACTCCTTGCACTTGAAAAAGCGCGTCGGCGGTTCGTCGGCGGAGGCGGTCTGCTTGATGTTGTACCAGGCCTCGTCGTGCCCGCACTTGTCGCAGGTCACGTCGCTGGCGGTCGGTTTCCCCTCGAAGTTCAGCCCTTCCTCGGTCTCGATGACGTCGTCCTCGCTCTGGGACTCCGTGCTCACGAACGCGGCGGCGCGCTCCTCGTCGCGTTCGACGACGTTCCCGCAGTCCTCGTTCGTACAGACCATCTGGCCGTCCTCGGCCCGCATCATCGAGCCACAGTCGTCGCAGAACTGCATTGGTACCCTCCCGCTTGGGGCTCCAGGAACTAGTCGTTGATGTTTTCGAGCGCCTCCTCTTCGAGCACCACCGGACAGTTGCGCACCCGGAAGTGGTCCATGTCGACCAGTTCGAGGATGGTGGTCCCCTCGTGAGTGCATCGGGTCCGGGGTGGCCCGGTGAAGAACTCGCACTTCTCGCAGTAGGTCGCCTTCTCGACCACGTCCTCGCGGTCCACGGGGGGTTCGGTGACGAACTCCTCCTCGGTGGCGACCTGCTCCCAGAGCGTCTCCTCGTCGACGTCGCCCACGTCGACCTCCTCGAAGAGGTCGTCGGCCTCGTCGCTCCCCTCGCGCTTCTCGCGCATTCGATCGGCGAGGTCGTCCAGTGGGGCGTCCGAGGCCGATTCCGGGTCGGCCCTGGCCGCCCGTTCCGCGTCCGACCCGTCGGAATCGTCCGGGTGGTCGGCCGACGGGGCGTCGGCCGGTTCGGACTCGGGAAAGAGTCTGTCGGCGTATTCGCTCCCGGCGTCCTCGCCGTCTGTGTCCGCGTCCGCATCGGTGCCCTCGTCCTCGGCACCCGTCACGACGAATCGCCCTCCCGGCTGGCGGTCTTTTCGACCGCGTTCGTCCAGTCATCGAACTCGTCACCGTCGTCATCGTCGTCGCCCAGGGCGTCGAACCCTGCCGCGGCGTCGGCGGTGGTCTCGTCGCGGGTACCCGCGTCGGCAAGTCGCTCCAGTCCGTCCTCGTCGGGACCGTCCACGCCGTTACCCGCTGCTACCTCGCCTTCTAGCGCCGGCCGACTGCCGGTTTCGAGCACGTCCGATCCGAAGAAGCCCCGTTTGGGCGTGACCGTCGAGAACGTGCTCGCACAGTGGGGGCACTCGGGCCGGGTGAGGAGGGCAATGTCGACGCTCTCACCACACTCCTCGCACGCCGCCGAGCGAACGCCGTGCTGGTTGGCCGCGCGCTTGAGTTCCTCGACCTCCGCCCGGCGGGTGGCGCGTTTGGCCTGCCGCTGGGTCTCGGAGCGCACGTCCACCAGCACCTGGGCGACCGTTTCGAGGCGGCCGTCCAGTCGATCGATCTCGTCGGCGAGGTACTCCAGGACGTCCTCGTAGTTCTCGAACCCGGCGTCCAGGTCCTCCTGGAGCGCCTCGACGGTCCCACGGAGGGTCACCAGATCCCCGTCGAGTTCGTCACACTGCTCTGCCGTTCCTTCGAGGTCCTCCCGAATGGCCTCGTGATCGTGGTCCGCCGGCGCCTTCGCGTCGGCCTCGCGCTTGACCTGGATGACGCGCCTGCGGATGTCCTCGACGAGGTCCATGAACTCGTCGTGCTGTTCGTCGAAGCGCTCCTCGACGACGTCCGGGACCTCCTCGGGTTCCTGGTCGGCCCGGAGGTCGACCGATCCCTCGCCGTCCCTGGCGACGTCGCGAAACGCCGCGACGAGTCCCTCGAGCAACCGGTCCCGATCCACGTCCCGCGAGCGGGCTTCCGCGTCCAGCCAGTCGCCCAGATCCGCGGGTAGCGAGACGCTCGTCCGCCCCTCGTCGGACTCCTCGCTCGCCATTCGTCCGAAGTTCGGATGGAAAACTCTTAAGCGTTGTTGCAGATCTGAGGAATCGCCCGGTCGAACGGTCGATCGGCCCCCGGCCGGTTCGAGGTCACCGTCGGATGCGGGGTTCGATCCGATCGAGGCGGCCGGTACCCCCGGGCCGGTCGCTTCGATTGGCTGAAAGTATCGGTAATGTGTGACGTGGTGCGTCCACGGTGAGCCGTCCTCGCCACGGGTCCCGTCACCGGATCTTGCGCACGTCGCTGATGTCGAACCCGCCCTCGTGGATCTCGGTCTCGAACTGGATGATGTTCTCCGCCTCCAGGCGCGAGAGGACGCCCCGGAACTGACGGACGACGAGCGTCCGGGCGCGTTCGGACCCGCCGGACTCCCACTGGAACAGCAGGGTGCCGTCGGTCGCGTCCATGAGCGCGCCGAGCTGGCGGTCGGTTAGCGGATCCCGGTTCACCAGGATCAACACGAGCCCGCCCCACCGCGACGCGGCCTTCTTCAGCCCCCGCATCAGGAGGGTGACGTCGGTCCACTCGAGGCGCTCGTCGGAGACGTCGAGCAGGTCCGTCACCGAATCGAGCAACACGACGTTGTCGCTGGCGTTG
>DATFIX010000322.1:0-2843 GCA_035269625.1 Natrialbaceae archaeon
CGGGTGCCTCGTTCGTCAGGTCGCCGAACGTCGAGCGCGGGGCCTTGTCGTGGCGGCAGAGGGGACTGCCGTTGTGGACGTGCTTGCCGAGCAGGTCGGCAGCGCGCTTGAGGAAGACGCCGCTCCAGATGTCGTCGAACCGGCCGACGTTCCATGGGTTGTCGTCCATCGGCAACTGGTAGAACGCCGGGACGACCTCGCGCCGGAACGCCAGGTTCATCGAGGAGACCGTGAGGTAGTGCCCGCGGGCCGCGACGAAGTCCTCGCCGTAATCCTCGCGGGTGGTCCGGGTGGTCGCCTGCCCCTCGAGGTCGCCGTCCATCAGGATTCGCACGGCGTCCAGGTCCGGGACGTTCGTCCAGAGTCCTTGCGAGGCGACCACGTCGTCCACATGGATTCGTCGGGTCTCGACCGTCTCGTCCATCGCCGAGTAGGGATAGCCCCGGGGATAGAGGCCGTGCTCGTCGGCCGACTGGTAGAGGACGTTCGCCCAGCGTTCGTCCGATCCGACCGCCTCGATGTCACCCTCGAAGGCGAGGTTGGCGAGGTGCGTCCCGAAGAAATCCACGTCGGGAACGGGCGCGGTGTCGTCGTCGACGAAGACGCCGTACTCGAAGTCGTTCGCCCACAGGTACAGCAGGCCGAAACTGGTCTGGGCGTGGCTCTCGGCGGGAACGAGGTGCGCGTACTCCTCGATTTCCTGCTCCTCGAACCACTCAGCGCGCGCCGACGCGTCGAAGACGCGCCCGGCGACGCCGAGGTCGTCCAGCATCGCCCGCATGCCCGCCACGTTACAGAAGTTCTCGGTGACGAGGACGAACTCCAGGCGGTCGGTCTCGAACCCGTGGTCGCGGGCGTTCTCGATGTAGGCCCGGACCGCTTCGGGGTTGCGGACGGTCGGCACGACGACGCAGACGTCCTGGTCGGTCATCGCCACGCGAGTTTTTAGGCCATCCTAAAGAGCCTGTCCCTTCGCGATTCGATCCCCCGATCTCCGTCCGATCGCTTCCGGGCGCGGAGCAAGCGTTTTGCGCCCCCGAACCCTCTAGTTCGACGACATGGGGGACGGGAAACGGGGAGCCGAGTGGCCGGCGGGAACGGAGCAGAAGACCGACGATGCCGATACCGCCTGGCCCGGCGAACCGCCGGACCTCGGCGTCGACCTCGCGGAACTCGAAGCCGCGGCCCGGGAAATCTCGGCCGCCAAGGACGAACCCGAGTGGATGCTCCACCACCGCCTGGACTCCCTTGAGCGGTTCCCCGACCTTCCGATGCCCGACTGGCCGGGGCAACCGGACCTCGGACCGGTCGATCTCGGCAAGGTGATCCCGTACGTTCGTCCGGACGTGGAACCGCCGACCGAGGGGGACGGCGAGGGCGAAGACGCCGGTCGCTCCTGGCGCGACCTCCCCGAGTCCTTCCGCGAGACCTACGAACGCCTCGGGATTCCGGACGCCGAACGGGACGCCCTCGCCGGCACCGGTGCCCAGGCCGACTCGGAGTCCATCTACCACGCGATCCAGGAGCGCTACGCCGACGAGGGGGTGATCTTCTGCAGCATGGAGGCGGCCGTCCGGGAGCACCCCGACCTGGTGCGCGAGTACTTCATGACGGCCGTCACGCCGGACGCCCACCGATTTGCCGCGCTCCACGGCGCACTCTGGTCTGGCGGATCGTTCGTCTACGTCCCCGAGAACGTCACCGTCGACCTCCCGGTCCACGCCTACTTCTGGATGGGCCAGCCCGGGAGCGGGCAGTTCGCGCACAAGGTGATCGTCGCCGAGAAGGGCGCGGAGGTCCACTACATCGAGGGGTGTTCCGCGCCGCGGTTCAACGCCGTCAACCTCGACGCCGGCGCGGTCGAGGTGTTCGTCGGCGAGGACGCCCGGGTCCAGCACTCGAAGATCCAGAACTGGTCGCGCAACACCTACGCCCTGACCTCCGACCGCGCAATCGTCGAGAAGGGCGGCCACGTGGACTGGATCGCGGGCACCCTCGGGTCGAAGGTCTCGATGGGCTATCCCGCCAGTTACCTCCGCGGGCGAGGTGCCAGCGCGAACTACGTCATGGTCACGGTGGCCGAGAGCGGCCAGAACCTCGACACCGGCGCGAAGGTGCTGTTCGAAGCGCCCGACACCTCGGCCACGGTGCAAGCGAAATCCATCGCCAAGGGCGGCGGTCGGACGAACTTCCGCGGCCTCGTCCGGGCGCTCGGCGACGTCCGCAACGCCACCGCGAGCGTCGACTGTAGCGCCCTCATGTTCGACACCGAGTCGATCAGCGCCACCATGCCCTCCATCGAAGTGGAGGGCGAGGGCGTGACCGTCGCCCACGAGGCTTCCGTCGGCCGGATCGGCGTCGACGAGGTGTTCTACCTCCAGACCCGGGGCCTCGACGAGGGCCAGGCAAAGGGCCTCATCGTGAGTGGGTTCATCGACCCCATCACGAGCGAACTCCCGTTGCCCTACGCGCTGGAGTTGAACCGCCTGGTTCGCCTGGAGATGGCCGGAACGCTGGGGTGAGATATCACCGAGGCAAACGCGCCGGTGCCCCAATCCTTTTCCCCGAACCCCGAGAGGGAACGGGTATGGTAGCGGCCGGAACCACGACGCCAGGGGGCGGGACGACGACCGGGGGTGGTGGCAATCTCACGGCACCCGTGCGAGAAGCCCTCCGCGAGTTCCTCGACTTCGTTCCGCCGGAGTTCCAGACTGCCGTGGCAGTCCTCGTCGTGATCGTCGGGGGCTGGTACCTGTCGAAGTTCGTGGTCCGCCTGGCCGGCCGGACCGTCGCGCGGCGGATCCAGCGCCCGAGCGTCACGCGAACCGTCCTTCGGGGCCTCC
>DATFIX010000323.1:0-6653 GCA_035269625.1 Natrialbaceae archaeon
CACCTCGGCGAGGATCTCCTCGAACTCCTCGATCCCGAACGTCTCGAAGAGCTTCCGGTAGTCCGCGACGGTCGAGGAGCCCCACGGGTCCAGGGCGACGTCGTCGGCACCGGCGGCCTCGCTCGCGCCGCCGCCGTCCGGACGAAGGGTCGACGAGGAGCGCCACCGCGCCCCGTCGGTCGACGGCCGCTGCTCGGAGCGCGATTCCCTGGACGCGTCGGGTTCCGTTTCTCTAGTCATGGTCGCTACCGGTTCGCCCGCATCTACGCGCCGGGTGGCGCAAAAAGGGTTCGCTTCGGGCAGTCGTGGCAGTCGTTCGAGGTCGCCTCGGGGAGCCCCGGAACCGCGTCAGGGAGTCAGCCGAGTGACGGATAGCCACTCGATGTCACCATCGCCCGCGGAATCGTCGTCTCCCACCAGCGCGAAGACCATCGTCTTCCGGACGCCGTTCGCCAACCGGACGTCCAGCGCCAGGTCACGAGGGGCGAACGCGTGATCGGCGGGCAACACCCGCACGAGCAACTCGGAATGACCGAGCGAGTCGACCGACTCGACGTCGGCGTAGGTCCGGAAGTCGGCACCGAACTTGAAGCCGGTCTTGGGGACCACGCCCCGATCGCGGAGTTCGGTGTAGGCCGCGAGGCGGCGGTCGAACCGTTCGCCCTCGACGGCCCGGCCGCGATCGCGGACGGTTATTGAACCCTCCTGCAGATCGATCGCACCGCGGGCCGCCAGGTAGGCCGCCTCGACGAGCGATAGCTGGAGCGGATCCCCCTCTGTCGCCTCCCGACCGGACAGCGGCCGACCGAAAAAGCCCTGCTCGTACAGCGAAACCGGTGGCTCCCAGCAGATCACTCGATCGTCGAGCACGGCAGCGGGAACGCCATCGGGAAGGTCGACGCTCGTCGAGCCGTCGAGGTCGGGATGCCCCAGGTCGAGGTAGGTGATCTCGCTCTCCTCGTCCACGACGGCGAGGGCGGCGTCACCGGAGTCGGTTCGTGCTGCCGCGATCGCGGCGGCCGACACCATCTCGCGCTCGCCGACGACGCGAACCCGGTACGCCACGTCGCCGTCAGGCGGTCCCTGGCCGCGTTCGTAGACGACGAAATCGTCGTCCCGGCGTGGTGCCGGCACCCAGTCCGCCCGGGACGGCGAGAGATAGAAGCCACGCGATCGCAGGTCGGCGTAGACCAGGTACCGCACCCCGAACCGGTCGACGGCGTCGGTCGCGTGCGCGAAGAACTCGCGGAACCCCATCCCGTCGACGGCGTCGAGGTCGCCGCGGAACAGCAGGTGGGCCGCCTCGACCGGCGCGAGTTCGATCTCGTTGCCCTCCAGCGGTCGGCCGTAGCCGCTAGCGTCGTAGTAGCGCTGACGAGCGTCGCCACCGACGCGAACTACCTCGTCGTCGAGCCGTCCGTCCATGGTCGTGCGTGGCCACGCGCGGCCTAAGACCCTGCGATCCCGACCCGGGGAGCCGACGTCCTGACCTCAATCCGCGGGACCAGCGGCCTCGGCGGGCCGCGGCACCGAGCAGGTCGCGTCCAGACACCGCCGCCCCGACGGCGTCTGAAAGACCGGGAGGCCACAGTCGCAGGTGTCGACGGCGACCCCGGCGGGGAAGGAATAGCTCGTTTCGCAGTCGGGATAATCGTCGCACCCGACGAGCAGACCGCCACGACGGAGGATCCGGAGGTCCGAGCCACAGTCCGGGCAGGTCCAGGCGCGGTCGAACTCCTCGCGGACGGCCTCGACCAGCGGATCGCACGATCGATCGAGACAAAGATCGAGCGGGACGCCACGCTCGACCCGAATCCGGGGGAGGCCACAGTCGTCGCAGTAGTCGTCTCTGACCGTCGCCCCCGTGGGGAGGCCATACCGGTCGCCACAGCCGATACAGGAGACGGCACCGCCCTCGCGGACGAGTTCGTCGCCACAGTCCGGGCACTCCCCGACCGGGACGCCGGCCGCGGAGGTCGGATAGCGGGCGAACCCGTCCTCGTCGTGGACGAGGATCCGGAGTCGCTCGTCGCCGTCCTTGGCGACGATCCGTCCCACCTCTCGCTCGCAGGCGACGACCTCGGCGCGGGTGATCCACGCCACGGGCTGGTAGCCTTCCGCATCGTGGACCAGCACGGTGTTGTCGGGTTTGACGACCACGATGACGCGGCCGCGGTGCTCGGATCGGTCGGCCCGGTCGTGGACGGCAGTGCAATCGCCGGCGAAAACGCGTGTGGTATCCATCGCGGAACGAGGTGGTCCCGCCCTCCTACTTGAACCTCGGCCACCGGCAGTCGGGTTTCAGGTCGTCCGGAACGCCCGGTCGCCGGCGTCACCGAGACCGGGGACGATGAACCCGTTCTCGTCGAGGTGGTCGTCGACCGCGACGGTGAGCACGTCCGCGGCCGGAACGGTCTCGGCGAGTCGGTCGACGCCCTCGGGGGCCGCCACCGCCGAGAGGACGAGGAGGTCGTTCAGGGCGTCGGGGTCCGGTGCCGCGTCCAGAACGCGATCCAGGACCGCCACCATCGTGCTCCCGGTCGCGAGCATCGGGTCGGCGACGATGACCGTATCCGCCTCGGTGATCTCGGGGAGTTTCACGTAGTCGACGGTGATCGGGAAGGCCCCGTCCTCGTCGCGACCGGCCTCCTCGTCGCGGGACGCCGAAATGACGCCCTGGCGGGCGCGCGGGAACGCCTTCAACAAGCCCTCGACGAAGGGCGTGGCGGCCCGGAGGACGTTGATTATCACGACGTCGTCCATGCCGGCGACCCGTTCGCCGGTCGTCCGCTCCAGCGGCGTTTCGATCTCGACCGGTTCCGTGCCCATGCGGCCGTCGATGATCTCGTAGCCGCAGATCCGCCCCAGTTTCACCAGCCCCTTCCGGAAGGCCACCTGTTCGGTCTCGACCGATCGAAGGTCGGTGAGCGTGTGCCTGGCCAGCGCGTGCGTGATCACGGCGGCGCGTTCCCGTTCGTCGATGGTCATATGGGAGTGGAGTGCGGCCACTCCCGGTTAATGTATCGATCCGAGCGACGTGGCCGGCGAACCACGGATCGAGACCCGATCGACCCGCCAGGCCGGAGAAGACTTATACGACCGACCGGCTAGAGGCCCACAACCAGATGGAAGAGAGCATTTCCGGGTTCAAGGTCCGGGGAGACTGGGCCGCCGTCGTCGAGCACGGCGAGCGGGTAACCCGCGCCCTCCGCGACCTCGACGTCAACGAACCCGATTCCGAATACGTCGACGCCTTCGAGGAGTGGGACGAATGGCGGCCGAAGGCCCACGAACGCATCGAAAAGGACGTCAGCGAGAAGACCGCGGAGCAGGCCAGCGTCGGCGAAGGGGAGGGCGAAAAGGCCGGCAAGAAGCCCGACGAGGACATCCAGACGGCCGGGGAAAAACTCGAGCAGTCCTACGAGAACCTCGAGAACGGCGACACCGACGACGCGGTGGACAAGTGGAGCGAGTCCATCGACTACGTCACCCGGGCCGCCGACTCGGCGGGCCGCAAGGCCATCCGGCGGGTCGAGGACACGATCTACCAGCGCGTGATGACCCAGCTGGCGCCCTATTACTTCGACAACGAACTGATCAGCGCGAACCTCCAGCAGGCCGGCGAAGGCGAGGACTTCATCCTTGAGGTCAACGTCAACGACGACGATCTCAAAGGGGCGGTGTCCGAGCGCCTCTACGAGTACGAGGACGAGGTCGATCGCTGGCACGTCGACGTCGAGAAGGAGACCGAACAGGTCGAGGCCGCCGAGGGCGTCGAACCACCGCCGTCGGAGAACCGGTCGAAACCGTCCTCGAACTGACGGTCGAACCGGCGGGAAAATCGCCGACCGGGAGTTCGCAGCTTCAGGTCGATTACTCGGGCGTCGTTTCTTCGTTTTCGGCGTCGTCGCCGGATTCTTCGACCGATGTTGTGGCGTCGCCAGTCGCGACGCTGTCACCGTCCGCCGCGACTTCGGCGTCGGTCTGTTCCGCGTCGGCCGTTCCTTCCGCTTCGGGTTCGGTCGGGGTCATTCGCGTGAGGCGGGCTTTCATAATGCGGGTGTTCTCGACCTCCTCGACCTGGATCCGGATGTCGTCGTAGGTGATCTCTTCGCCTTCCTCGACGAGGCGTCCGGCGCGGTTGAAGATGAAGCCGGCGATGGTTTCGAACTCCTCGCCCTCGGGGATTTCGACGTTGAGCGCGTCGTTGACGTCCTCGATGTTGACCTCGCCCCGGACCATCAGCGTGTGGTCGTCCAGGAACTCGATGGGTTCGTCCTCCTCACCTTCGAGGATTTCGCCGACGAGTTCCTCGAGGATGTCCTCCATGGTCACCAGCCCCTCGGTGGTGCCGAACTCGTCGATGACGATGGCCATGTGCATCCGGTTTTCCCGCATCTCCGAGAGCAACTCGTCGACGTTCTTGGACTCGGGGACGTGGAGGGTCGGATTGATCATGTCGGCCATTTCGAGGTCCTCCGGCGAGGCTTCGCCGTAGTTCAGGTCGCGCACGAGGTCGCGGATGTGGGCGACGCCGATGACGTTGTCGAGGCTCCCCTCGTAGACCGGCAGGCGGGCGTGTCCGCTCTGGACGCAGGTCTCGATGGCCTCCTCGATGGTCGCGTCCTTCGAGACGGCGGTCATGTCGAGGCGGGGGGTCATGACCTCCTTGGCGATCGTGTTGTTGAACCGGAGCGTCCGGTGGAGCATCTCGCGTTCCTCCTCGTCGAGAACGCCCTCGCGCTCGCCGGTCCGGATAATGTTCCGAATTTCGTCGCGAGTGACGTACGACGACTCCATGGACGGGCTGCCGCCCGTGACCCTGTTGACGATGCTCGTCAGATAGTAGAAGAAGGTGATGAGCGGCCAGAGCGGCTTCTCGACGATTTTCAGCCCTCGGGCGACCCGCCGTGCGTGCAATTCGGTGTTCTCGACGGCGTAGGATTTGGGTGCGGTCTCGCCGAATACCAGAACCATCGACGTGATTCCGAGCGACGAGACGAGGACTGCCGTCCCCGGGTCGAAGTAGAACCCGACGATGGTCGTCGAAATCGAGGACATCGTGATGTTGACCAGGTTGTTCCCGACGAGGATCGTCACGAGCAAGCGATGGGGGTCTTCTTTGAGGGACCTGATCGCCCGCGCACCACGTTTGCCCTGCTCGATCATTGCGTCGGTCTGGTGGGTCGACAGGGAGAACAGCGCAATCTCGGACGACGAAAAGAACCCCGAGCCCACGAGGAGGAACATGATCATCAGGATACCGACGCCGGTGATGGCAGTCTGACCGAGTTCGATACCGAGTATTTGTACGAGTGGCACCACGCCGGCTTCGAAGGGCGGCCACGCTGCTACCGGTGTATGCATCGACACGTGCGAGTGTAGGCCGCCACGATTTAAAAATTGTTATATTTCGGATCCGCGCCGTCTCCGTCGCTCTGAGCGACCCTGCGTCGGATATCCACCCTCGACCGCGGGATCGAAGCCGCGATCGAAAGTCACGCGTAGCGTCACGCTTTTTTCGCCGCGAGGCCGACCACCGGGACGATGACGGACCTCGACGCGGCCGCGAGCGCGGTTCGCGACGGCGAACTCGTCGTCTACCCGACCGAGACCGTCTACGGACTCGGGGCCGACGCGCTGGACCCGGACGCCGTCGAACGCGTGTTCGAAGCGAAGGGTCGCGACCGGGACGACCCGATCTCGCTGGCCGTGCCCGACGTGGAGACCGCGCTGGAGTACGTACAGGTGAGCGACCGGGAACGGCGATTCATGGACCGCTTCCTGCCGGGACCGGTCACGGTCGTCTGCGAGCGACGGGCCCCGGTCCCGGACGCACTGACGGCCGGCCTCGACCGCGTAGGCGTTCGGATTCCCGACCACGACCTCGCCCTGGCACTGCTGGACCGAGTCGCCCCGATCACCGCCACCAGCGCCAACGTCACCGGCCGACCGAGCGTCACCCGGCTCGCGGACCTGGACCCCGAAATCCGGGACGCAGCCGCCGTCGTCCTGGACGGGGGCGAAACCGGCGGGACCGCCAGCACCGTGGTCGACGTCGAACGCGGCGAGATCCATCGCCGGGGAACGATCGCCGACGAGATCGAGGCGTGGCTCGATTCGGCGTGAGCACCCTCGTGGCTCGAGTCGCCGCGAGGAGCCGGGATTACCGCCCGAGCAGCGAGGCCATCGTCCGGGTTCGGACGCCACACTCCCCGCGGTACTCGCAGGACTCGCATTTCGACCGATCCCGGAGGCGTGGCGGCGGGCCGTCGAGGCCCCTAACCGTCCGGAGGGTCCGCCGATAGGCCGCCTTGTGCCGGGTCGTGAGTCGAACGTCCCGAATCACGCCGTACGCGGGATACTCGACGATCGCTTGCTCGACCGGTCGTTCGCGCTCCCACGCTAGGGCTTTGGCCGCGGCGACGGCGTGAACGCGCTGGGGTTCCCAGACGCCCCGGTCGGGCGGCGATCCGGTCGAAACGATCGAGGGGCGCGGCGGCCCCTCGAGCACCTTGTGGGCGATCCCACCGCAGTCCCGTCCAGCGAGGCGGACGTTCCGGGCAGGGGGGTCGACGAGATCGGCCCAGTCCTCGCGGGATCGGCGGGTTTCCCGGAGTCGGTCGCGATACTGCAACGCCGGCACCTCGATC